>JAKBTL010000077.1 GCA_021844425.1 Actinomycetes bacterium | reverse complement strand
AAGGAGGGAACATGGATCCGCTTGTCGCGCACGAGCGAGCACAGGATGCCTTCGCCCGTGTGCTGTCCCAGGTCGGCGACGACCAGCTCGACGCCGAGACCCCGTGCAGTGAATGGCGGGTACGAGATCTCGTCGGTCACGTGATCGCCGGGAACCAGAGGATGGCAGGGATCGCCGCGTCTCCCACGCCAGACAGCGCCGCCGCGCTGATCGGGGCGCACGCCGACTCGGCGCAGGCCGCGCAGCTCGCCTTCTCCGCCCCTGACGGCATGACGCGCCCCTTCGAGATGAGGTCCGGTTCGCTGCCCGGCTCCGTCGTGATCGGCATGCGGACGGCAGACGTGGTGACGCACGCCTGGGATCTCGCACGGGCGACCGGCCAGCCGACGGACATCGACGAAGAGCTGGCGGAGCAGGTTCTCGCGGCGTCGCGCGAGCGCATGGGGACCGCGCCCCGTGCACCCGGGGGGCCGTTCGGGGACGCGCAGCCGTGCGACGACGCCCGGCCCGCCGCCGACAGGCTGGCCGCGTTCTTGGGCCGCGCCGTCTCCTGATCGACGCGGCCCCCGTCCGGCGTCGACGGTACCGTCGTGTCCGGCACGTCCGCCGGGAGCCGCCGCGCCGGTGGCATGCTCCACGTCCTCGGGGAGCGGAACTTCCGGCTGTTCTTCCTCGGGTATGCGTCGTCGCTCATCGGCTCGTCGATGGTTCCGGTCGCGCTCACCTTCGCGGTCATCGAGAAGCTGCACCGCACCAGCGACGTCGGCTACGTGCTCGCCGCCGAGACGATCCCCCTCGTCGCGTTCATCCTCATCGGAGGCGTCGTCGCCGATCGGGTGCCGCGCAAGCTCTCGATGGCCTCTGCGGACGTCCTGCGCACCGCGAGCCAAGGGATCCTCGCGGCGCTGCTCCTCACCGGGACGCCGCCGCTGTGGGCCTACCTCGTGCTCTCGGGCATCGTCGGCGCTGGGCAGGCGTTCTTCAACCCCGCGATGACCGGCCTGTTCCCCGAGATGGTGAGCCCGGAGGGTCTCCAGTCGGCGAACGCGCTGCGCGGGATCGCCGACTCGGGAGGTCAGGTGATCGGCCCCGCGGTGGCCGGTGTGCTCGTGGCGTTCGCCGGGGCCGGGTGGGCGATCGGCATCGACGCGGCCTCGTACGCCGCGAGCGCCGCGTGCCTCCTCGCGTTGCGGATCGCGCCGCGGCCGCCGGTCCCGGCAACGTCGATGCTCCGCCAGCTCGCCGAGGGCTGGACCGAGTTCCGCTCGCGCACCTGGGTGTGGCTCATCGTCGTCCAGTTCGCCACGTTCAACGCGCTCAGCTTCGCCCCCGTGATGGTGCTCGGTCCGATTCTCGCCGCGCGCCGGCTGGGCGGCGCGACGGCGTGGGGGGCGATCCTGTCGGCGTTCGGGGTCGGTGCGGTCCTCGGCGGGTTCGCGGCGGCCAGGCTCCGCCCCCGGCGCCCCCTCGTCGTCGCGACCTTGGGTGCGGCGGTGTTCGCGCTGCCGCTCTCGCTGCTCGCCGTGCCCGTCGCCACGCCCTTCATCGCCGTCGGCTCCGGGATCGCCGGCGTCGGGATCGCGGTCTTCGGCACGTTCTGGGAGACGAGCCTGCAGCGCGAGATCCCGAACGCCGCGCTCTCTCGGGTCAGCTCCTACGACTGGTTCGGCTCGCTTGCGTTCGTCCCCGTCGGCTACGCCATCGCGGGACCGCTCGCCGGAGCGTTTGGCATTCGCGACGTGCTGGCGTTCGGAGCCGCATGGGCGGTCGCGACGTGCGGCGGGGTCCTATGCAGCCGGAGCATCCGGGATCTGACCTTTGCGGGGCGGCACGACGGACCGTGAGGAACCGGGCAACATGGGGGGCGTGACCGGCGAGCGCGAGCGCGACGAGCGTCCTTGGGGTGCGTTCACCGTCCTCGAGGACGCGCCCACCCACAAGGTGAAGCGCATCGACGTCGCGCCCGGCTCCCGCCTCAGCTCCCAGCGCCACGGGCGCCGAGCCGAGCACTGGTTCGTCGTGCAGGGGACCGCCGAGGTGACGATCGACGACGGTCACGAGCGCATCGGCCCCGGTGACGCCGTCGACGTCCCAAGAGGTGCCGCCCACCGGATCGCCAATGTCGGAGAGGACGTGCTCACGTTCGTGGAGGTGCAGGTCGGCGACTACTTCGGCGAGGACGACATCGAGCGCCTGGACGACGACTACGGGCGCGCCGGCGATCCCGCGTGATGGACCCGGTGATCTCGGTGCGCCAGCTGCGGAGCGACGACTGGCAGGAGTGGCGCGCCATGCGCCTCGCCGCCCTCGCCGAGGCCCCGGACGCGTTCTGCTCGACGCTCGAGGAGTGGAGCGGAGAGGGGGATCGTGAAGATCGATGGCGCGCACGGCTCGAGGAGGTGGAGCTGAACCTGTTCGCCGAGATCGACGGGCGTGTCGGCGGAATGGTGAGTGCGACGGGACCGGTCGACGGCGAGTCCGAGCTCATCTCGATGTGGGTCGCGCCGGAGGAGAGGGGAAAGGGCGTCGGCGATGCGCTCGTCCGCGCAGTCCTGTGCTGGGCGCGCCGCCAGGGAGCCCAACGGGTGGCGCTCGACGTGAGGGAGGGCAACCGTCACGCGCTGGCGCTCTACGAGCGACAGGGGTTTGCCGACAGCGGTGAGGCCCCGGGTCCCGACGAGCCGTTCCCCGAGCTGCACCTGCTGGCGCACCTCGGATGACCCGATGACGCGCCCGGCTCGGATCACCGGCCTCGCAGACCTCTTCGGACCGGAGGCTCGGGCCGACCCGTACCCCGTGTACGCGCGGCTGCGCGCGACGATGCCGGTCTGGCAGCCGATGACGGGCCTGCTGGTGCTCAGCCGCCATCACGACTGCGCGGCGGTGCTCCGAGATCCGCGGTTCGGCCACGCCGAAGGGGATGAGCTCGTCGAGCGCCGTCGTCGGCGCGTCGGGGCGTGGGGCGGTGACGGCGACCTCGAGCCGCCGCCCGTTCGCTCGTTTCTCGGGCTGAACCCGCCAGATCACACACGGCTTCGCCGGCTCGTCTCCCGGTCGTTCACCCCGCGACACGTCGACGCACTGCGCCCGCGGATCCAGGCGCTCACCGACGAGCTCCTGGGGTGCATCGGGGAGCGCGAGACCGTGGACATCGTCGAGGTGCTGGCGTCGCCGTTGCCCGTCGGCGTGATCAGCGAGCTCCTCGGAGTTCCCCCAGCAGACCGCGACACGCTCGTCGGCTGGTCGCATGCGCTCGCCAAGGGCCTCGACCCCGCCTTCTTGGTGACCGAGGCCGAGCGTGGGGCGCAGGCCCGTGCTCGAGACGAGTTCGCCGCCTATCTGCTCGCGCTCGTCGAGGAGCGACGCCGCTCGCCGGGCCGCGACCTTTTGTCCGAGCTCGTCGTCGCGCAGGAGGCCGCTCGTGCACAGCCCGACGGTCGCAGCGACGAGGCACTCACCATGGCCGAGCTGATCGCCACGTGCATCCTGCTCCTGATCGCCGGTCACGAGACCACGACGAGCCTCATCGCGACGGGGGTGCTGAGCCTGCTTCGCCATCCCTCTCAGCTCCGGCGCCTGCGAGAGGACCCCGGTCTCTTCCCGGGCGCGGTGGAAGAGCTGCTCCGGTTCGACGCGCCGGTGCAGGTGACCATGCGCAGCGCGCTCGCCGACGCGACATGTGGAGGAGTCGAGGTGCCGGCCGGGACGTTCGTCCTCCTCCTTCTCGGCGCCGCGAACCGGGACCCGGCAGCGCACACCGATCCGGATCGGCTCGACGTCGGCCGGACCCCGCGTGCGCACCTCGCCTTCGGCCAGGGGATCCACTTCTGCCTCGGCGCCCCGCTCGCACGCCTCGAGGCCCAGATCGCGCTGCAGACGCTGCTCGCGCGCTACGGCGAGGTCTCGCTCGCCGGCGATCCGGAGTGGAAGGACACCTCCGTCCTCCACGGTGTCCGGCGCCTCGACGTCTCCCTCGGCCGATGAGCGGCACGGGCGAGTTCGAGCCGTCCGAGGCGCGGCTGCGCCAGAAGCACGCGACCAAGTGGCGGCACGTCCCCGACGACGTGCTGCCCGCCTGGGTGGCGGAGACCGACTTCGATCTGTGTCCCGCGATCGCCGAGGCGATCGCGTCGGTGATGGACCGCGGGGACCTGGGCTATCCCGACTGGACGCACGAGCCACTCGCCGTGCCGTTCGCCGAGCGCATGGCGGAGCGCCACGGATGGGATCTCGACCCTGGGCTCGTCCGGCGCACGTGCGATCTCGTGCAGGCGATGCAGGTCGTGACCGAGCTGTGCACGCACCGCGGGGACGCGGTCGCGCTGCACGCGCCGAACTACCCGCCGTTCCTCCACGCGCTCGAGACGATGGGCCGTCGCCCGGTCTTCAGCCCGATGGAGCCGGTGGGGGAGACCTGGGGATTCGACGCCGAGCGCCTGGACCGTGCCGTCGCCGGCGCCGGGGTCAAGCTGCTCCTGCTCGTGAACCCCCACAACCCGACCGGCCGCGCGCTCACTCGCCCCGAGCTCGAAGCGATCGCAGACATCGCATCCCGATACGACCTCGTGGTGCTGAGCGACGAGCTGCATGCAGAGCTCACCTTCGACGGTCACGACCACATCCCGTTCGCCTCGCTCGGCGACGACGCCGCGCGGCGGACGGTGACGATCACGTCTGCGACCAAGTCCTTCAACCTCGGGGGGATGCGCACGGCGGTGGCACATGTCGGCGACGAGCGCGTGCGCGCCGCATGGGACCGCCTTCCCTCCGAGATGCTCGGCTCCCACCACGTCCTCGGGGTCGAGGCCACGCTCGCTGCGTGGCGGCACGGTGACGGCTGGCTGGAGCGACAGCGCGCGCACCTCCAGGCCCAACGCGACCATCTGGTGGCACGCGTCGCCGATCTCCCCGGCATCGAGCTGCGGTCGCCGGACGCGACGTACCTGGCATGGCTCGACTGCCGGCGGGCCGCGCTCGACGGAGATGCCGCCGAGTACTTCCGCTCGCGCGCACGCGTGGAGCTGAGCCCAGGTCCGATCTTCGGCCCAGGTGGAGACGGGCACGCCAGGCTGAACTTCGGCACGGGGCGCGCGATCCTCGACCAGATCGTCGACCGGATCACAGGGAGCCTCGCGTCGCGCTGAGCAGTGCCGCACCGCGCGGCCCGGCACTGCGCGGTGCTGC
>JAKBTL010000134.1 GCA_021844425.1 Actinomycetes bacterium | reverse complement strand
GCCGTTCCACTGCACCGAGATCGCGGACGGCACGCGCAGCGTCGACGTCGGCAGGCGCGTCGCCTTCGACGTGGTAGCCGGCCACCTCGGCCGCATGGAGGCGGTCCGGGTGACCAAGCTCTAGCGGACCGAGCACGCTGCCGGCTGCGCTGCCTACGGGACCCCGCCGCCGGGTGTCCCGACCACCTCCACGCCGAGGATCCGGCGCCAGGCGCCCAGGTCGCTCGCCCCCTCGGTGACGAGCACCAAGACGTCGGCCGTCGGGCCGAAGACGCGTTCGAGCGCTTCGGCGCCGCCGCGGTCGCGCAGCGCGTCGAGCCCGCCGAGCGCCGCCGCGCCCGTCTCGCCCGCTTCGACGCCCACCGCTGCGAGCTCCCGCACGGCCCGGCGCGCCCACTCGTCGCCGATGGTGAGGAACCCGGTCATCCCGCGTGAGACGAGCGGCCAGGCGACCGGGGAGGGGGTCCCGCAGTTGAGCCCGGCCATGATCGAGTGCTGCTCGCCTCGGAGGGTCACGAGCTCGCCCGCGAGCGCCGACGCGGTGGCGCACGCGGCGTCCGTGGGCTCCACGCCGACCAGCGCCCCGCGGCTGCCGTGGCGCTGGGCGTGCTCAACTGCCGCAGCTGCGAGTGCTCCCACGCCGATGGGGACGACGACGGCGTCGGGCTGGCGCCGCCCGGCGGCGGCGAGGGAGCTGTCGATCTCGGCGAACATCGTCGAGTAGCCCTCGGTCACCCAGCGCGGCACCTCGCTGTAGCCAGGCCAGCTCGTGTCGGAGATCACGGCCGACCGGGGGCCTTCCTCCTCCGCCGAGCGTGCCACCGCAGTGTCGTAGTTGCCGGGGACCACGATCACCTCGGCGCCCTCGCTGGCGATCCCGGCGATGCGCGCATCGGTCGTCCCGGCAGGGACGAAGATCCGGGCGCCGAGCCCGACGAGGCGTGCCATCCGCGCGACTGCCCTCCCGTGGTTGCCGTCGGTCGCCGCCACGAGCGTGAACGGGCGCAGAGGCGAGAGCCGCTCCGCCAGCTCGTCGACGTCGTGCCAGGGCTCAGGGTCCGCTCCGAGCCGCTCGCGCAGCGCCTTGTAGACGGCCCAGGAGGCACCGAGCATCTTGAACGCCGGGAGGCCGAAGCGCGACGACTCGGCCTTCACGAGCAGCGAGGCGACCCCGAGGCGCTCGGCCAGAGCCGGTACGGACAGGAGCGGCGTCGGCTCGTAGCCGGGCAGGCGGCGATGGAAGGCGAGGACCTCGGCCGTGGGCACCTCGACGCGGGGCACCGGACCGGCCAGGGGGTTCACCACCGCGGCGAACTCGGTGCCGGTCGCCGGGGCGACCGCCTGCGCCGAGCTCACGCGGACCACCCCGCGAACGCGTCGATCATGGCCCGGACGTCGCCCAAGGGGTAGAGGATCGGGCAGGTGCAGCCGCCGGCGACGTAGTCGGCGACCCGCGCGCGCGCCTGGTCTGCGGTGCCCGAGGCGGTGAGCATCCTGACCACCTCGTCGGGGACGAGCCTCGACGCGGCCTCGACCTGCTCGTGGGTGGCGGGCCAGGTGAGCACCTCGCCGACGGCGTCGAGCAGCGACTGGGGGACGCCCGACGCGCGCATGAGGTGCGGCTGCTGCCCGAGGTACTGGGTGACCATGAGCCGGGCCATGTCCAGGGCGGACCGCTCGTCCTCGTGCACGGAGCACACCACGAGCTGGGGCCGGTCGAGGTCGTCGAGGGAGCGTCCGGAGCGAGCCAGGCCGGCGTCGAGGTGCTCGAGCGCTCGCTCGTTGTAGTCGGGGGAGACGAGGTAGTTGAGCACGACGCCGTCGGCGATCTCGCCGGCGAGCTCGAGCATCTTGTCGCCCGTCGCGCCGATGTAGAGGGGCACGTCCTTCGGACGGCGCTCCTGGTAGACGTAGTCGAGCTCCACCCCTGTGAGGTGCACCCACTCCCCGTGGAAGGTGACGGTCTCGTTGGCGAGCAGGGCGCGCACAGCGGTCACCACCTCGCGCATGGCGCCGAGCGGGTGCCGGCGCTCGATGCCCACCTTGGCGGCGAGCGGGTCCCACCACGCCCCGAGACCGCACCGCACGCGCCCGGGCGCGAGGTCGTCGAGCGTCGAGAACGTCGCCGCGAGGCGGGCCGGGTTGCGCGACCAGATGTCCGAGACCCCCGAGCCGAGCCCGATGCGCTCGGTGCGCGCCGCGTACGCCGCGAGCGGTACGGTGGCCTCGCGCACGAGCCGGCTCTCGGCCTGCCACACGGCGTCGAACCCTCGCTCCTCCGCGTAGGCCGCGAACTCCATCCCGTCACGGATGGAGTGGGCGTCTTGCAGGTACAGCGCCACGCGCGTCGTCACGCTCTGGCCTCCTCTCGCTGGCTCAACCGAGCTCAGTCCATGCCGGCGTCGCGCCCGGCGTCGCGCCCGGCGTCGCGCCCGGCGTCGCGCCCGGCGAGCATCGGCAGCGTCGAGCGCCACACCCCGTCTGCGGCGTGCAGCGCGGCCGCGACGGCCCCGGCGGTCGGCACGAGCCCGATCTCTCCGGCCCCTTTGATGCCGTAGGGGGCGCGTGGCTGGGGGACCTCGACGAGGACGACCTCGATCGGCGGGACGTCCTTCGCGCGCAGGATGCCGAGCGAGCGCAGGGTGGACTTGGTCGGGAAGCCCCGCTCGTCGGCTGGGAAGTCCTCGCTCAGCGCGTACCCGAGCCCCATGTGCACCGCGCCTTCCACCTGCCCCGTGCACAGCATCGGGTTGACCGCTCGGCCGACGTCGTGGGCGGCGGCGACCCGTTCGACCGCGAGGGTCTCGGGGTCCACGACGACCATCTGAGCCGCGTAGCCGAAGGCCGAGTGGATGACCGGGTGCTCGGCGGTGCCGAGGTGCTGGGTCCAGTCGACCCGGTAGTCGGCCACGTAGTCGACCCCGGGCCGGCAGCCGTCGGCCTTCGCGGCGAGGCAGGCGTTGCGCACCGCGCCGGCGCCCATGAGCGTGCCGCGGCTCCCCGTCGTCTGGCCGTCGCCCAGCTCGTAGGTCGTGTCCACCCGTACGACCACCTTCTCGGGGTCCACGCCGAGCTCTTCGACGGCTACCTGGCGTGCGACCGTGTGCACGCCCTGGCCCATCTCGGTCCAGCCGTGCCGCACCACCACGGTTCCGTCGGGCTCGAAGCGCACCAGCGCGCGGGTCACCTCGGTCGCGCCGTTGCCGAGGCCGGAGTTCTTGAGGCCGAGCGCGATCCCGACGGCCTTGCCCTCTGCGCGCGCCGACTCGTAGCGCTCGGCGAGCGCCTCGAGGCACCGCTCGGCGCCCGCGCACCCGTCGTCCATGATCTGGCCTGGCCCCCACTCGTCGCCGGGATGGATCACGTTGCGCCGCCGCATCTCGAGACCGCTGATCCCGACCTGCTCGGCGAGGCGGTCCATGACGCCTTCCATCGCGAACTGGGCCTGGTTGGCCCCGAAGCCGCGGAACGCCCCGCACACCGGGTTGTTCGTGCGCACCGCGACCGACTCCACGTCGACCGCGCCGACACGGTAGGGACCGGTCGCGTGCCCCGCCGCACGCTCGAGGACCTTCATGCCGACGCTCGCGTAGGCGCCCGAGTCGCCCACCATCCGGGCGCGCAGCGCGAGGAGGTGGCCCTCTGCGTCGCAGCCCGCCCAGTATTCGAGGCGGATGGGGTGCCGCTTGGCGTGCATGCGGAAGCTCTCCTCGCGCGACAGCGTGCACTTGACCGGCCGGCGCAGGAGCCAGGCGGCGAGCGCGGCATGCGCCTGGTTCGACAGGTCTTCCTTGCCGCCGAAGGCACCGCCATTCGACACGAGCTCGACGCTCACCTCGTCGCGGTCGACGCCGAGGCAGGCGGCGATCTGGTCGCGGTCGTCCCACACGCCCTGGCCGCCCGAGTACACGTGGAGCCCGCCGTCGTCCCGGGGCACCGCGAGCGTCGATTCGGGCTCCAAGAACGCGTGCTCGACGCGCTGGGTCTCGAACACCTCGTGGACCCTGTGGGCGCTCGACGCCAGGGCCGCGTCGACGTCGCCGCGCGCGTACGCGGTGACCGACAGCACGTTCGAGTCCGTGCCCCAGACCGCGATCTCCTCGGACTCCAATGCGGCACGCGCGTCGGTGAGCGGCTGGAGCACGTCGTAGGCGACGTCGACGAGCTCCGCTGCCGCGCGCGCCTGGCGCCGCGTCTCGGCCACCACGACGGCGAGGACGTCCCCCGCGTACGAGGTCCGCCCGCCGACGGGGATCATGACAGGCCAGTCTCGCTCGATGATGCCGACGCGCAGCTCTCCCGCCACGTCCGCAGCGGTGAGGACGGCGACGACGCCGGGTGCCGCGGCAGCCGCGGACGTGTCGATGCGCACGACGTCCGCCCGGGCGTGGTCGGTGAAGCGCAGCGCCGCGTGGAGCATCCCCTGCACACGTATGTCGTCGACGTAGCGGCGGTCGCCCAGCGCGAGCCGGTGCGCCTCGTACTTGGGCCCCGAGGAGCCGACGCCGCCGGACGGGACGGCCTCGCACGCGGCGCCGGTCGCGACCGCCTCGATCGCGTCGAGGATCTTCACGTACCCCGTGCACCGGCACAGGTGCGCCCCGAGGTGCCGGGACATGTCCTCCCGGCTGAGCTGGGCACCCTTCTTGTCGATCTGGGCCTTGGCTCGCAGCACGATGCCGGGGATGCAGAACCCGCACTGCAGGCCGCCGTGCGCCGCGAACGCCGACGCGTAGCGTGTGCGCTCGTCGTCGGGGAGGCCCTCGAGCGTGACGACCTCTCGTCCGGCAGCCTTGGCGACCGGGTATTGGCACGAGACCTGGACCTTGCCGTCGATCATGACCGTGCAGCACCCGCACTGCCCTGAGGGCGAGCAGCCGTCCTTCGGGGAGGTGACGTCGAGCTCCTCGCGCAGCGCGGAGAGCAGGTGAGGGTGGTCCGCGCTGACGGTGACCTCGTTCCCGTTGAGCGTGAAGACGACCACATCGGTGTCGACGACGGTCATGGAGAATCGGTGTGGGACGAGAAACCCACGGTTCGAGCCCTGGGAGGGATGGTCCCACTCGGGCCACTCGGGCCGGAGGCCCGAACCTCCTCCCGGTGCCCGTACTCCCAGCCGTCCCCTCGCTGCAAGAGCGTGCAGTGGCGGTGGCTGATGCCTTGCACGGTGGCTCCTTTCGTCTTGATGTTGAAGCTGCCGCTCGAACGCACGGCCAC
>JAKBTL010000047.1 GCA_021844425.1 Actinomycetes bacterium | reverse complement strand
GCAGGGCGCAGCGGAAGCGGCTGTCCGGAGCGCACGTCCACCATCCCCGCACCTGCGAGAACCTCGGTGGCCTTCACGATCCAATTCTCTCACGCTCAAGACCACAGGTGGTGGATTTGCCCTTGTCCTACAAGGGTTTTCCTCCACTAACCCTCCACCATGTCAGGAGTCCTGGATTCTTGCCCGATGGCTGGTCAATGACTCCATCCTCACTTCCAAGGTATCTCGAATTTCGTACTCGTGAGCCTTCTGGACTACCCGTGACGTTTGGCAGCCCTGGGGCCCCTGGGGGGTCGGTTGCTGGTCCTAGGTGAAGCCGCCTTGGCCGCCACGGGAACCTTCGGCTTCGGGCCGACCGTGGGCGGCTCCAACAGTTCGAGGCTCAGCTCGTGGATCTGCCTGACCAAGTCGCGGATCTTGCGGGCGTTGTCGAACATCGGTTGGTAGTTGGGGAACTCTTCCTCGTTCAACAGTCGGTGCGAGCATCACCGAGTCGTTGCGGTTGGCCCCGTCGGTCGCCACGCCGAAGGGGATCCCCTCGCGGCCCGCGAGGATCGACCACTCACCCGAGCTTGCCTCTGTCGGTCGGGTTCTTCCCGGTTCCCTCGCCCCCACAAGGACTCTTGTGCAAGCTGGCGTCGACTGCGACGTCGTCTGGGACGAGCCCGATGATCTTGTCGTAGGCCGCCAGCGCCTCGGTGCAGAGCTTGTCGAACACGTCTGCGGCCAGCCACTCGTCGCGCCGTGCCCGAGCCGTCGTGTCCGACACCTTCTTCGCGCAGAGATGCTCGGCGTCCTCCCAACTGCATCCCGTCACCAGGCGCACGAGCATCACCTCGAAGCAGACCCGGTCCGAGGATCTCGGACGATGACAGCCCAGGGGATGGGTGTCGAGGGGAACGGGCAACAGCGGCTCGCAGGGAGCCCAGACGGCAACTACCACTTCAGGGTGAACGCGCGCATGATGAGGGGGACCTCCACTTGGTCGTCGGTGGTTGGGTGAAGCACCCTGGCTCTCTCGGGGCCACGACCACGACCGGTGGATGGTCGACTACTGGCTCATCGACCTATTTTTCCTGGTCACAGGCTTGTCAGCTATCCGCGCGGCCTCCTAGATCAACTGGACAAGAAACGTCCTGCAGCACGTGCAAGACTTGCCGTCGAGCCGAGAACGAAGGGGTTCGCATGTACGCCGCGGAGATCAGCCGGTCCAATCCAACCTGCTTCGTGTTTCTCATCGACCAGTCAGCATCCATGCAGGACCAGATCGGTGGTGAAGCTGCGCAACGAAAGTGTGACGTTGTCGCCGACGCGTTGAATCGTCTGCTTTCTGAATTGGCGATCAAGTGTGCCAAGGAGGAGGGTGTTCGGGATTATTTCTACGTTGCCGTGATTGGATATGGCGCGACTGTTGGGCCCGCACTCGGCGGGCCACTGGCGGCTCGCGAACTCGTTCCGCTGAGCGAGTTAGCCTCATCGCCTGCTCGACTCGAGGCACGTACTAAGAAGGTCCCCGACGGCGCCGGGGGTCTCGTTGATCAAGAAGTCAAGTTCCCGGTCTGGGTGGACCCAGTTGCTAACAACGGAACGCCGATGTCCGCGGCGCTGACGCAGGTTCAGTCAATTCTGTCGAACTGGCTCGCCGAGCACCGATCTTGCTTTCCTCCCGTCGTACTGAATCTCACTGACGGAGAGTCCACCGACGGCGATCCGAACTTCGTAGGCGATGCGATCCGCCAGTTGGCGAGCACTGACGGTAACGTCCTCCTGTTCAATTTGCACGTATCTGCTGACGCTGCGAACCCGATCATTTTTCCCTCAAGCGCCACATCGCTGCCGAATGCCTTTGCAAAGAGCCTCTTCAATCTCTCGAGTACCCTCCCGGAGGGAATGCAGACCTATGCGCGCCTGCAGGGAATGACAATTTCCGAGGCGAGTCGAGGCTTCGTCTTCAACGCTGACATGACCTCCATCGTCCAGTTCCTGGACATCGGCACGAGGGCCTCGGACCTTCGCTAACACGCCAATGTGGGCTTATGTGAGCGTGTTCCAGGCTCCGAAGCGAGGGTGCTCACCTGAAGAGTGCGAAGACAACGCATGGGTGAGCCCTAGTGGCGATCGCTCCGGAGAAGTGTCCGAAGCAAGAATTCGGCTTGTCGTCGCTGATGGCGCGAGTGAATCGCTCCTTGCGGGCAGGTGGGCGGCGTGCTTGACCCGCAGCTTCGGTAGGTCAGGTGCTCTGACTACGTCGAGACAGGGCTTCAGCCGCGCCTATCAAGCAGCCACTGAGGGGTGGGTGCGATACGTCGATTGGTATATTCGGGACAGGGAGCAACGAGGGGTCCCGATTCAGTGGTATGAGGAGCCAGGTTTGGCTCGAGGGGCCTTCAGCACCTTGATCACCCTTGAGGTCAAGAGCGCCGTCACAGGGGGGGTGTGGCGTGCCGCTGCACTCGGAGACTCTTGCCTCTTCCAAGTGCGAGATGAAGCGTTACGGGTCAGCTTCCCGATCGAGGCAGCTTGTGAACTCTCGAGCTACCCGCCGTTGTTGCCGAGTCGGCTCGCCGATAACGAGGCGCTCCGCCAGAGCCTTGCGCTGAACGAGGGCGATTGGCAGCCAGGAGACAGCTTCTACGTCATGACCGACGCTCTTGCAGGTTGGTTTCTTGCTGCCGTCGACTCCGGTGGGAGCCCATGGGGAACACTTCGCGACCTTGGCTCCACGGATGTGATCGACTTCCAAACATGGATCGATCTCAACCGGGACAACGGTTGCCTAAGAGACGACGACGTCACTCTTGTCCGACTGGACATGTACTAGGCGGAGTGATGCCAATCAGATATCCGACGGGAGCAGACTACCGCGAAGCACTCTTCAACACGAGGAGATGCTTCGATGACGCCAACCTGACCTGCGGCAGTCCCACCTTAGATGCGATGGGCTTGCCCAAGGCAATCAGCGGCAACTTCGCATCCGTGTTCACGATTGCGGGAGTAGACGGCAGGAAGTGGGCTGTCAAGTGCTTTACGCGCCACGTTGCGGACCAGCACGTGCGTTACGGACGTATCAGCTCTTGCTTGCAGCACGCGAAGCCGAGCCCACCATGGGCTGTGCCGTTCGAATACTTGCCCGAAGGCATCCTCTGCGGTGGGCAGCGCTATCCGGTCGTAAAGATGGAGTGGATGGAAGCAACGGCCTTCCTCCCCTATGTTGAGAAGAACCTCTGGCGGCAGGGTGCGATCGCGAGGCTCGCCGGTGAGTTCGCTGCAGTTGCACGTGACCTCTCGCAGCGCGGGATTGCGCACGGTGACCTACAACACGGAAATCTCCTCGTGGCAACTGATGGTCGACTAAGACTCGTTGACTACGACGGTATGTACGTTCCCGGTCTCGAGGACCTCGGAGCGAGCGAACTCGGTCACCCCAACTATCAGTCCCCAGCACGATCCCCCGGGACGTGGGGGCCAGAACTGGATCGCTTCTCGGTATGGCTGATCTACTGCACGCTCGTCGCCCTGTCCATCGAACCGCTGCTGTGGGGGTGGCTGCATCAGGATGGAGATGAGGCGCTCCTCTTTACCAAGACGGACTTCGAGTCGCCAGGCCAGTCGATAGCAATTCGTGCTCTTGCTCAGAGTCCAGACGCTCGGATGCGCGATCTCGAACGAGTGCTGGCGTCAATCGTGACGGGAGACCCTCGTCGGATACCGCCCTTCGATGTCGGCGCAGTACCGCAGCCGTCTGACACGCCGCTCAGTGCGTTCGCGTCCGGCAGCACCGGCGTCGAGGGCACCATCGATGACGCAACCAAGGCCATTTCGGACTGGCTTGCGACCCATGAAGCGCTCTCCCCGCAATCGTCCTCCGCGTCTGAGGATCCGTCGTGGGTCCTGGGACACTTGCCTCCTGTCCAACGGGTTGGCTTCGGGCCGACAGCGCCCTCGCCGCTCAATCGTCAGGCCGCTGTTGCCGTAGCGCTGATATTGATCGGATTGGTCAGCCTTCTCGGCACCGGCGTCCTTGCGCTACCGCTATTCCTCGTTGCCCTTGCGATCGTGGTCGGCGCTCTCCTGCTTGTATCGCTGCGTTCGCTTCGCAACACTCCCGAGTGGGTGGAGAAGCGATGTGTTGCAGCCGAATATCGTAAGCAGAGGTCCGAGGCCACTAGTGCCCGAAGGGCACTCGAGAGGGCTATCTCTGGACGTCAAGATGTCGACCGCGTCGAGCGGCAAGAACTCGACAGGCTTACAAAGCTCGCGAAGCGAGCTATTGAATCCGAACGGTCTGAGCTCGATAAATTCGAGGCCGATCTGGCGAGACGGTTGGCTAGCATCGACGCGGAGCTCGAGGGATTGGTTAGTGCAGAGCAGAAGGAGCGAGCTTCTGCGCTACGTGTTCTCCAGGAGAGTCACATTGCAAATAGCCTTTCAGGCGCGACGATTGCTTCTGCCAATCTCAGCGGGATCGGCGGATCGCTGAAGCGGTCGCTCGCGCAATACGGGATCACGTCTGCGGCAGACTTCAACCGCCTTGCTTACGCACGAACACAAGTGTGCTTGGTCCTTCGATCGGGACAACTTGTGCACCCACGTGGCATCGGTGAACGGAAGGCCCAAACGCTCCTGGGCTGGCGCAATTGGGTTGAAATGAGGGCTAGGGCTACTCAGCCCTCTGTGCTACCGGAGCCTCAGACGAATGCGATCAGGCTCAAGTATGCTGAGCGGCGGGTGAGCCTCGATCGCTCAACGAACCAAGCCAAGTTCGAGGCAACTCGAACGCGCGAGGCCATGAAACGCAAGTGGATGGCTTCACGGGGTCAGCTCGCTGCGCAGGTCGAGGCAGCGCGCGTAACCTTTGCACGGCAGCGGGACAATGCGGACCTCGGCCTCATTGGGGCACGACGACTGGTGGCCTCAGCTGCGTGGCAAGAGGCACTGGGCAAGCACCGCCTGTCCGCATACTCTGCCGTAACTTACCGCCACTTCCTGGCGCGGGGCGTCCGGCGACGTTGAGGGAGTCGATTCCGGCAGTAGCCCTGACGTGTACCTAGGACTCGAGCCCCGGCTGCTTCCACCACGGCTCGTCCGGGGGTGGGCTCGGCTTCCACCATTGATCGTTCGTTGCCGGCGGAACCTGAGGGGATGTCGTGTTCGGCGCGACCGGTCGCCGGGCGGGTGCTGGGTATCCGCTCGTCAAGCCAGCCCCCTTCCTCCGGTTGCACACTCCGCAGAGAAGTTGCAGATTGTCCGCCGACGAGCTACCCCCCAGTGCCACGGGAATCACGTGATCGAACTGCAGGTCATTCGCTGCACCACATTGTCTACACCGTCCCGCATCTCGGGCAAAGACGAACTGCTTTACGTCATCAGGTATCCCGATGCGGGCGGCCGGACGTGGAGCTGCGCCTACTGCGACAATCGCTTGCGCCATTTCAATCCGTTGTCGTTCCCGCTGCTGCCGAGTGACCAACAGTGCGTAGACCTCCTGTTGGTTCAGGTCGTCGTTGTCCCAGTAAAAGCGCTCCTGGAACCACCAATATCTACGCTCACCGATCCGTCCGAGCGGGACGGGAACGCGGTGTTGCTCTTGACTCATCGAAGCAAATTGATCTCGGCCGATCTTCGCGATCCGATAGTTAGATTTGCCCAATTGCATGACAAACCATCCCCGACCCGTGAAAAGCCCTGGCGTATGGCTGACGGAGACATTTTCAGTCCGTCTGAGCATGTATCAGAGCTTAGCGGCCGCGCGGATAGGTGGCAAGCCTGTGACCAGGAAAAATAGGTCGATCAGCCCGTAGCCGACCATCCACCGGTCGTGCTGGTGGCCCCGAGAGGATCGGGTTGCTTCACCCAACCACCGACGACCAAGTGGAGGTCGGTGAGTTCCACCAGTCGGTGCACGGTCCCGGTCATGGTGACCGGTGCCACTGACGGACACCGACTGGTGGAGACCGATGCATGCCAGGTACGCCGCTATCACTGCCCGAGCGCGAGGAGATCGCTGTTGCGCTGATCGAGGACCGCACGGTGCCGTGGATCGCGATCGGCCGGCGGATCGGGCGTCACGCCACGACGGTGATGCGCGAGGTGTTGGCCAACGGGGGCCGGGCGCGCTACCGGCCCGCTCTGGCCGAGCGTCGTGCGGACAAGGAGCGCTGCCGGCTGCGCCCGCGTCGCCTGGAGCTCCCCGGTGAGCTGCGGGACCGGGTGAGACACCGCAGAGCTGAAGCTCGGAGGGTCTCCTGAGGCCATCTGGGCCGATCTGGTGGCCGAGGGGAGCGTCGAGCGTGTGTGCACCGAGACCATCTACGCGGCGCTCTACGCCGGGGTTCTCGGTGCGAAGCCGACCGAGTGCCTGCGGACGAGACGCAGCAGCAGGCGCCGCCGCCAGTCCCGCCACGGGACCAAGCGCCCGGGCCTGCCCAACATCGCTGCTCGCCCCGCCGCGGTCAACAGCGAGCCGAGGTCGGTCACTGGGAGGGCGACCAGATCATCGGCAAGGCCAACCGCTCCTCGATGCAGTTGCTCACCGAGCGGGTGACTCGCTACTCGATCGGGGTCACGATGCCCGAGGGCTATGCCGACGGGGCGATGCTCGCCGGGCTCGCAGACGGCCTCGATCGCATCCCGCCCCACCTCCTGCGCTCGATCACCTTCGACCAGGGCAGCGAGTGGGGATGCTCGGAGACCGTCGCCTCCACCTACGGCATGGACGTCTGGTTCTCCGACCCGCACAGCCCGTGGCAGCGGGGTCAGGTCGAGAACCTGAACCGCCAGTGGCGCTTCTGGTTCCCCTGGGGTACCGACCTCGCGTCGGTCGCCCGAGCCCATGTCGATCACGTCGCTTCGATTGTCAACGGACAGCGCCGCCGCAGCCTCGGCTACCAGAGCCCTGCCCCGCTGTACGCTGCTGCCGCCGTGCAGTGATCACTGGAACTGGCCGAGGCAGCAAAGCCGCCGTTCGCCAGAGTCCAGTCCACATGGTGAGGACTGGGGAGACTCGGCGGCTGGGGAGCGAAAGAAAAGGAGTGCATAGGAATGCCTAGGTACTCTGGAGCGGGGGTGACTGCTATACGAACTGCTATCGCTCGCGCACGAGCAGATCAGCTTCATCAGGTGGGGGGGCTACGTGGGGGGTACGCTTGTGTGGTGAGCTTTGGTGAAGCCAACACCGTCGAACTGGTCGTCGCTGACGACGGAAGTATCCCCGCGACGCAGTTGGCCTCCCTGGGCCTACGTCCCGGTACGCACCTGCGCGTGGTCGCCGCGCCGGCCAACAGCGGCGGAATCGAGGCGGTCCTGGCGGACTTCCCCGACGTGTCGTGGGAGGACTTCGAGCGGGCCAGCCAGTCGGCCCGCTCGGACCTCGGTCGTTCGTGAGGGTCGTCGCCGACTCCCACGCCATCGTCTGGTTCGTCGCCGGGTCCTTCCGGCTCTCGGAGCCAGCCCGCGATGCGCTGCGGGCCGCCGAGCGCGAAGGAACCCTCACGGTGTCGATAGCGACGTTCATCGACCTGTGGTACGTGACCCAAACGACGCACGGGGTCACCGGCGGCGATCTCCACCGGCTCAAGTCGACGCTCAGTGCGTCCTCGGCGGTCGACGTGCATCCCGTCGACGAGGCGGTGGCCGACGCGTTTGCCACGATTGACCGATCGGCCATCGCCGATCCCTGGGACCGCCTGATCATGGCAACCGCCATGACGCTCAATGCACCCCTGATCACCAGAGACGTACCGATTCGTCAGGCAGGGGCTGTCGAGACGATCTGGTAACCGATCCGGGCACCCAACGGGTGGCCGGATCGCAGACATCCCCCAGTCACCGGCAGCAGCGGCAGCCGCAGCCGCTGCGTCTGTATCGGTGTAGCGGATCACGGGGATCTCGCGTGTCGCTGCGAGATGACGTACAGCGAATCGGCCAGGCTGCGCACCTGTTCACCGGGCCCGGTCCGCACGATCCACTTGCGAGGGATGGCCGTCTCGCTGAGGAGCGCGCCTGCGATCGACCCCGTCATCGATGCCACGGTGTCGGTGTCGGTGTCGGAAGCGAGCCTGATCGCGAGGGCGACGGAATCGTGAAACGAGTGGAGGCGGTGAGCTCACCACCACCAAGGCAGGTCAGGCCCTCTTCCGCATGCGGGTGGCCGTGCGCCGTCCGGAACCGACGCCGAGCCGGTCTACACCGCGAAGAGGTCGTGATCACGCGTGCCGGGCACGATCCGGTGGTGATGGTGGCGCTCGATGACTACGAGTCCCTGAAGGAGACGGCCTATCTGCTGAAGAGCCCGGAGAACGCCCGGCGGTTGCTCGCGTCGATCGACCGTCTCGAGCACGGCGATGGGGTCGTGCACGACCTTGCCGAGTGAAGCTGGTCTGGGACCCGAGCGCCTGGGAGGACTACCTCTGGTGGCAGACGCAGGACCGGAGGGTCCTCAAGCGGATCAACACGCTGATCCAGGATGTCGAGCGCAACGGCAACGAGGGGATCGGCAAGCCCGAACCGCTCGAGCACGGGTTTCACGGCTACTGGTCCCGTCGGATCACCGACGAGCACCGGCTCGTCTACAAGATCGGCGAGGACGAGATCCGGATCGCTGCATGCCGGTACCACTACGGGCGCTGACTGCGCCGGCATTCCGATCGTGATGGCGGATAGCGGTCGTCGACCGCAGTGGCGCTACGAGGTGTCCGCTCAGCCGACGGCTGCGGCACACGGCCAGGACCCTGGGTCACCCTGCGATGACGACCTCGACTCCGACCGTTTCGTAGGTGTCCCGGGCCCGGGCGTCGCGGGTGGCGAGGGCAACCTTGTGCTCGACCGCGGCCAGCGCCACCAGCGCGTCGTAGACCGCGCCACCCGCGATCTCCATCCGGCTCAGCACCTGGGGTAGGCGACGCGCCGTCCGCGGACCAAGCAGCAGCGGTGGGGAGAACCGGTCCTCCAGAAGCCGCGCAGCGTCTGCCGGCGCCATTCGGACGTCACCGGGCAGACGAGTCAGCACCGAGTACGTCTCGGCCAGCGCATGACCGCTCAGCGCGACGTCTCGGCCAGCCCACCAGCGGACCACGGCCGCGTGGGCAACATGGGTCTGCACCAGCAGCGGCACGGCGACGCTGGTATCGACTGCCAGAGAGATGCTCATCGCCGCCCGGCATCGAGGAGACCGAAGACGATGTCGTCATCGATCTTGGTATCGCCGGTGACGACCGGGACACCTCCCTCCAGGACCACCTGCGCGGTGCGGCCTGCCGGGACCAGCTGGAGTCCCGCCCCGTAGCGTGAGATCTCGACCTCGGAGCCCGGCTGGAGGCCGAGGGCGTCACGCAACGGCTTGGGTACCACGACACGTCCGACCGAGTCGACTACAGCTTTCATGGGAAAACGTTACCAGTGACTTCCCAGTAGTCCGCAAGTGGGCCAGTCGTGCCGTCCAGCTCCATGGCCAGGAGATCGACAGGGCTGACCCCTGCTGGGTGGCGCGACCTGGTCGGGAAGCCGGCGGGCTCGCCCAATGTCACACGCACGATGCTTTGGACGACGACGCGCTGTTCGCCGGCGGTGAGCTCGTCCCAGCGTGTCGCAATCGGGCCGCCGAAGCGGTCGAGCACCGAGTGCCCTCGCGGTGCGGCGATGCGCTGCCGGCGCTCTGCGACCCGGAGCGCTTGGACCTCTTCGTGCTGCGCCGCTTTCTCCCCCGCGGCCAATGCGCGCACGTAGGGGTCGTCGAGGAGTGGGAGCACCCGGATGAAGACGAATGCCCCGACGCGGTCGGCGTCGACGAACGTCTTCTTGCATCCGGTCTCCTTCTTGCACCCGTACTCGCGCATGTGCACGAGTGTCCCGCCCCGGGTGGCCTCGTTCCTCGTTCCTCGGCCGAGCGACGGGCAGCTCGCCGCAGCGACCGCAGGAGATCACGCCGCGGAGCGGGTAGGTCCGGGCTGTCTCACGAAGAACGTCGGTGCGCCGGGCCGGATTGTCCAGGATGGCGCGCAGCTTCTCCCATGTCTCTTCAGATGATGGGCGGCCACGCCGCTTCGCCGATCACGACGCCCCGGTGCTGGCGGAGCCCGGTGTTTCGAGGTTGCCGGAGCATCGCTCGGATCATGACGCCAGTCCACTCGTTGCGATAGGCCGTCGGGATGCCCCGACGGTTCCACTTGGCGCTGATCGAGCGTAGCGAGCCGCCACCCAAGACGTGCTCGGCTGCCTCGCAGATGAACGGCGCTTCGTCGGGGCAACTCGCAGCCTCGTGGCCTGTCGGCCACTCCTTGACATACGAACACATGTTCGTCATCGCGAACCACTGGCCGTATAGTGTCCCGCAGGCCTCGTGGCGATGTCTCGTGCTCGGGCAACCCTGGGCGACCGCCCGCGGTGTCGCCCGCGGTGTCGCCCGCGGTGATCAGCAAGATGCCGACAGACATCAGCTGATCTCGATCGGCCGGCGCAGCATCCCGGCTGAGAGCGACAGGTAGCAGAGGCACTGCGGAGAGGGGCCCGAGAGGGTCCGTCTCCCATGCCCGGGGGAGACGGAGGCCGCCGCGCGGACGGGGGCCGCCGCGCGGACGGGGGCCGCCGCGCGGACGGGGCTGTCGGGGACTCGGGCTGCCGGGGACTCGGGCTGCCACGCCCACCGGATGCGAAAGAATTGCCTCACGCCTGTGACGCGGGCGCTCCTCGGACGATACAGAGGGTGGGGGTGAGGAGATCGACCGACCGTTCCGAGCAGGTGCAGCTTCTGCGATCGGGAGACGCCGTCTCCTGGGAGGGGCTCTACACGCGCATGTACCAGTCCATGGTCAGCTACGCCAGCCGGCGCCTGCCCGCAGAGGAGGCACGCGACGCCGTCTCGGAGTCCATGGCGCGCGCGCTCGCACGTCCGGGCGGGCTCCCCAGGGACGCCGCGCCCGAGGCGTGGGTCTTCGGGATCCTGCGCCACGTGGTGCGCGACGCCCAGCGGCGCTCCTCTCGCGGTGTGAGCGCCCTGCACCGCAGCGCGGCCGCCTCGGTCGACTGGACCGGGGTCGACGACGGTCTCATCTCCGACGAGGAGGAGTCCGGCGTCCGAGACGCCTTCGAGCAGCTCTCGGCCCGTGACCAAGAGGTGCTCGAGCTTCGCGTCGTGGCCGGCCTGAGCGCGCAGGACGCCGGTCGCGTGCTCGGCATGCGCGAGGGCGCTGTGCGAAACGCCCAGCTCCGCGCGCTCAGGCGCCTGCGCGCGCTCTTCGACGACGACCTCGACGGCGAACGACAAGAAGCGAGGATCTGATGACCGTTTCCGACGACGAGCTCCTGGCTGCCTTGCGCGACGCCCTCGTGACAGGCGACGCCGCCACTCCGAGCCCCGCCGAGATGGCCCGGTTCCACGAGGCCGTCGCCCGGGGTGGGGCAGGTGCGCGGGTTGGCGCGGGAGTCGGGGCTGGCGCAGGTCCGTGGGTTGGCGTAGGAGTCGGCGTCGGCGCAGGAGCCCGGGCGAGGGCGCTGTCCCGTGTGCGGCTCGGATGGGATGCCTGGCGGGTCCTGCCGCCCCGGCTGTCGCCCGCCCTCGTCGGCGCGGCGGCCGCGCTCGGCGTCCTGGGCCTCTTCGGCGGCGCCGTCGCCGCGAACACGCTCCCCGGACCGTTGCGGTCCGTCGCCTACGACGCCGGCCTGCCCGTCTCCTCGCCAGCCCTCGTCGCGGCAGAGGAGGCCGAGTCTGCTCTCCAAGGGGCGCTCCAGGGGGCCCACCAAGGGGCGCTGCCCTCGAAGGACCGTTCGGCGATCGTCTCCGACGTCGCCGTCCTGCGCCGGCGCCTCTCGGTGCTCGACGCCTCGGACCGTGCGACCGCCGACCCCAGGGCGCAGCGCCTGCTCTCCGAGGCCGGTGTGCTCCTCGCGCACAGCACATCGACGGGCTCGACAGGGTCGACGGGTGGGTCGACCGGGTCGACGGGCGGGGGGACAGGCGGGTCGACGGGCGGGGGGACGACGTTGACACCGTCGGCGACAGGCGTCATGGTGCCGCCGCCACCGAGCGAGACGCCCGAGCCGAGCGATGTGACCGAGCCGGCGCAGACGACCGAGCCGGCGCAGACGCCCGAGCCGAGCGATGTGACCGAGCCGGCGCAGACGACCGAGCCGGCGCAGACGCCCGAGTCCACCGGCACCTCGCAGAGCTCGGGCACCTCGAGCGACTCCTCGCAGAGCTCGGGCACCTCGAGCGACACCTCGAGCACCACCTCGACATCGGGGTCCACGGACAAGACATCGTCGGGCACGTCCCCGTCATCAGGCTCATCGGCTGACACCACGTCGAGCACATCGAGCACGTCGTCGAGCACGTCGTCGAGCACATCGAGCACGTCGAGCACGTCGAGCACGTCGTCGAGCACGACCGACGGCTCGTCCCCGAAGACCGACAACTGAAGAGGTGCTCGCAAAGAGGGTTTCCCCTGGGTAAGGGGGTCGTTTCCTCCTAGCACCCGGAGATGTTCGAGTCTCCTGCTGCATCCGTGGCTGGCCTGACGGCGATCTCGTCTCGGGCATGCGTACGCCTGGACGCACCCACCGATCGGGCAGAGGAGCCCGATTGAGCACGCCCTGTGCGGCAGTAGCCTGACGTATGTCCCCTTGGGAGCGACGCCTCGTTTCGGGTGACGACCACGTCGGTCGTTACCAGCACTGGCCCGACGCCTCTTCTGATCGGTGTCTCGAGTGCCAGGAGGTACGAGATGAGCATCCTGCTGATTTGTATCGTTGTGTTCGTTGTCCTTGCGGTCATGAACAAGGCGCGGAGAGGGTCGTTCTCCTTCTGGCAGCGCAAAGGCCCCCGGAACTGGTGACGCGGTCTTGCTGACCGACCGTCCCGCTTCAGCGGTCAGCTCGCTGCTCCCTGCGTGCAACGACGACGACAGTCAGAGCGCGCGTCTGCTGTGGGGTACCCACCGACACATCGAGAGGAAGCCGTGACTTCACTTGACGCCTCCGAGCTGGGCGTTCAGCTCGACAACGACCACCTCCCCGAGACCAACGGCCGGATGGCAATCTGCCGGCGCTGCGGAGTCACGACGGACGACCCGACGGGCCACGTGCACCGTCTGAAGGAACGTGAGATCGCACGAGCGGGTCGGTGGCTCGATGAACGCGGCCGCCTGCATCGCATCGAACGGGCGATCTCGAGAGCGTCCTAGCCGGCTCAGCGCCGCCCGTGACTCCGCGCGACCCTGCGTTCGCTGTGGGCGCGCCGCACGCCGCCGCGCGTCGACGGCTACCGGGCGTCGACGGCTACCGGGCGTGGGCCGGACACCGTCGCAGCCATCGCCCGTGGGGAAGGGAAGGATGCACACGATGCGACCAGGGCTCCCACCCACGCCACGACGTTCGCCCAGGTGCCCTGGGCTCGCCACGCCCTCCGCTTCCCGACGCGCTCTCGGCGCCGGCGCTCGGCGCTCCGGCGCGTGGCTGAAGGCGGGCGGGGTCTCGCACCTGGACTGATATGGAGTGGTTCACGAGCTCCGTGCGACACTGAGCTCGTGGGATCTGTACGGAATGTCACCGTCACCCTCGACGAGGAGACCGCACGCTGGGCCAGGGTCGAAGCCGCCAAGCGGGACACGAGCCTGTCGCGGCTGGTCGGTGAGATGCTCGAGACCTACATGCGAGAGCAGCGTGGCTACGAACAGGCGATGCGCTCCTACCGCTCCCGTGGCGCACGCCGGCTCAAGCGGAGCGGCGCGTACCCCGGCCGTGAGGAGCTGCACGACCGTGCCGGTGTTCGTTGACACGAACGTCCTCGTGTATGCACGGGACTCGTCAGAAATCGAGAAGCAGCGACGCGCGGGCGCCTGGGTCGAAGAGCTCTGGAGGCGCCGATCGGGCCCGGCTGAGCACGCAGGTGCTCCACGAGTACTACGTGACGGTGACTAGCAAGCTGGTACCCGGCCTGCCGGTGGCGGACGCGCGCAGCGACGTGAGGGACCTGTCGAGGTGGCAGCCGGTCGCGCTCGACGAGCCGCTCATCGAGATCGCCTGGGGTGTGCAGGACGCGCATCACCTCTCGTTCTGGGACTCGCTCGTCGTCGCCGCTGGCAGGCAGACCGGGTGTGAGCACCTGCTGACCGAGCACCTCCAGGATGGCCAGGACCTGGGAGGGACGGTCGTGGTGAACCCGTTCCTGCACGAGCTCGATCAGGTGCTGTCGTAGCGCCGGCAGCTGGGTCGGCAGCTGGGTCGGCAGCTGGGCCGGCAGCTGGGTCGGCCGGTGCGCCGGCAGGTGCGCCGGGGCCGTCCGCCGGCGGGAGGCCCGCTCTCGGTCGTGAGGCCTACGGCTTCACGAGAGCAGCCGTGCCAGGTGACCACTATGGGGTGGTCGCGTGTGGCGGGGGGAGCCGGGGTGGGCGGAGCGCTCGACGTCCAAGGCGGCGACGGGGGTCGCGATGCTCTGCCAAACGAGCAGGGCTACTGGCGCCAGGTCATGAGCGACCGATCGGGATGATGGCGATCCGGCTGGTGATGCGTTCGGCGAGGTGCTCCAAGTCGACGGTGTCGCCCGTGTAGACGTCATCGTTGCGGCGGCCTGCGGACTCGATCACGACGGCGTCGACGATGTCGGCGGTCTGCGAACGTCGACACAGCTCGCCGGCCATGCGGGCCAACTCGTCGCTGAGGATCTCTGGGCGGCAGTCGCTGAGGGCTCGGGCGAGCTGCGCTTGGCGCCGGCCGTCGCGCCATGCTTGGGCGGTCACGACGGTGGGGACGGTCGGCACCTCTCCGCGGTTGACCAGCCGACGGAGCGCGACCCACGCTTCCCGTTCGTTGCGGTCGAGAGCGAGGAGCATGCCGGTGTCGAAGGTGGCGCCGCTCACGAAGCTACGGCTCGGCTCGCTTTGGTCCCTGCCCGTCTACGGCGCTGCTTGGCACTTCGACGGGCCTCGGCAACCTTGTCCTCGAGGACGTCAAGCTCGGCGACGCTGATGGCGCCGTGCTCGGCCTCCCACTCGTCGACCAGGTGATGAAGGGCTTTCAGCCGCAAGCGGTCGGCGGCGGCTTCAGCGAGCCAGCTGGAGAGGGTGAGGCCTTCGGCATCGGCGGCGGCTGTCGGGGTGATGGCGAGCGGGCCGCCGAGGACGGTGAGCCTGGTCACCGCCCATCCCACGCCCTCCCCTCGGCTCGCCGATGTGGTCAGCGTCTATCCGCGGCGGGTCGGCAAGCCGCTGCGCGGGCCACTGGCGGGCTGCCATGGCGCACGCCGCGGCACCTAGCGGATCGTCATCGCATCGACGACGACGACACCCACAGCGTGCACGTCCTCGACGTCGTTCAGCGCTCGGAGATCCATCACCGTCCGCAAGCCAGAGGCGGCTGACGGCAGGCCTCACCGCAGCCTGCGCCAGTGGCCCCTCACCGGCGTACCGTCCTCCCTTCGGTACGGCTCCACCCAGACCCGGTCGGGCGACGGATGCGGTGCCGGGGCCGGTTGCAGCGCGAGGACACCCGGGAGACGGTTGTCGGCAATGTGAGCGCTCGCCTCATGGCGCAGCGTGAGCGCACGCGCCGCCAAGAACGCGACGAGTGGCGCGGGGCACCGCTGCGATGCAGCGGCCTCGGCCTCGATGGCCTCGGGGAGCACGTCGAGCACTCCCCACACCGCCGCTTCGGCGTCCTCTTCGGGAAGCCCCCATGCCAACCCTTCTGCGATGAGGTCGTCTGCGCGGATCTCGTCGATGTGGCGTTTTCCGTTCACGAACATCCCGGGAGTCGCTGTGATCGACGGGTAGTAACGGGTGCACATGACGTCGTAGAGCGGAGTGAGCCGGATTCGACCGTCCTCGTCGTGGAGGATCGAGATGTTCTTGGCGTGGTGGTCGGCATCGCCCACCGCCACGACGAAGCTCACATGCCCGAGCAGCTCGAGGAGCTCTTCTGTCGGAGCTCGCCAATCGCTCAGCAGGTTCGCCACGCGACGCAGTGGTGAACCACCGGACGCCTCGTACTTCCTGCTTGGCTCGATGCCAAGCGCTTGGTTGACGTCCTCTTGGTGGACTCGGCGGACTCTGCCTGTGGACAGGATGACCCTGTCGAAGCGTTCGACGACCAACACTGGGTTCCCACCGAAACGTTCGATCTCCGTCGTTGCGGCACGTAGTCCGACCCGCCGGGCCAGCCGCATGCAGAAATCCTCGTTCTCGACTGAGTCTTCGAACTGGCTGATGGCCGGTTTCAGGATGTGGGTCGAGGGTGCTCCCGTCGGAAGTGCCCATCCGGAGCCCGTCTGCGTGAGCAGCAGCTTGTTCTGCATGCCCGGGAGAGACACCCGCACTCGCTGGTCGACGCCGAGTGGGAACACGGGGAGCCGGGCGATCCGTTCTGCAACCTCGTTGCTCGTGATCGGCTCTGCAGCCTGCGTGGTGGCTGTCGGCGGCGCGCCGTCGGTCGCGTGCTGGACGACCAGTGCGCCGGCGCAGTCACGGCCGATCTCGGCCAGAAGCCCGAACGTGTCGGTCTCGCCGATGCGGAAGTCGTACGCGATGGTCTTCCGGAGCTGGCCTTCGGGCAGCAGCCCCTCGAAGAACGGCGTCGCCACGCTGTCTCGGTAGGGACGCGTGCTCACGGGCATCGACAGGGAGAGGACGGGGGACCGGAGGCCCCACCGCCGGTAGGCGGCCTCGGCGAAGTGGAACGACAGCCCACGCCTCCCCTCTGCCAGGGTGCCCACGTCGGTCCCGTACAGCCAGACGGCAAGCTCCCTCGGCACTACTGTTCTTCCACCGTGAGGGTGACCTCGACGCCGAGCTGCTGGAGCAACCGGAGCAGGTAGTCGACCTGCTTCACGACGTGGCCACGCTCGAGGTCGGACACGTACTGGCGGTTCACTCCCGCGAGCTCTGCAAGCTCCACCTGGGAGAGCCCCTTCAGCGTCCGGAACTCCCGGACCGCCGCGGCGAGATCCTCGGGCCTCATGGCTCGCAGCGACACAGCCATCCGCCGCTCCCTCGATAGATACGTCAGCGTTTCCCGACAGTCTACCAGATGTCAGCGTTTCCCGACACTCATGGCGATGTCAGGATTCGTTGGCATGGGTGGAGGGACAGGGGAGGGCAATGGGCTGTGCAGGGGCGGGCAGCCCGTGCCCTCAGCGCACCGAGCGGTGGTGCCCGGCGTGCCCGGCGTGCCCGGCGAGGCGCAGCCCGAGCCGGCCGATGCGCTATGGCATCCTGTGACCACGGCTGCCGATCGACCACGCGGTGCAGAGGGGCTGCGCCGTCGGAGCGACGACGAGGAGCGCTGCGCCCGTGCCGTGGAGCTGGCAGCGGCGCTGCTCGAGGAGTCCCGGTCCTACGTCACTGCGGACGAGCGCCGCCGGAGGAAGCGCATCGCCCGGCTCGTCGAGGACGAACAGAGCCGCGCCTTCCTGCTCGAGCTCACCGACCAGGTGCTGCGCATCCGCACAGCGCAGCGCGCGGCGCGGCGCTTCCGGGCGCTCGTGCACGCCTACCCGAAGCCTGCGCTCGCCGGGCCGGTCGACCGTGGAGCGCTCCGTGCGGGCGCGCTGGCCGCAGGGGCCTTTCCGGCCCCGGTCGTCGCTCTGGTCACGGCTCGGCTCCGGCGCGAGCTGCGCGGCCTGGTGCTCCCCGCCGAGCCGGCGCCGCTCCGCCGGCACCTCCTGCGGCGCCGGCGGGAAGGGATGCGCCTGAACGTGAACCTCCTCGGGGAGGCGGTCCTCGGGGAGGGCCAGGCCGAGGAGCGACGGCGGCACGTGATCGAGCTCTTGGAGCGCCCGGAGATCGACTGCGTCTCGGTCAAGCTCTCCGCCCTCTACTCCCAGCTCGACGTCGTCGCCTACGACCACAGCGTGGAGGCGCTGCGTGCCCGGCTGCGCCCCGTCCTCGAGGCCGCAGCCCGGTCCGCGCCGAAGAAGCTGGTCAACGTGGACATGGAGGAGTACCGCGACCTCCACCTCACCGTCGACGTGTTCTGCTCGCTGCTTGCAGAAGAGGACCTCGGGGGACTCTTCGCCGGGGTCGCCCTGCAGGCCTACCTCCCCGACTCCGCCGAGGTGCTCGAGCGGCTCTGCGTGTTCGCCCGGGGCCGCGTCGCAGGCGGCGGGGCCCCGGTCCGCGTCCGGCTCGTGAAGGGCGCCAACCTCGCCATGGAGCGCGTGGAGGCCGAGCTGCGCGGGTGGGAGCAGGCGCCGTACCCGGCCAAGGAGGAGGTGGACGCGAACTACAAGCGGCTCTTGGACATCGCGCTGCGCCCCGAGAACGACGGGGCGGTCGTCGTCGGCGTGGCCTCCCATAACCTGTTCGACGTCGCGTGGGCGCTCGTGGCGGCCGAAGGGCACGCTCCGGGGCGCGTCGAGATCGAGATGCTCGAGGGGATGGCGCCGGCCCTGGCCAAGGCGGTCGCCCGGCGTGCGGGCGGCCTCCTCCTCTATGCGCCGGTGGTCCGCCGAGGGGACTTCGAGTCGGCGGTCGCCTACCTCGTCCGCCGCTTCGACGAGAACACCGCTCCGGAGAACTTCCTCGCGCACCTCCCCTCGCTTTCTCCTTCGAGCCTTGCCTGGGAGGACCAGCGCGCCCGCTTCGAGGCTTCGGTGGCCCTCCGTCTCCTCCCGGCCTCCCCGCCTCGGCGCACTGCCCAGCTGACTTCCGCGTCCCTGCGCGAGACGCGTGCCGGAGAGGCAGGAGAGGCCGGACAGGCGGGACAGGCAGGGCAGGCAGGACAGGCAGGGCAGGCAGGACAGGCAGGGCGCGGGCCCTTTGCCAACGCCTCCGACACCGACTTCTCGCAGGCTGCCAACCGGGTCGTCCTCGAAGCCGCGATCGCAGCGTTCCCTTCGTCGTTGCCCGCCCTCGTCCCTGCGCTCGTCGACGGCGAGGCGGTGACGGGCCCTGCGAGCGGGGTCTCCTTCGATCCGTCGGAGCCTTCCGGTCCCCTCTACCGCTACGTGGAAGCCGACATGGCGACCGTCGAGCGCGCCGTCGCGGTCGGCGCCCGGGCCGCCACCCGCTGGCGCGACGTGCCGGCAGAGGCGAGAGCCGGGCTCCTGTGGGCCACGGCGGACGAGCTCGAGCGCATGCGCGCGAGGGCGATCGCCACCATGCAGCGCGACGCGGGCAAGGTGGTGGCAGAAGCCGACCGCGAGGTCTCCGAGGCCGTGGACGGCGCGCGCTACTACGCAGAGCAGGCGAGAGTGCTGGCCTCGCGCCACGGCCCGGCCGGGCAGTTCTCCCCCTACGGCGTGGTCGTGGTGGCGCCGCCGTGGAACTTCCCCATGGCGATCCCCGCAGGCGGCACCTTCGGCGCGCTCGGGGCGGGCGACGCCGTGATCCTGAAGCCCGCCCCTGAGACCGTGCTCACCGCCTCCCTGCTCGTCGAGGCCGCCCATCGCGCGGGGATCCCCGGCGAAGTGCTCCAGTTCCTCCCCGTCCAAGACGCAGAGACCGGCCGGCGCCTCGTCACCCACGAGGAGGTCTCTGCCGTCGTGCTCACCGGCGCCTTTGACACCGCGCGCATGTTCTTGGGCTGGCGGCCCGCCCTCGTGCTCCACGCCGAGACGAGCGGGAAGAACGCTCTGGTCGTCACCGCGTCCGCGGACCAGGAGGACGCGGTGCGTGACCTCGTCCACTCCGCCTTCTCCCACGCCGGCCAGAAGTGCTCCGCCGCCTCCCTCGCCATCTTGGAGGCTCCCGTCTACGACGACCCGGTCTTCCTGGGCCGTCTCGCGGACGCCGTGGCGAGCCTTCCCGTCGGCCCGGCGACGGACCCGTCGACCAAGGTCGGCCCGCTCATCCGGCCGCCGTCAGGCGCGCTCCTCCGCCAGCTCACGACCCTCGACCCAGGCGAGCGCTGGCTGGTCGAGCCCGCCCAGGTGGGATCGAACCCGCACCTGTGGTCGCCGGGGGTGAAGCTCGGGGTCGCCCCCGGCAGCCAGCTGCATCAGGTGGAGTGCTTCGGCCCCGTGCTCGGCCTCATGCGCGCCAGGGACCTGACAGACGCCCTCGAGCTGCAGAACGCCACCGCCTACGGGCTGACCGGGGGGATCAGCTCGCTCGACGACCACGAGGTCGCCCGCTGGCGAGAAGCCGTCGACGTCGGCAACGCCTACGTCAACCGGCACGTCACCGGCGCGATCGTCCGCCGCCAGCCCTTCGGCGGATGGAAGCGTTCGGCAGTCGGCCCCGGGCACAAGGCCGGCGGCCCGAACTACGTGGCGAGCCTCGGCCGCTGGTCCCGGCGGCTGCCGTCGGACCTCGCAGCCGAACGGGCGCGGGCGAATGCCGAGGCGGGGCGCCTCGTGCCCGGAGTGGACGAGGCCGCGCTGCGCTCGGAGCGCAACGTCTTCCGGCTCCGCCCGTTGCGAAGAGCGGTGCTTCGCCTCGGCGGTCCCGTGGACCCCTCCGCGCTCGCCCTCTCGCTCGCCGTCGCAAGCGATCTCGGCGTCGCGGTCGAGGTGTCGGTCGACGCTCGTCAAGGTGACGAGGCGGCCGCTGCGCTCCGGGACGCAGCCAGCAGTGCGCAGGTGCGCGTCGAGACCCGGCTCGAGAGGATCGAGGCGCTCTTGGCCCGCCTCGAGTCCGAGCCGGTGGATCGGGTCCGGCTCCTCGGCGCCGACCCCGCCGAGCGCCTGGCGCTGCTCGACACGCCAGCAGAGGTCGACGTCGAGCCGCTGGTCGGGCTCGGGACGTACGAGCTGGCGCGCTGGACGCGCGAGCAGGCGGTGAGCACCACGGCCCACCGGCACGGCAACGTGATCGGAGCGCGCCGGCGTGGAGCGTGACCGTGTGCCGGCGAACGACAACGCCGGAGGGCCTCCACGATCGCCGCGTCCCGAACTGCCAGGCCGGAGTCCATCTCCGCCTTCTTCGCAGTCGTGTGGCCGGTGGTTCCGGCGCGCTGGGTCGAGCTCTGGTGGTTCTTCATGCTGGCGGTCCGCTTCTGGTCGGATGTCTTGCAGGACGCCCGACACCTGTCAGCTGGCAGGCATCAGGGGGGGCGGCCACCTCGACTTCCTCCCTCAGCGCGACAACCTCGTCGACAGCGCGTGAAGGGCTCCCCAGAGGATCTGCGTCCCGTCTGCGCCGGCTCACCCTGCCGCGGGGGACGCATCCTCGTCCGGAACCGGATCTTTCACCGGCAGAGGTCCCTCAGGTGGGGGCGGGCTGCCGACGACGCGGTCGGGGCCGGCCCTGCCCTCGGTCCTTCTTCGCGGTTTCGATCGCTTCGACGATCGCTGGGTTGCCAAGCGCTACCAACTCGGCCGCGCTGATCGTGACTGCGGGCCGGAGAACCACGGTCCCGTCGTCGAACTCGTCGACCAGGTACCGGCGGTCTGTCCGGCGTCCGATCTTCGCCAAGTTGGCTCGGCGCCGATCGTCCAGTAGGAGCTCTTTGGTCATGCGGTCAGTGTAGCCGCCCGCCAACCGAACTGCCACATCGCCCGATATGGACAGTAGGGTGCGATGGTAATATGGGTTGATGGCCTTCGAGCTCAACTTCATGGCGCAGCCCCTGACCGTGCTCGAGGCGTCGCTCGAGGACCCGACCCGACAGGAGCTGGCCGATGCAGTGGAGGCGGTGCTGGACCAGCTCGAGACCGACCCCGGCGAGCCCACGCTCGGGACGACCAACTTCGTCACGGAGGGCTACCGGCACATCCGGTCGACCCCGGTGCGCCGGGACGGTTGGGTGGTCATCTGGCAACTCGGCACGACCGGAGAGCAGCTGGACATTGTCTTCCTCGGCTACCCGGAGCAGCCGAGCGGCGCGACGCCAAGCTGAACCCAACCCACTGTTCCGCCAGCGCCTCGCCGAGCCGTTCGACTCAGAACCCGTCGTGTTCGAGATCCGTACCCAGTCCCGCCGCATCACCGAGCAACGGTCACAGCGTGCGCCACAGCATCGCCACGTCGCTCCCCATCCGGCTCGTCGCCTCGAACGCAGTGCGGAACGTCGCCTCGAACGCAGTGCGAAACGTCGCCCACCACCCTGAGAACCACTCTCCGCCCGACGGGACGCCGCGGGCAATGACCGCTTCCTCGTAGGGGTCGCACGGGAGTGCAATCTCGGGCGGGCCACCACCTCGGCGAGCTCCTCGGCGCACAGCCGCGGAACTTGGTGTCGTTGCCGGTCGAGAAGGACGGCTCCAGGTCGCCGAGCGGCCGCTCGCGCAAGTGGGCCACCAGCTGCCCGGAACCGACCCGTCGCCGCAGCATCTTCGAAGCGCCAGCGCTGTGCGACCCCCGGGGAGTTGCCTGTGGCCAGGGAAGGAAGCCGAAACCGGTCGAATGCGGCGCGAAGCCCCAGAGGTCGAAACAACCTCTGGCCAGGAAAGGTAAAACCCGACGCCGCGAGGCGCCGGGTGGGTTACTGACATGATAGCACGGTACCGCGCTAGGTCAATTACCAACCTGTGGGCTTGGCGAATCCACCAGCCGGGTCCGGAAGTTGGTTGTTCGAGTAGTCTGTCTTCGTGAGCTTGTACCACCAGTGATTTCCCACACCGGCCGTAGCTGAGTCCTTCAGTGCTCCGGCCAGGTACCGGCTCCCGGGGTTGACGAGGCCCACCGGAACTTTCTTGCGTGCGAGCCTCAGGGGTAGGGCGAGATCACTGTCGTTGGATATGACAACGGCCGCGTCGACCCGCGTTGTCAGGACGTCCGAGAGCAAGTGAGAAGCCACGTTGACATCGCTGCCCTTTTCTTCGAGGTCCAGGTAGCTGACCATGAAGTGCGCACCCGGAACGTCTGAATGAGTGCCGTCGCGGACCATGATCGGCCAGTTCGAGGTTACGAGCTTCGGGGCGTGGGTCTTGGGGTTCTCAGTTGCCAGAAGTGCCCTCTTGACCGTGGCCGAGTAGTAGCCGTACTCAATCAGGTCGACACTTGTGGTGGCGCGAGGCGCCTTTAGGTACTTGTCCTGGTCAATGGGCTTGGACGGCTTGTTGACGCCACTCACTCTGGCCGTGCAATAGACGACGCGCTCGACAGCGGCACCAGCGTTGGCCCACGCCAGGGTTCGTACCGCGAGCGCTGAGCACAGCGCACGGATGTCGAGCCACCGCCACCCTGGCGTCCGGCGACCGTTGACCAGTCGCCCCGCAAAGTAGAGGTTGAACCCGTCGACGTAGAACCCCACCCTCACTATCGACCATGTTAGGCCAACATGGCACGCGGCGGTTCAACTGGACAGTCCCTGTTCCTTCCCGGCATATGCACAAGGGATGGTGAGTCGGGAAGCTACGACCGGGGCGACGAGCACGGAGTCCGCGAGGGACACGCCTCTCCTCGTTGCACACGGACGTGACGTCGGTCTCCAGCAGGTCGCGAGCTTCTCTCGCTTCACGGACCTGTTCCGGGTCCGGTCGGTGGCGTCGCAGCCGCGCAGTGGAGCCGGCGCTGCCTACGCTCGTGCCCGCTCCCGAGGCAACCTGGGAAGCGTCCCAAGCGTCTGAAGGAGTGTGGGTGAGGGAGCGCTCGTCGCCATTGCGATTCGCGGCACCGCGGTCGTGGCCGTGACCGACCGGCGCGACCGTGCGGTCGCGGCGCTCTTCGACGCGCACTACGCCGGGCTGTGCCGGCTGGCGACCCTGCTGCTCGACGATCCTGGACAGGCGGAGGAGGCGGTCCAGGAAGCCTTCCTGCGCACGTTCGTCGGGTGGCGCCGCCTCCGGCACCCCGAGCACGCAGGCGCCTACCTGCGAGCTGCCGTCGTCAACCAGTGCCGCTCCCGCGGTCGCCGGCGCGTGACGGAGCAGCGCGGCAACCGGACGCTGTGGGCAGGAACCCAGGACGAGGCACGCAGCTCGGACATCGAGCGTGCCGGGGACGTGCTGGCCGTGCTCGACGCCGTCCGCTCCCTCCCCGCCCGTCAGCGCGAGGCGGTCGTCCTGCGCTACTACGCCGACTTGTCGGAGGCCGACGTCGCCCAGGCCCTCGGCTGCTCTCTCGGGACGGTCAAGTCCCAGCTCTCCAAGGCACGCTCGAGCCTCGCGCGCCTGCTCTCGGGGGAGGACGAGGAGATCATGGAGGCGAGCGTCGATGGCTGAGCACCCGACACTCGAAGCGCGGCTCCGGGCGGCGTTCGGCGATGGTGCGGGCGTAGGTGCGGGTGCGGGCGCGGGTGCGGGTGCGGGTGCGGGTGCGGGCGTAGGTGCGGGCATGGCGGGCTCCCATGGGCCGCGCACCGACCCCGACGCGGCACGGGCGAGCGTCCTCTCGGGGATCCGCCAGCGGCGCGCCCGACGGCTCCGGGCTGCAGGCGGCGCAGTGGTGGCAATCGCGGCGCTCGGCATCGCGCTGCCCCTCGTGCTCGTCGGGAGCGGCGTCGCGCCTCCGGGACCGCACGCGCCCGAGAGCGCGGCACTCGGGCTGTCGCCGACGTCGACCCCGCCGAGGTTCGGGCTTCTCGCGCCGGTCGCGGTCCCCGGCAGCCACACCCGGTCGACGCCCGCCTCGACGGGGAGGTGCCTCGTCGGCACGGCGGCCGTCACTCCGTGCGGCGACCTCGTGGCCGGTCCAGGCGCCGACCAGGCTGGAGCGACCAACAGCAGCGCCACCGGGAGCAGTGCCGCGGGCAGCGCGACCGGGAGCATCGCAGCGGGCAGCGCGACCGAGTACCGGGCTGCGGCCGCCCCGGCGCCGCCGCCTCTCCACGTGCGGGTGGGCGGGCTGTTCGAGGTCACACTGCCGCGCCTCACAGGGCGCAGGACGTGGAGCACCCCGAGGCTCGCCGAGACCTACCACGGAACGGGCACACCGCTCGAAGTGCGCCACTCTCCGAGGACACGGGTGCCACGCGCCGGCTGGCAGGGCTTCGTGGTCCGGGCGACCGCGGCCGGGACGTTCGAGCTCGACGCGCGCGCACAGGCGCCCACGACGGCGCAGGGACCGCCATCCGGCGTCCGACCGCGCGCCACGTGGACCCTCGAGGTGGAGGTGACCGGGAAGTGACCGACGGGACGCACGACGACAGCACACGACGCGACAGCACACGACGCGACAGCACACGACGCGACAGCACACGAAGCGACAGGCCCGAGAGTGGCGGAGGTGCGCATCCCCCCGCCCCACGCGGGCGCTCGGCTGGAGCCCGCTCGCGGCTCGTGCTGGGCGCCGCTGCGCTCGCGGTCGTCGTCGGAGGCATCGCGGCCGGTGCGGCGCTCGCAGCCGGCAATGGACGCCCGCGGGCCGCGTCGGGCAGCTCGACATCGGTAGCCCCCGTGACCTGCAGAGCCGGGACGCCCGAGGTCACGGTCACCGGCACCGGGACCGTGTCGGTCACCCCGGATCTGCTCGTCCTGCGGCTCACGGTCCACACCACAGGGCAACAGGCGACCACAGCGCTCGGCTCCAACGACACCACGACCGCCGCCGTCCTCCACGTGCTGCGCGCCGGCGGGATCGCCGCCAAGGATCTCCAGACGACCGACTTCTCGATCTCGCCGGACTACGCCAACACAGGGTCGACGCTCACCGGGTACTCCGTCGACAACACAATCGTCGCCAGGGTGCACGCCATCGGCTCCGCCGGGACGCTGATCGACGCCGCGGTCGCAGCGGGCCGCAACGCCGTGCGGATCAATTCGGTGTCCTTCTCGGTCACTCACCCGCTGCACGCGCAGGGCCTCGCCCGCACGATGGCGGTCCACCAGGCGATCGCCCACGCCAAGGCGATCGCTGCTGCCTCGGGTCGCAGGCTCGGAGGCATCTGCTCCTTGCGGGACAACACGACCTCGACAACGACACCGGGGATCCTCTCCGCCTACGGCGCCGCCAGCGCGATGCTCGCGCCGCGAGCGCCGGCGGTCCTCGAGTCGGGATCCCAGACGGTGAGCGGCGACGTGACGATCGTCCTCGCGCTCTCGTGACGGAGGCGACGTCGGCGTCGTGAGCTCGGTGCGGAAGGCGCACAGTGGACATGGCGGTGGACATGCCGGTGGACATGCTCATCCCAGGTGGGCTAAGAGGGGCACCATGCGTGTGCTCGTCGTCGGCGCCGGTGGGGTGGGGACGGCGGTCGCGCGGACCGCGGCCAAGTGGGGTCTGTTCGAACGGATGGTGGTGGCCGACGCCGCCTTCGAGCGCGCCGAGCGCGCGGTCGCCGGCGCGGGCGACCGGTTCGCCGCGCAGCGCATCGACGCCTCCGACGAGCGGCAGCTCGCCGAGCTCATGGGCTCCGAGCGGATCGACGCCGTGCTCAACGCGGTGGACCCCCGCTTCGTGATGCCGATCTTCCGGGCCGCGCTCGGCGCAGGCGTCACGTACATGGACATGGCCATGTCGCTGTCGCATCCGCACCCGAGCGACCCCTACCACACCCCCGGCGTGAAGCTCGGCGACGAGCAGTTCGCCATGGCCGCGCAGTGGGAGGAGCAGGGACGCCTGGCGCTTTGCGGCATAGGGGTCGAGCCGGGGCTGTCGGATGTGTTCGCCCGCTATGCCTCGGACAGCCTCTTCTCGTCCATCGACGAGATCGGCGTGAGGGACGGCGCCAACCTCGTGGTCGAAGGGTGCGACTTCTGTCCGACCTTCTCCGTCTGGACGACGATAGAGGAGTGCCTGAACCCTCCCGTCGTCTGGGAGCGCGGGCGGGAGTGGTTCACGACGGAGCCGTTCAGCGAGCCCGAGACCTTCGTCTTCCCGGCCGGGATCGGGCCGATCGAGTGCGTCAACGTCGAGCACGAAGAGGTGCTCCTCGTCCCACGGTGGCTCGAGGCCAATCGGGTGACCTTCAAGTACGGGCTCGGTGACGAGTTCATCGGGGTGCTGAAGACGCTGCACCAGCTCGGCCTGGACTCGACCGCGCCCGTGAAGGTCGGCGATGTCGAGGTCTCGCCCCGAGACGTCGTCGCTGCGTGCCTGCCCGATCCCGCGGAGATCGGCGATCGCATCACCGGGCTCACCTGCGCGGGGACCTGGGTCCGAGGGACCGGCGTGGACGGGTCACCTCGCGAGGTCTACCTGTACCACGTGGCCGACAACGAGTGGTGCATGAGGGAGTTCGGCTCCCAGGCGGTCGTCTGGCAGACGGCGATGAACCCGGTGGTCGCCCTCGAGCTGCTCGAGTCCGGCACCTGGTCGGGGAGCGGCGTCCTCGGCCCCGAAGCCCTGCCCGCGCAGCCGTTCCTCGACCTGCTCGAGGGGCACGGCGTGGAGTGGCAGTGCGAGGAGCGCACGCCCCGGAGGATCTGAGCGTGTCGCAGGGCTAGTCGTCTCGTTCGGCGGCAGTTCCCGACGGGGGCTCGTGGGTGAGCGAGAGCCGCAGCCCCGGTCCGTCTTCGGTCTCGACCGAATCGAGGTGGAGCCGGCTGGCGTCGAGGTCGTCGAGCCCGAGCCTCCCTGCGAGCCCGGCGAGCTGGTCGTACGCGGCGGCGAAGTCCTCGGGCCGCCGGCCGGCCACGACGACCTCCGCCGACCAGCGATGGCCGACTCGGAAGCCTCTCCGCTCGGACGCCCTCGACCTGGACACGCCCGAACGCGAGGGGTAGGCGTCGCTCGGATCGTCCTCCTGGTGCCCCTGGCGCTCCTCGTGCCCCTGATACCCGGACATGAGCTGGATGACCTGCTGGCGCACGCGGCCGAGGTCGGCACCGAGGCTCTGGAGCACCTGCGCGGCGACTCCCTCGCCCTCGCGCACGAGACCGAGGAGCATGTGCTCGGTGCCGATGTGGCTGTGCCCGAGCTGCAGCGCCTCGCGCAGTGAGAGCTCGAGGACCTTCTTCGCCCGCGGAGTGAACGGCGGTGACCCGCTCGGAGCGCTGCCGGCCATGCCGATCGTCTCCTCCACCTTCTCCCGCGCCGCTGTGAGGGTGATGCCGAGCGACTCGAGTGCCTTCGCCGCGACGCCCTCACCCTCGTGGATCAACCCCAAGAGGATGTGCTCCGTCCCGATGAAGCTGTGACCGAGCAGGCGCGCCTCTTCCTGGGCCAGCCCGAGAGCCCGTCTTGCCCGATCGGTGAAGCGCTCGAACACGTGACCAGTCTTCCACCACCGGTCGACGCAGGCTTGGGGTGGCTGGGGGTGCGAGGGCTGGGGTTCCCGGCGCGTTTCGCCGGAGCTCGGGCGCCGACGCGATGCTGGGTGCTGCTTCGTCTCGCCTCAGGCCGCAGAGCCGAAGAACCCTGCCCCGCCGAAGGCGAACACCCCGCCGTCGGCACCGAGGAGCCAGTACCCGCCACCTGAAGCGGCTGCCATCGCCATGATGGGCGCCGCAGGGGTCACGCCGATTCCCGGGAGCGATCCGTCGAATGGCGCCGATCCGAACGCATAGACGCCTCCGTCGGCGCTCGTCTCCCAGTACCCGTTCGTACCCGGGTCGACGGCCGCTCCGGTGACCGGTGCCGCCAGTGGCATAGGGGTGGTGTTCCCCCCGAGAGCCGTCGCGTCGCCGTAGACCGCCGGAGGCAGGCCCGTCGAGGCCGGGAGAAGGTAGCCGCTGCCGTCGGACGTGGCGAGCAACGCCGCTCGTGGAACGCCGTCGTTCCCGCTCCCGAGGAAGGCGGCGTCACCGAAGGCGAACACCCCGCCGTCCGCGCCGACCAGCCAGTACCCGTGACCGTCGGGAGTGGGGGTGAGGCCAACGATGGCGCCGAAGGGGGTGATGTGATCGCCGGGAAGCGATCCGTAGTAGGCGGCGTCGCCGAAGGCGAACACCCCGCCGTCCGCGCCGACCAGCCAGTACCCGTGACCGTCGGGGGTCGACGCGATCCCGACGATCGGAGCGGCGGGCTTGATCCCGAGGCCCGGGAGCGAGCCGTAGAAGGTGGCGTCGCCGTAGGAGAAGACCCCGCCGCCCGCTTGCGCCAGCCAGTAGCCCTTGCCGTCCGGGGTGCCCGCGATGGCGGCGAAGCGTGCGGGCGCCGGGGCAGAGCTGGTCACCGTGAAGCCGACCGCGACGGGCGCGCTGTTGCAGGTCGGGGCGTCGAACGTCCAGGTTCCCGGGGTCACGTCTCCTCCGGGGCTGCCCTGGGTCATGGCTTGGCCCCCGACGAAGGAGGGGATGACGAAGGTGGCACGCCAGCTGCCGTCTGCTGCGACGGGGACGTTGATCCACTCGTTGGGTTGGTCGAGCCCGCCGCTTCCCCGGACGAGCTCTACGAACGCGGTGCGCTGGCCGCCGATCGTCGGGAGCTCAGGGCACGGACCCATGTCGCCGCTCAGGTGCACCTCCGTGCCCACCGGCCCTGACGTCGGGGAGACCGAGACGGAGTCGGCGGCCGTGGTCGAGGCCCCTGCAGAAGGAGTCGAGGCACCGGCAGAAGGAGTGCCCACGACGCCTACCGCCACGAGACCGGCCGCCACGATGCTGGCCGCCACCAGACCGGCCGCCACGACGCCGAGGGAGAGCCCTGATCCGATGCGACTGCAACCGGTCGTCAACCGCCGGCGCCTGGCAGCTCCCTGCTGACGATCTCTCATCGTCCCCTCCAGCTTCTCGTGACGGAGCCTCTACCCGCGATGAGTGGCCGTACAGACGAGTACGCCGTCGACCACCTGCCACGCATGTGGCCATGTTCTCAGGCCCACCACTTCGTTGCTCGGCGCATCGGGCGCGGGAGCGTCAGCAGCCCCCGCTGTGACAACGACCCGCTGTCACACACGAAGCTCGCCCTTCTGAATGTCTGAATTGGCCGCGTGAGGTGCAGGTCCGCCCGTCGGGCCACCCGATCAAGTGTCCAGCAGGCATGCGAAGATGCCGGCTGCGGTGCCCCAGGCGTCGTCGCTGGCGGTGTCGAGCACGGAGTACGCACCTTCGGCTCGTGGGCGTTTCCTGCACCTCGTGCGTGCTCGTTCTGGCGGGCCCCCGCCGACTGGCTGCGCAACGTTCTTCGACCCGGACCCGCGCGACGGCACTGATAGCATCCCCGCTGAACTGCGTAGCGACGGGGGGTCGAGAACGATGCGGAACGTACCCGGCAGGTGGCGGCATCGCTGGTGGATCGGCGGAGTGGTCGCCATGGTCGCCATGGTCGCGTTGCTCGGCGGGGTCGTCCCCGCCGGCGCCTCGACCAC
>JAKBTL010000137.1 GCA_021844425.1 Actinomycetes bacterium | reverse complement strand
GGGTCGCCGGTGAGCACCGGGTCTGGAGCGCGACGCGATCAGCCATCCTCGTGCGCGCGGTCCCGGTCACGCTCCTCCAGCAGCATGGCCGTCAGCACGTCCCCCTTGAAGCGACCACGAAGCTGTTCGACCGAGAGGAGGGGCTTGGGGATGAGGTCGCCGTCGCGCTCCAGCCACACGACCTTCGTGCCCGGCGGGAACCCGTAGTGGTCGCGCAAGGACTTCTGGATCGTGACCTGTCCCTTCCGATTGACGGTGGCGATCATCGGCATCACGCCCACACGGGTCGTCCTACGGGTGCTTTGCAACGGCGGCGACGGATTGCGACCAGTCACGACGATCTCCCAGGAGAGTCTCAAAGGTCCAGCAGGAACCGGAGTGCGTGGGTGACGGCGAAGAGCGCTTCGTCGCTCGCAGCACCAAGACGAGCGACGAGCCGGTGCTCTGACACCGACTTCACGTCCTCGCACTTCGCATAGCTGACCTCGTCGAGGCCGCACTCCGTCGGATCGAGCTCGACGTGAGAGGGGAGCTCGTGCCGTCTCGTGGTGCAGGGCACGACGATCACCACACCGGCCCGGCTGTCGTTCAGCGGGTCGGCGGACACCACGACCGCAGGCCGGCGCCCCGCCTGCTCGCGAGCGACGGGTTCGCCGAAGTCCACGAGCCAGATGTCACCCCGACGGGCCGTCACGCCGAATGGTCGGAGAGCGCGCTGGCCTCTTCTGCCCGCTCAGCCTCGATCTCCTCCCAGGCATTGGCATCGTGACGGAGCTGTGCGTAGCGAGCTGCGAAGCGATCGAAGAAGATCCGGCGCTCGAGGGCATCCGCTGCCTCGTCGAGCAGCTCCGTCATCGGTCTGCCCGTTGCCTTGGCCAGCGCAGCGAACCGGCTTCGCGTCTCCTCGCTGACTCGGATCGTGGTGCTCATCTCGATTAGTCTACTGCTAGGTAGACTGGTTCGTCTACATCCAGTCGGGATCCGCCCACGACCGTCACGGACGCATGACCACCTACTTCACCGCGGACCAGCACTTCGGTCACGAGAACATCATCGAGTACTGCGGCCGGCCGTTCCACAGCGTCGGCGAGATGAACGCCTTGCTCGTCGCGAACTGGAACGCTGTCGTCGGCCCGCACGACACCGTCCACGTCCTCGGCGACGTCGCCATGGGTCGGCGGGAGGAGTCGATGCCGCTCATCGGTCGCCTCGCCGGGCACAAGATCCTGTACCCGGGGAACCACGACCGCTGCTGGTACGGTCACGGGGAGCGGGCCCTCCGCCTGGAGCAGGAGTACCTCGATGCCGGCTTCGACGAGATCCGCCAGGGACCGCTCACGATGACCGCCGGCAACCGGGAGGTCCTCGTCTGCCACCTCCCGTACCGAGGCGACAGCGGCGAGACCGAGCGCTACGCCAAGTTCCGGCCCCTCGACGAGGGAATGTGGCTGCTCCACGGGCACGTCCACGAGAAGTGGCGCCAGCAAGGGCGCATGGTCAACGTCGGCGTCGATGTCTGGGACTTCACGCCGGTCGCCGAGGAAGTGATCGCCCGGCTGATGGACGCGACGCTTCTCGGGAGCACGACACCGGCCGTACCTCGTGGCGACGTCATGTCGGGGCACTGCCGCTCGTCGACCCCCGAACAACTCTGAGAGAGGGGCGGTCGCCATCGGCCCGCTCGACGGGTGGATGGCGCAGGTGCTCGACCGAGAGAAGCTCGACGACATACTCGACGCGCTGCACCCCGCGAGCGAGTCGCGTCACGACGCGCAGGTGACCAGAGCCGACACGGCGCGCAAGCGGCTGGCGGACTGCGACCGCCGCCTGGCTCGCTACCGGGCCGCGCTCGTGAACAGCCTCGGCACCTCCCGGCCGGGTCACGTGCAATCCGCCCCCTACCGCTTTGGCGTGCCGATCGAGCCGCCGTGGTTCTGTGACCGCGAGGCCGAGCTCGACGTCCTCACGGCGCGCATGCGCAGCGGCATTCATCTCTTCGTGCTCTCTCCTCGGCGCTACGGCAAGACCTCGCTCATCCGTCGCGCAATGGACGTGGTCGAGGCCGACGGCGGCCGTTGCGCCTACGCCAACCTCCTCTTCGCAACGAGCGAGACGGAGCTGGCGACCACGATCCTCCACACCGTGGTTCACGACCTCCTTGGCCGGGCCGGCCGAGCGCGGCAGTCGCTCGAGACCATCCTGCGCCAGCTGCGCATCACCCCGAAGGCCTCGGTCGGCGCGGACGGCTCGGTCAGCCTTGGACTCGACGCCAGCGCCTTTGCCAGCTCATGGCTCGACGTCGTTCACGACGCCGTCGGTCTCCTCCAGCGCTCCGCCAAGAAGCATCCGGCGGTCCTCGTCCTCGACGAGCTCCAGGTCGTTGCCACCATCGGCCGCAAGGGCGTGGGCAGGGCGTTCAAGGCACTCGCCGACGAGGTGACCAACATGGGCATCGTCTTCAGCGGCTGGCACCTCGCCGTGATGGAGAAGCTGGCCAAAGGCGCCGACGCTCCCTTGCACGGCATGGGCGAGCGCCTGGTCCTCGACGTGGTGCCCGAGGAGCCCATGGTCGCCTATCTCCAGCGCCGGGACCGGGTCACGGGCAAGCGGCTCGACAAGGCAACGGGGCGGCTCGTTTACCGGTCGGCGGACGCTCAACGTCTGAGAGGAGCAACCGTTGCCAGACGCGCCCACACCACCTCAGCCTCTGTACCGGCTTGCTGACCGGCCTCGCCTGATGCCAAGTACGACCCTCCACGGAGCACGCCACCAGCTCGCCGAGATTCAGATGGGCGCCGGCAACATCGTCGGTGGCGCTCCAGGAGCAACAGCGTTCGTCAGTCCGGGGAGACAAGCGATCAGCGCTGCCTCGACTCGGAACGCTTCGGCTTGGTCGATCCCGTAGCGGACGACCACGGTGTGCGGCTCGGGGTGTTCGGCGTGGACGTCGCGGATCCGCTCGAGCTTTCGTCGGGGTCTCGGACCGTCCAGCGCAGGATCGTGCTCCAGTCCGGCGTCTGCGCAGTCCGAGCCGACTGTCCGTGAAGACGGGAAGGAAGGACCACTCCTCGAATGTCTTCGTCGCCGAGGCGCGCCTGCCGCCGGCGATCGACGACTGGCTGGGACAGCTGACCGACCCCGAGTGGATCGACGAGACGGCCGAGGCGATCGTGGTGGCCGACAGCGACCGAGTCTTGGAGCCTCCCCAGGTTCGTCGAGCGCGTCGCACCATCGCAGACGCCCGTGGGCGCCTCGAGCACCTCATGGCCGGGTTGGAAGTGGGCCTCGACCCGAAGCTCACTGTCGGACGGATCCAGCGTGAGCAGGCCGACGCAGCCGCCGCCGAGGCGGTGATCGCTCCGCACGACCAGGCGCATCTCGGCTCCGTTGATCGAGGCGGTCGTCAGGACGTTCCTGGCCGAGCTGGGCGGGCTACACGGGCTCCTCGCCGCAGCCGAGCCGGGTGCGCGCCGTCGGACCTACGACGCCGCCCGCATGGCGCTCAGGTATCGCCGAGAAGAAGACGGGCGAGAGGCCCTGGTCGCGGCTCTTCGCGTGGGGTCTTCGCGTGCCGGAGGGCCGATCCGTACTCGACGCCCACGCTCGTGCTGCGCACGGAGCTGGTGCTGGCGCGGTGAGCAAAGCAGCGAAGAGCGCTATGCCCGGCGCCCGAGCCAGCGGACCGTCACCCCGAGCTCCTCGGCTACCCGAAACTCTGGGTCGCCGGTGAGGACCGGGCAGTCGAGCACCGATGCCGCGCCGGCGGCGAAGGCGTCGGCATAGCTGAGCCCCCCCAGCGCCTTGATGGCCGCTGCTCGGCGCACGAGGGTGTCGTCGACGTCGATCCATCGAACCGGCACTCCACCGGGCCGGCTCTCTGCCCGAAGGTTCGCCCACACCTCGTCGGCGGCTCCGGCGTCGGAGGCGCGCTCGAGAATGTATGCGACCTCTCCGAGGTTGACGAGCGTCATCCACGGCTCGCCGGTCTGCAGGATTTCCTCGACCTCGGCCCAGCCTTGCTCCTCGCCGAGGAAGGCGAGGACTGCGTGGGCATCGAGGACCACTCGATCAGCCATCTTCGTGCTTGCGATCCCGCGCGCGCTCCTCCAGCAGCATTGCCGCCAGCTCGGCGCCCTTGAAGCGTCCACGCAGTTGCTCGACCGAGAGGAGGGGCTTCGGGATGAGATCGCCGTCGCGCTCCAGCCAGACGACCTTGGTGCCCGGGGGGAACCCGTAGCGGTCGCGCAGCGGCTCGGGGATGGTGACCTGGCCCTTCGGATTGACCGTAGTGATCATCGGTATTACCTCCGCCGTCAATGTACTACTCATTGTCTCCCGTGGTGATCGTCACCGCCCGTGGCTTCGCGCGAGGGTCGAGGCGCCGTAGATCGACCTCCATCGGCGGTCGGTGCCGTTCGGTACAGTCCTCGCCGGTGTTCGTCTCCGACCTTCGCCAGTTCCTCGAGATGCCGGATGACACCCCCGGATCCGCCTGCAAGATGGCTGAGCAGCTCGGGAACGTCGTGCGGGCAGCCACCGCCGCCGAGGCCGGTACGGCCTGGTGAGCGCTTTGCCGTGCCGCCGGCGGCCGGGACGGAGATCCTGCCCGGGTCACATCGTCGTCTTCCGGCCCGACCTCCCGGCGCGGATCGAGCGGCGCTGCGACTCGTGTGGGGACGAGGACGTGATCAGCGGCTGGGAGGGCACCTCCTTCGACCTGCGGGCGTCGAAGCACCGTCGATCCACCGGCACGGTCGCCGACATCGTCGTTCCCGACGAGGTTGCCACGGCCCTGCGGGACCTGCAGCTACTCGATGCCGACTGCGGACGCCTCGTGTACCAGGCCCGAGCCGCCGACGACGGGGTCGTCCTCAGTGCCGACGGCGACGAGCTCGACGAGCTGCTCGGGTTCGTGGCCGCGGAGGCCAACCACGAGCCCAACCGCCGGCGCCAGCAGCGTCTCGACCGGGCCTTTGCCGTGCTGAGTGACGCCCTCCAGACGATGGGGTCTTGATTGCCAATGCCGCCTTTGACCCCGGACCACTGGGGCGCGGAGCTGGCGCTGGCGAGCTGACCTACTTCCGGCGCTTTCCCCCTCGGGGCTTGCCGCCCTGGCGTGGTGCTCTGAGCAGCGGCTGGTGGCATTCGAACAGGCCGTAGACGGTGCCTTCGCCCCTGCTGGTCGCTTCGTCGGCGACCATCACGACGTGGAGTCCCTTGGTTGCTCTCATCCGTCGGCGGAAGTCGGACATGCCCGGACTGTTGGCAGGTACCTCCATCAGCAGCTCGGCGCCGTGGCTTCCGGCGAGGACGAGCACCTCTTGGCCGTCGTCGGTACGAACCGCGGTCACTCCGTAGGGGTCGAGCTCGGCGACTTTCGCCGCGATGGATTCGCCCTTCTTGGGTTTTGGCAGGATCGCCAAGAGCGGCACTTCCGCACCGGCCGGTCGTGGCGCACCAGGGGGAGAGGGCCGATGAATGTGCGCCTTCGTGCGTAGGGCTGCCACGGATGCCCATGGCAGGTGGCCGAGCACGACCGGCGTCCCCTGTGGGACGAGGTCGAAGCCGGCATGGTGGACACGGAAACGGAGAGCGTCTGAGGCCGGAGCGGGCGGCTTCTG
>JAKBTL010000104.1 GCA_021844425.1 Actinomycetes bacterium | reverse complement strand
TCGCGGAGGTGCGCGGCGACGGCACGGTGACGGCCCAGACCGCAGAGGAGGGCCTGGCGCTGTTCGGCATCGACGGGCTCGGGCTCGACAAGGTGGACCGGGCGATCCTCGGCGCGCTTTGCGAGCGCTTCGGTGGGCGGCCGGTCGGGCTCACGACCCTTGCGCAGTGCGTCGGGGAGGAGCCCGACACCATCGAGGACGCCTACGAGCCCTACCTCTTACAGCAGGGGCTCATCCAGCGCACCCCGCGCGGTCGAGTGCCCACGGCGCGGGCCTGGGCGCACCTGGGTGCCGCACCCCCCGAAACGGCCCTCTTCTGAACCGTGACCCGCCCGTCGGCGGCTCCGTGACCCGCCCGTCGGCGGCTCCGTGACCCGCCCGTCGGTGGCTCCGTGACCCGCCCGTTGGTGCCTCCGTGACCCGCCCGTTGGTGCCTCCGTGACCCGCCCGTCGGTGGCTCCGTGACCCGCCCGTTGGTGCCTCCGTGACCCGCCCGTTGGTGCCGGCTCGCCGAGATCCTGAGGAAGTTGTCGGGCTCGGACGCTCGGCGCGCCGCGTCGAGGGCTGCGAGGCTGTATCGTGACACCTCTGTGCGGGTAGTCCAGCAAGCAGTCCGACTCGATTTCCTTGGCCCGAGGGGGTGGTCCCAATGACCGGTGCGATCTCCGCACTGCTGGTCGCGTCGTCGGGTAAGACGACGAGCAGCAGCGGCGGCACGACCTTCATCATCTTCTTGGTGCTGATCGCGCTCGTCGGGTATTTCCTGCTGATCCGCCCGCAGAAGCAGAAGCAGCGGCGCCAGCGGGAGCAGCAGCAGGCGATCGGAGTCGGCGAGGAGGTCCTCACCGTCGGAGGCATCGTCGGCAGGGTCGTCGCGCTCGACGCCGACCGGGTGACGATCGTCTCCGGAGGCGACACGGTCGGCTTCCCGGCCGTGGGGAGCGAGCCGACGAGGCTGGTCCTCGTGCGCAACGCGATCTCGCGGAGGATCGATCCGCCGGTCCAGGACGCGGCGGCCGACCCCTCCGGCGACGCCGACGCCGCGACGGGCGAGGACGGCGCCGCGGACGCCTTCGGCGGTCAGCTGAACGGCCACGTGAACGGTAGCAACGGGCACGACTCGACGTCCGAAGGGGCGCCGGGCAAGGACGCCGAGAGCGAAATCGAGGGCACGGGCACGTGAGCCCCCCGTCGTCGCGCGCTCGAGCACGACGGCAGCGGTCATTGGTGGTCAGCCTGGCGATCGTCATCGTGATCGCCGTGGGATCGCTCGCCGGGACGTTGGCCGCGCATTGGTCGCCACGTCTCGGGCTCGATCTCGACGGCGGCTTGTCCGTGATCTACAAGCCGGCGCGCAAGGTGTCGCAGTCGGATCTGAACCAGACGGTCACGATCCTGACGAACCGCGTGAACGGTCTCGGGGTGTCCGGGGCAACGGTCGGCACGCAGGGTGGCGACATCCTCGTCCAGGTTCCCGGCATCAAGAACGGCCACCAGGTTCTCAAGACGATCGGGGAGACCGCCCAGCTCTACTTCCGCCCCGCGCTCTGCGGCGCGCCGCCCTACAACCCGAAGGCGTCCAAGTCCCCGCGGCCCGCCTCCGCCCCGCTGCCGGCCTGCACAGCGGCGAGCCAGCTGACCGAGGCCAACATCGGCGTGCGGCCCTCCGCGGGGACAACATTCGGTGAGAACAGGGTTCCTGTCGACAGCGCGCTCGCCGCGTACCAGAGCACCAAGCCGACACAGGACGCCAAGACAAAGACCGTCCTCCTGCCGGCGAACCCGGGAGCCGGGCAGTACACGCGCTACCTGCTCGGCCCTGCGCCGCTCACCGGGCATGCGATCGCCTCTGCGGTGGCCCAGCAGACACAGCTGGGCAAGTGGGTCGTGAACTACACCCTCACCTCGAAGGGGTCCCCGGCATGGGACAACCTGGCCCAGAAGTACTTCCACCAGATCATCGCGATCGAGCTGGACGGGAAGGTCTACTCAGCGCCGATCATCCAGCCATCGCAGTCCTCGTTCTCCTCGTTCGGCGGCAAGGGAGAGATCTCTGGCCACCTCAGCCAGACACAGGCGAAGACCCTCGCGCTCGCGATGCAGTACGGCTCGTTGCCCGTGCGGCTGATCCCGCAGACGACGCAGACCGTCTCGCCGACGTTGGGGCACTCCGCCCTCGTCGCAGGTCTCGGCGCGGGCCTCGCTGGTCTCCTGCTCGTCCTGCTCTACGCCATCGTCTACTACCGGCTCCTCGGCATCGTGGTCGTGAGCGGCCTGGCGGTGACCGGAGCGTTGCTCTGGGCGATCATCTCGGCGCTCGGCCACACCTCGGTGGCGCCGAGCTTCGACCTCGCCGGCGTGACCGGCATCATCGTGTCGATCGGCATCACGGTGGACTCCTACATCGTCTACTTCGAACGCCTGAAAGACGAAGCCAGAGCCGGCCGGACCGTTCGGACCAGCGTGGATCGTGGCTTCGCCAGCGCCTGGCGGACGGTCCTCGCGGCGGACACCGTGTCCCTCGGTGCAGCGGTCGTGCTGTTCTTCGTGGCCGTGGGCGCGGTCAAGGGCTTCGCGTTCTTCCTCGGGCTCTCGACGATCATGGACATCTTCATGACCTACTTCTTCACGCGGCCTCTCGTGGTGCTGCTCGGCCGTAGCGAGCGGCTCGTCGGCGGGCGCCGGATGGGGATCTCGAGGGGTCTCGCGGTGGGCACCGAGGCCGAAGCCGCATGAGCGCGCGCGGCGGCACGGGCCGAGACGAGGGCACACCGGAGGTCGAAGGGCTCGGCGGCTCCGCTCGGAAGCCGGAGGACGAGGGCGAAGGCGAGGCCGCCGGCGAGGCCACCGAGGAGGTCACCGAGGACGAGCTCGTCGCGGAGGAGGTCGAGCGGCTCGCCGCGCGTGCGCCTCGCGCCCCGCGCGGCCCCAGGCGTCCTGGACCGTTCCGGCGCCTCTACCGCGGCGAGACCTCCTTCGACTTCGTCGGGCGCCGCCGTTGGTGGATCGCCATCTCGTCGGTCATCATCCTCGCCGGGATCCTCTCGCTCGGCATCCGAGGGCTGAACCTCGGCATCACATTCAAGGGCGGCCAGGCGTGGACGGTGAAGGCGCCAGGGGTCACCCAGACCCAGGCGTTCGACGCGGTCCAAGCGGTCGGGCTCAACCAGCCGACGGTCGAGATCATCGGCACCGGGAGCAACGAGACGGTGCGGGTGACTGCCGACCTGAACGCCCTCAGCGCCTCGGCGCGCACAGCCGAGACAGCGAAGGTGCGCGGGGCGCTGGCGAAGCTGGCGAAGGTGACAAAGACAGCGGTGTCGGAGACAACCGTCGGACCCACCTGGGGCGGCCAGGTCACCCAGAAGGCCGTCATCGCGCTCATCGTCTTCCTGGTCCTCGTGGCCGTCTACATCAGCATCCGCTTCGAGCCGAAGATGGCGGTCGCCGCGTTCATCGCCTTGCTCCACGACCTGCTCGTGACGGCCGGCGTGTACTCGCTCGCGGGGTTCCAGGTCACGCCGGACACGGTGATCGCGGTGCTCACCATCCTCGGGTACTCCCTCTACGACACCGTCGTCGTGTTCGACCGGGTCCGTGACAACTCGAAGGGCCTCGGGGCGACCGGCCGGATGACCTATTCGGAAATGGTCAACCTCTCGATGAACCAGACGCTGGCCCGCTCGATCAACACCTCGCTCGTGGCGATCCTGCCGGTGCTCTCGGTGCTGCTCGTCGGGGCCGAGCTGCTCGGGGCGACGACCCTCCAGAACTACGGCCTGGCGCTCTTCATCGGCCTGCTGTCGGGCGCCTACTCGTCGATCTTCATCGCCTCGCCGATCCTCGCGTGGCTGAAGGAGCGCGAGCCGCGCTATGCGGCGATGCGCCAGCGCATCGAGGCGAAAGGCGAGCGTCTCGGCCTTCTCACGCCGAAGGCTGCCGCCGCGCTGTCGAGCGGCTCATCGGGCGGGGCAGGCGCTCGTGCCGTCCGTGAAGCCAGGGCCGGCGCTGCGCTCCGCCCGGGCCAAGGGCGCGGCGCGCGCCGCTCGACCGTCCAGGTCCCGGCGGCGGCGACCGCGACGCTCGACCCCCGAGCGGCGGTTCCCGCGCCCAACGGCGGGCTGGCCAATGGCGGTGCGGCGAACGGCGGGCTGGCCAATGGCGGTGCGGCGAACGGCGGTGCGGCCAACCGTGCGCCATCCGGCGGCGCAGCGCCCATGGGGGGCGGAGCGCCGGATGGCGAGGCGCGCCCGGCGGCGCGCCCGGCGGCGCGCCCGCAGCAACGGGCTTCCCAGGCCCGACGCCAAGGGTCGCGCCCGCGCAAGGGGAGCCGCGGGAAGCGTCGCCGCTAGGCCTCGCTCGGTCCTCGATCGGCCCTCGCTCGGTCCTCGCTCGCTCGTGGCTCTCGAAGGTGCCGTGGCGCTGGTCGTAGGAGCGCGGTGGGCGCCGTTGGTCCGGGTAGCGTGATGGGATGGTGACGCTGGCAAGGGTCGGCGGCGACGACGCTGCCCACGCGGTGCCCGAGTGCCTCGGCGAAGACCTGGACCCGGTGCTCCGGACGTTTGCCGCCCGTCACCCCGACGCGGACCTGGCTCCGGTCCTCCTCGCGGCCCGCCTGGCGGCCGAGGCCCACGACGGCCAGTTCCGCCGCTCTGGCGAGCCCTATGTCACGCACCCGATCGCCGTCGCCGGGATCGTCGCCGAGCTCGGTCTCGACACCCCCGCGGTGGCGGCTGCCCTCCTCCACGACGCGGTGGAGGACGGAGGGCTCACTCTCGAGGTGCTGGAAGCCCAGCTCGGGCCCGTCGTCGCCGCGATCGTCGACGGGGTCACGAAGCTCGACCGCCTCCAGTTCGACTCGAAGGAGCAGCAGCAAGCCGCCACGATCCGCAAGATGCTCCTCGCGATGGCGAGCGACTGGCGCGTCCTGCTCATCAAGCTGGCCGACCGCCTCCATAACATGCGGACCCTGGCGGTGATGCCGGATTGGAAGCAGCGGCGGATCGCGACCGAGACCTTCGACGTGTACGCGCCGTTGGCTCACCGCCTCGGTGTCCAGCAGGTGCGCTGGCAGCTGGAGGACCTTGCCTTCGCGACGCTGCACCCGAGGCGCTACGCGGAGATCGAGCAGATGGTCGCGGTTCGCGCCCCCCAGCGCGAGGAGTACGTCGCGCGCGTCCTCGTCTCGGTGCGCGAGCGGCTCGAGGCTGCAGGCATCGAGGCCGAGGTGACCGGACGTCCGAAGCACCTGTGGAGCATCTACGAGAAGATGGTCGTGCGCGGCAAGGAGTTCGACGACATCCACGACCTCGTCGGCATGCGGGTGATCGTGGCCAGCGAGAGGGATTGCTGGGCGGCGCTCGGCGCGATCCACGCCATCTGGCCCCCGGTGCAGGGACGGTTCAAGGACTACATCAACACGCCGAAGTTCAACCTCTACCAGTCGCTGCACACGACGGTGATCGGGCTCGACGGCAAGCCGATCGAGGTCCAGATCCGGACCCACGAGATGCACCGGCGTGCGGAGTACGGGATCGCCGCGCACTGGGGCTACAAGGAGAAGGAGAAAGAGGACGTCTCCTCCGAGATCGCCTGGATGCAGCGGATCTCGGACGTGAACCAGGAGACGACCGATCCGCTCGAGTTCCTCGAGGCCTTGAAGCTCGACCTCGAGCAGGACGAGGTCTACGTGTTCACCCCGAAAGGGAAGGTCATCGCGCTCCCAGCGCGCTCGACGCCCGTCGACTTCGCCTATGCGATCCACACCGAGGTCGGCCACCGCTGCATCGGCGCGAGGGTGAACGGGCGGCTGGTCCCGCTCGACACGCGGCTCGCGTCGGCGGACACCGTGGAGATTTTCACCTCGAAGTCCCCTAGCGCCGCGCCGTCGCGTGACTGGCTGGACATCGTGGCCTCCTCGAGGGCACGCAACAAGATCCGCCAATGGTTCAGCAAGGAGCGGCGCGACGACGCGATCGACACGGGTAGGGAGGAGCTGACGAAGGCGCTTCGGCGAGAGGGGATGCCCCTCCACAAGGTGCTGGCCTCGAGTGCGCTGGCCCAGGTCGCCGCGGCGATGAACCTCACGGACACCGACGCGCTGCTCGCGGCGATCGGGGAGCACCAGGCGTCAGCGCAGTCGGTGGTGCAGCGGCTCGCCCGCGAGCTGCGTCCCGGCGAGCCCGAGCAGCTCCCGACGACCGCGACGCGCGCCGGACGCGCCCGCCGCGGCGGGGTCGCCGCAGGCCTGTACGTCGAGGGTCTCGACGACGTGATGGTCCACCTCGCCCGCTGCTGCACCCCGGTCCCCGGCGACCAGATCCTCGGGTTCGTCACCGTGGGTCGCGGCGTGTCGGTGCACCGGGCGGACTGCTCGAACGCGATGGCGCTCGCCCGGGGGTCGGGCGAGCGGCTGATCGACGTGGAGTGGGACCGAGGCGTCGAAGGCGTCTTCCTCGCGACGGTGGAGGTGCTGGCCTTCGATCGCGAGCGGCTCCTCGCCGACGTCAGCCGCGTGGTGTCCGAGCACCACCTGAACATCGTCGCTGCCCGCACCGCGACGACGCCCGATCGCGTGAGCCGGATGTCGTTCGAGGTGGAGCTCGCCGACCCGACCCACCTGCATTCCGTGCTGGCGTCGCTCAAGCATCTCGACGGGGTGTTCGACGCCTTCCGAGTCCTTCCCGGCAAGAAGGGCTGAGCGTGGCAGGCGGAACGGACGAGCGGGAGGCGCCGCGCGCCCCGACCGGCACGAGGGACCTCCTGTGGCCCGAGTCGTGGCGGTTCGAGACGATGGTCGAACGCTTCCGGGCGCACGTGGAGGCTGCAGGGTACGGCCTCGTACAGAGCCCGGTGTTCGAGCACGCTTCGGTGTTCCGCCGCGGGATCGGGGAGCACAACGACGTCGTCGGCAAGGAGATGTACGAGTTCGCCGATCGCGACGGCCAGATGCTCGCCCTGCGCCCCGAAGGCACCGCGTCGGTGGTGCGCGCCTACGTCCAGCACCGCCCGGTCCTGCCGTGGAAGGCGTGGTACGCGGCGCCGCTGCTGCGCCACGAGCGGCCGCAGGCGGCGCGCTACCGCCAGCACCACCAGCTCGGGATCGAGGTGCTCGGGATCGCCGATCCGGACCTCGACGTGGAGGTGATCTGGGTCGCGCAGGCCTTCCTCGCCGGGCTCGGCCTCACGAACTACTCGCTGCGCGTCGGGTCGATGGGCGACCGCAAGTGCCGGCCCGGCTACCTCGAGGAGCTGGCCAGGTACCTGGCCGCGCACGAAGGCGAGCTGTGCGAAGAGCACCGCGTGCGCTACCGCGCGAACCCGATGCGCGTCCTCGACTGCAAGCGCGTCGAGTGCCGGTCGGTGGCGGCCGGGGCACCGAAGCTCGTCGACCACCTCTGCGACGACTGCACCGCGCACCTGTCGCGCGTCGAGGAAGGTCTGGACGCGCTCGGGATCCCTTTCGAGCTCGATCCGGGGCTCGTGCGGGGGTTCGACTACTACACGCGTACGCTCTTCGAGTTCGCCTCCGGGGCGATCGAGGCTGCGCAGAACGCGTTGTGCGGCGGCGGCCGGTACGACGGCCTGGTGGAGATGCTCGGGGGCGACCCGACGCCAGGCATCGGCTTCGGCATGGGGATCGAGCGCGCGCTCGGGGCGTGCGACGCCGAGGGCGTCTTCCCCGCCGCGCCGCCGCGCCTCGACGTGTTCGTGGTGGACACCGCAGGTGGGGAGACGGCGCGCGTGCTCACGCCCCGGCTTCGAGAGGCGGGGCTTCGAGCCGACCGTGCGTTCGAGGGCCGCTCGATGAAGGCGCAGATGAAGCTCGCCGACCGCTCGGGAGCGGTCGTGGCGCTCATCGTCGGCCCGAAGGAGGCCGCGACCGGCACCGTCGTCGTGCGGCCTCTGCGCAACGGCGGCGTCCAGGAGGCGGTCCCTGGGTCCTCCGTCGTCGACGCGGTCAGAAGGGCGCTCGAAGAAGCGCCCGGCGCGACGGCAGGGCGGTGGTGAGATGACCGGGGCAGGTCGAGGCGGTCCGAAAGGAGGTCGAAGATGACGAGTGCGACGTCGATGCGCACGGGGCTCTGCGGCGAGCTGGGCGTCGACGACGTGGGGACCAAGGTGCGGCTCTGCGGGTGGGTCGCACGCCGACGCGAGCACGGCGAGCACCTCGCGTTCGTGGACCTCCGCGACCGCAGCGGGATCGTCCAGTGCGTCGTGGACGGGTCGGTGGAGCTGCGTAACGAGTACGTGGTGGCGGTGTCGGGGGTCGTGCGCCGGCGCCCCGAGGGCATGGAGAACCCGTCCCTTCTCACCGGGGAGGTGGAGATCGGCGACTGCACCGTGGAGGTGCTCGCGGCCGCCGAGCCGCCGCCCTTCCACGTGGAGGACAGAACCGACGTCGACGAGGCCGTACGGCTCCGCCATCGCTACGTCGACCTGCGGCGTCCGAGGATGCAGGCCAACCTCCGCTTGCGCGCCGCTGTCGTCTCGGCGATCCGGCGAGCGATGGAGCGCGAGGAGTTCTGCGAGGTCGAGACCCCCCTCCTGTGGTCGCCCACCCCCGAGGGAGCGCGCGAGTTCGCGGTGCCGAGCCGGTTGCACCGCGGCGACTTCTACGTCCTCCCCCAGAGCCCGCAGATCGCCAAGCAGCTGCTGATGGTCGGGGGGTTCGATCGCTACTACCAGATCGCCCGGTGCCTGCGCGACGAGGACCTGCGCGCGGACCGCCAGTTCGAGTTCACCCAGCTCGACATGGAGGCGTCGTTCGTCACCCAAGACGACGTCCTCGGGTTCGTCTCCGAGGCCGTCCTCGACGCGGCGCAGTGCGCGACCGGCGAGAGGCCGCCTCCGATCGAGCGGATGACCTGGGCCGAGGCGCTCGATCGCTACGGCACCGACAAGCCGGACCTGCGCATCGAGACCGAGCTCGTCGACCTCGGCGAGGCGTTCGGCTCGACCGAGGTGCGCGCGCTGTCTGCGCCGAGCGTGAAGGGGCTCCGGATCCCTGGTGGCGGGGGGACGAGCCGAGCGGGGCTCGACGCGCTCGGCGAGCGCGCGAGAGCCCTCGGGGCAAAGGGCCTCGCGTGGTTCAGGGTCGCTGAGAGCGACGGGGCGACGACGCTCGACTCGCCGCTGGCTCGGGTGCTGTCGGACGCCGAGCGCGACGCCCTCGTCCGCGTGAGCGCCGCAGCCCCGGGCGATCTCGTCCTCGCCGTGGCCGACGATCACCGCACCGCGTGCACGGTCCTCGGACAGCTGCGAGTGGAGCTCGGAGCGAGGCCGGTGGGAGAGGGCCCGCACCGCTACGTCTGGGTCGTCGAGTTCCCGCTCTTCGAGACGGTCAGTGCCGACGGGCACCCGGTGCCGGCGCACCACCCCTTTACGATGCCCCACCCCGAGGACATCGATCGCATGGAGACCGACCCGCTGTCGGTGCGCTCGCAGGCCTACGACCTCGTGTTGAACGGCTGGGAGCTGGGCTCGGGCAGCGTTCGGATCCACCGCGCCGACATCCAGGCGCGGGTGTTCAAGGCGCTGGGCATCTCGGACGAGGACGCCGAGGCGCGCTTCGGGTTCCTCACCGGCGCGTTCCGCTTCGGCGCGCCGCCCCACGCGGGGTTCGCGTTCGGGATCGACCGGCTCGTGGCGGTGTTGGCCGGAGAGGAGAGCATCCGCGAGGTGATCGCCTTCCCGAAGACCCAGTCGGGGGCGGACCCGCTCACCGGTGCCCCCAAGCCCTTGCCGGCCTCGTCCCTTGCCGAGCTCGGGATCCGGATCGTCGGCGGGTGACCGGGTTGTTCGAGGCCGCTGCCGAGGAACGGCTGCGGTCTCGCGCGCCCCTCGCCGCGCGCCTGCGGCCCCGCACGCTCGACGAGGTGGTCGGCCAGCGGCACCTCGTCGGCCCGGGGGCGCCGCTGCGGGTGCTCGTCGAGCGCGACCTCATGGGGTCGGTGGTGCTCTGGGGGCCGCCGGGCAGCGGGAAGACCACGCTCGCCCGACTCGTGGCGGAGACGACCAAGAAGGAGATGGTCGCGCTCTCCGCTGTCGTCGCCGGGGTGAAGGACGTCCGTGAGGCGATCGAAGGGGCTCGCCGCCGGCTGGGGGAGCAGGGGCGAGGCACGATCCTCTTCGTCGACGAGGTGCACCGGTTCAACAAGGCGCAGCAGGATGCCCTCTTGCCAGCCGTCGAAGAGGGTGTCGTGGTCTTCGTCGGCGCGACGACCGAGAACCCGTTCTTCGAGGTGAACCCGCCGCTCATGAGCCGAGCGACCCTGTGGCGGCTGGAGCCCATCGACGACGCCGACATGGAAGAGCTGGTGCGCAGGGGGCTTGCGGTCGAGCACGCCCAGGCGGGCGACGACGCGATCCGCGCGGTGGTCGGGGCAGCCGAGGGCGACGCACGCGGCGCGCTCACGACGCTCGAGGTCGCGGTCGCACTCGCGTCCGCACGTGCCGGCGGAGACGGCACGGCGCCGATCCGCGTCACCGTCGACGACGTCGTGCGCGCCCGCGCGGGGCGCCTCTACCACCAAGGCGTCGACGAGCACTACGACCAGGTGAGCGCTTTCATCAAGAGCATCCGCGGCTCGGACCCCGACGCGGGGCTCTACTGGCTGGCCAGGATGCTCGACGCGGGCGAGGACGCGCGCTTCGTGGCCAGGCGCCTGGTGATCCTGGCGAGCGAGGACGTCGGCATGGCAGACCCCCATGCGCTCGTGGTGGCCGACGCGGCAGCGCGCGCGGTGGAGATGGTGGGGCTGCCCGAAGCGGCGCTCAACCTCGCCCACGCGGTCGTGTACCTGGCCTGCGCGCCCAAGTCGAACCGGGTGACCGTCGCGCTGGGGCGAGCCCGCGACGACGTGCGCGGGTCTGGGAGCGCCGAGGTGCCCGCGCACCTGCGCGACAGCCACTACCGGGGCGCCGAACGGCTCGGGCACGGCACCGGCTACCGCTACCCGCACGACGCGGTGGAAGGCTGGGTGCCCCAGCAGTACCGACCCGCGGCTCTCGAGGGCCACGTGTACTACGAGCCCTCCGAGCACGGCGCGGAGCGCGACGTCGCCGCTCGCCTCTGGCGGCTCCGCCCGTCGGGGCTCAGGTGATCGCCCCGCGCCCGGTCCCCGCGCCCGGTCCCCGCGCCCGGTCCAACGGCCGTGTCAGGGAGAGAGCGGCTCAGGGGTGCCGGACGACCGCGACGGCTCCCATGGCCAAGAAGAGCGCCGAGAGGTACGTGATCGAGTAGGCGAACAGCCGCATCGCGCGTTTCGGGCTCTGGTCGGACCGAAGCGCGAGCGCGTAGTAGAAGAGCCCCGCGTCGAGGCAGGCCGTGATCCCGAAGAACACCCAGCCGAGGTGGGAGACGAAGACGAGCAGCACCGACAGCGCGGTGACGAGCCCGCTGTACGCGAGGATCTCGCGGACCACCCTGGCGGTGTCGACCACCGACGGCAGCATCGGCACCGAAGCTCTCGAGTAGTCGTCACGGTGGCGGATGGCGAGCGCCCAGAAGTGCGGCGGCGTCCAGGCGAAGACGATGCCGAACATCACCCACGCGGGCGCGCCGATGTGGCCGGTCACCGCGCTCCAGCCCACGAGGGCGGGGACGGCGCCGGCGGCGCCCCCGATCACGATGTTGCTCCGGTACCGGCGCTTCATCCACATCGTGTAGACGCCGACGTAGAAGCATGCCGCGCCCAGCGCGAGGAGCGCCGAGAGCAGGTTCACGGTGAGCCAGAGCAGCAGGAAGGCCGAGATCTCGAGGCCGGCGGAGAGCACGAGCGCGTCGGACGGCGAGACCGCGCCCGACACGAGCGGGCGGCGGCGCGTCCGGTCCATGACCGCGTCGATGTCGCGGTCGTAGAACATGTTGAACGCGTTGGCGCCTCCGGCGGCGAAGGTCCCCCCGATCACCGTCATCGCCACGAGCCGGAACGAGGGGACGGAACGAGACGCGACGAACATCGCCGGCACCGTCGTGACGAGGAGCAGTTCGATGATCCGGGGCTTCGTGAGAGCGACGAGACCACTGAGGCGCGGCGGGACCGAGGGAAGGGCGCGATGTCGAGCCTCCGCGCTGGAGACTTGCTGCACGTGGCGACGATAGTCGTTGCACGCCAGACCGTGGCTCGCGCGGGCCGCCGCCTCGGAGCTTGGCCGGTCCTGCGCTCCTCGCAAGCTGGCAGGTACGCTCGTGGGGTGAGTGCCGCCGACGTCGTCGTGGTGGTCGCGGCCGGCATCGGCTCCCTCGGAGCCGTCGTCTCGCTTGCAGCCGCGTTCGTGCTGGTGAACCAGGTTCGCCGGCTCGAGCGCGGCATCGAGGCGCTGCGGCACGAGGCGCTGGCCTTGGTGGAGGAGGCGCACGCCGCCGCGGGCCACGCCGCGACGGAGATCGCCCGCGTGGACGCCGTCTTGGCCGACACCGAGGCCGTCACCGCCACCGTGGACCACGCCGCCCGCATCGCGCGGCATGCGTTCGCCAACCCGGTGGTGAAAGTCCTCGCGTGGCGCGCCGGGGCCGTCGGCGGGCTGCGGCGCCTGCGCGGAGCCCAGGAGCGCCCGAGCGCGACGGCCACCGGGGCCCGCCGGCGCGATGGGCACCGAGAAGATGTTGCCGCAGACGCTGTGCCGCCGCAGACGCCTCGCCGTACGCTGGTGGGGCCGCGCTGATGTTGCGGCGCCCGCTGTGGTTCGGCGCAGGGATCGCCCTCGGGGTGGGAGGAACGCTGTGGGCCGAGCAGAAAGTGCGCCGACGGGTGCGACGTGCGGTCGAAGCGCTGTCGCCGAGGGTGGCCGGGAGCGAGGCGGTGCAGGCGGCGCGGGAGATGGGCGACACGGTGCGCGACGCGCTCGATGTCGCTCGGGCCGAGCGGCGCCGCCGCGAGGCGGAGCTGTGGCGACGGCTCGGCTCAGCGGGCGCTGATCCGGCACCTGCGCGCCGTGAGCGCGCAGGGCCCGCGGCCCAGCCCGCAGCGTCGGGGACCTCGCGGTGGGGCGCACGGGCAAGGGGGACCCCGAGGCGCCGCCGATAGTCTGCGGCGCCATGGACGCCAACGAGCTGTGCACCGTGTCTGTCGGCGTCCCTGCCGCACCGAAGGACGCGCTCGGGCGGGCGGCGGCGTGACGAGATCCGTCGGCGTCGATCTCGGCGCACGACGCATCGGCATCGCGGTCAGCGACGCCCTGGGGTCGCTGGCCTTTCCCCGCCCCTCGATCGCTCGCCACGCTGAGCGGTCGCTCGACCACCTCGCGATCGCCGAGGTGGCCGACGAGCTCGGCGCGGAAGTGGTCGTGGTGGGGCTCCCCCTGTCCCTCGACGGCAGTCGCGGTCGTGCCGCGCGTGGCGCCGAGGAGGAGGCTGCTGCCCTCGCGGCGCTGCTCGGCGCACGCGGGGTGCGAGTCGAGACCTTCGACGAGCGGTTCACGACCGTCACGGCTCACAGCGCCCTCGCCTCCGCCGGGGTCGCCAACCGGGAGCGCCGAGGGCGGGTGGACAGCGCGGCGGCGACGGTGCTGCTGCAGTCGTGGCTGGACTCGAGATGAGCGCGCACCAGGGCCTTCACGCCCGATCGAAGCCTCCGGCGCGTGACGCCGGGCCGAGACGCCGTCTGCGGCTCACGCGCCGCGGGAGGATCATCGCCGCGGCGGTCGTCGTGCTCGTTCTGCTCGCTGGCGCGATCGGATGGTACGAGTCGGAGTCGCACCCCTTCGGCCCGCCCGGAGCGCCGGTGGTGGTCGACGTGCACCCCGGTGAGGCGTTCGGGGCGATCGCGGTGGCGCTGTCGAGGAGCCAGGTGATCGGGACATCCTTCGCGTTTCGCCTCTGGTCCCTGGTGCACGGCGCACCGACCGTGCGTCCTGGCACCTACCAGCTGAACCGGAACCTCTCGTTCTCCGAGCTGAGCTCCCTCCTCGACGCCGGCCCGAACGTGGCCGAGCTCACCGTCTCGCCGGGGATGACCGTCTCGGAGATCGCCGGCGAGCTCTCGTCGCTGCCGGGCACCCTCGCACACGCGTTCTCTGACGCCGGTCGGGCAGGCCAGGTCCGCTCGCCGTTCCAACCCACCCCCGGCGGGTCGCTCGAGGGGCTCATCGGCAGCGGCACCTACGAGATCCTTCCGACGGAGAGCGGACGTGCGCTCTTGGAGCAGATGGTGGCCCGATTCGCCGCGCAAGCCCGCTCCGTGGGGCTCACGCCGTCGACCACCGTCGCCGGGCTGGACGCCTACCAGCTCGTCACGCTCGCGTCGATCGTGCAGAAGGAGGGGTACTTCGCCCGCTACATGGGAGACGTCGCCCGCGTCGTCTTCAACCGCCTCGCCGACGGCATGAACCTGGACATGACATCGACGGTCCTCTACTCCCTCGGGAAGGACGGCGGCCAGGTGACGCCGAAGGAGGAGCGCATCACAACGCCCTACAACACGTACCTGCACGCGGGGCTCACGCCCACGCCGATCTGCACGCCCTCTGTCCAGGCGCTGCGCGCGGCGTTGCACCCGCCCGCAGGACCGTGGCTCTACTTCGACCTGGTGACAGACCGAAAGGGGATCATGAAGTTCGCCACCACCTATACACAGCAGCTCGCGCTCGTCCACGAGGCGGCTGCGAACGCGAAGCGGCAGGCCTCGACCAGCACGTCGGGGCGCTCGTCCGGGTCGGCCACATGAGCAGCTCGCCTGGCGCGGGCGAACGGGGCTGGCCGTCGGGCACGTCCGCCGTGGTCGGCGTGATCGGCGACCCCGTGCGCCATTCGCTCTCGCCGGTGCTCCACAACGCAGCGTTCGCGGCGCTGCGCCTCGACTGGGTGTCGGTCGCCTTCCCGGTCCCTCCGAGCGCGCTCGACGCGGCGCTCGCCGGCGCCCGCGCGCTCGGACTGCGCGGCCTGTCGGTCACGATGCCGCACAAGGAGGCGGTCGCCAGGAAGGTCGACCGCACGAGCGCGGCCGCTGCGCGGCTGGGCGCGGTCAACTGCGTGGTCGTCGAGCCCGGCGGCCTGGTCGGCGAGAACACCGACGGCCAGGGCTTCGTCGCCGCACTGCGCCGGGGCGCAGGGTTCGATCCCGCGGGTCGCCGCTGCCTGGTCGCGGGCGCCGGCGGCGCGGCAAGGGCGGTGGTGCTCGCGCTTGCCGAGGCCGGGGCGTCCGAGGTCGTGGTGGTCGGCCGTTCCCCGGAGCGGGTCGCCGACGCCGCAGGTCTTGCCGCCGACGTCGGGCGGGCGGGCGCGCCGTCGGAGGCGGCGGACGCGCAGCTCGTCGTGAATGCCACGCCGCTCGGCATGGCAGGCACTCCGGGCGCCGACGTGCTCCCGCCGATCGACCCGGCGCTCCTCGGTCCCGGCCAGCTCGTGGTCGACCTCGTGTACGCCCCGCGCCCGACGCGCTGGCTCGAGCTCGCCCAGCGCCGCGGCGCCGCGGCGCTCGACGGGCTCGGCATGCTCGTCCACCAGGCGGCGCTACAGATCGAGCTGTGGTCAGGCCGGCACGCGCCGGTGGAGGCGATGTGGGACGCCGTCGCCATGCGCTCTTTCCCTCCGACCGATGGCCGGTAGCCTTGGTGCCCGTGCAGACCCAGTACCGCATCGGGACACGGTCTCCACGTCCGGCGGCGTCGGCACGGCGGCCGCTCATGGTGCGCCGTCCGGCGCTCGTGGTGGACCCGTTCCTCATCGCCGGGTCGATCGCCGCGGCCATCGTCGGCGTCGTGATGGTCTACACGGCCTCCCGGGGACCGCTGCTCCTGGCGGGGACCAGCCCGACCTACTACTTGAAGCGCCAGGCCGTCTTCGTCGTGCTCGGGGTCGTCGTGATGCTCGTGGTCGGGCTCTTCGACTACCGCAAGCTCGAAGCGCTGGGTATGGCCATCTACGGCGTCTCGCTGTTCATCCTCCTCGCCGTGATGGTCCCGCACGTGGGCACCCACTCGCCGCTGGGCTCGGCGCGCTGGTTCAACCTGGGCCCGATCCAGGTCCAGCCTTCTGAGTTCGCGGTCCTCGGTCTCATCATCGCCGTCGCGACGTACTGCTCCCGACGCCCCGACGGGCTCACCTGGCGCGACGTTGTGAAGGTCCTCCTGCTCGGCGCGGTCCCGATCGGGCTCGTCATGCTCCAGCCCGACCTCGGCACCGGCATCGTCATGTCGGTCGTCCTGATCGTGATGCTCGTGGTCGCAGGGCTCCCCACGCGTGTGATGATCGTGCTGTTCATCGGAGTGGTGGCTGCGGTCGCCCTGGTGCTCGGCGCAGGGCTGCTGCACCACTACCAGCTCCTGCGCATCACGAGCTTCCTGCACCAGTCGACAGCGCACCCCACCGGCACACTGGCGGGGGCCGTCTACAACCTCCAGCAGGCGAAGGACGCGATCGGCGCCGGGGGCCTGCTCGGCACCGGCATCGGCCACGGCGCGGCGACGAACCTCGGTTACGTCCCCGAGCAGCAGACGGACTTCATCTTCACCGCGATCGGCGAGCAGCTCGGGTTCGTGGGTTCCGTGGGGGTGCTGGGCCTGCTGTTCTTCCTGGCGTGGCGGGTGCTGCGCGTCGGGCAGATCGCCCGCGACGACTTCGGACGCCTCGTCTGCGCCGGCGTGTTCGCCTTCATCGCGTACAGCACGTTCCAGAACGCCGGGATGACCGTGGGCATCATGCCGATCACCGGGATCCCGCTCCCGTTCATCAGCTACGGGGGAACGGCGGTGATCGCGTTCTTCACGGCGATCGGCCTCGGGTTGAGCGTCTACGCCCGTCGAGGGGGCTAGCGCCGGTGGAGGGCTCGACCGGGACCGAGGCGCCGGAAGAGGAGGCGACCTCCGAGGAAGCGCCCTCCGGCGACGCGAGCTCCGACGACGCGCGGGCCGTTCGGGCACCGGCCGACCATCCCCCGCCGAACGCGCGCACCTACCGGATCGTGCGCGTCGTCTCGGTGGAGGTCGCCCTGCCCGACCAGTTCCCGACCGTGTCGCTCGAAGACGCAGAAGGGCGCCACGATCGGCTGGTGTTCCGGATCGGCACCGCCGAGGGCGTGGCGCTCGCGCACGCGATCGGCGGCACGTCGGCGCCGCGCCCGCTCACCCACGACCTCTTCGCCCAGACCCTCGAGCGCTACGGCATCGACGTCGTGGCCGTGCGCCTGACCGGGCGCATCGGCGCGACCTACTTCGCCGAGCTCGTGCTCGTCGGCCCTGTCGGCCGCTCGGTGCTCTCGTGCCGTCCGAGCGACGGCATCTGCCTCGCCCTCCGCCAGCGGGTGCCGGCGCCGGTGCTCTGCGACGAGCGGCTGTTCAGCCCTGGCGTCGACGTGCCGCCCGACGACTCCACCGGAGACGACCCCACCCAAGACGGCGCCGGGTAGGCCCCGGGGACGCGCCGGGGACGCGTCGTGTAGGCCCCAGGCGTCGGGAGGCGAGGCCCGCTCGGGCGTCAGGGTGCCACGAGGAACTCTGTGTCGCTCGGCAGGCTGATGCCCTTCGACCGTTCCGCGATCGTCGAGGAGCCTTCCTCCGAGACGCGCATGAGCAGTGCGACGAGGACGTAGTTCGCGACCAACGAGGACCCCCCGTAGGCGACGAAGGGCAGCGTGATGCCGGTGAACGGCAGGAGCCGGGTCACGCCCGCCATGATGAAGAACGCCTGGAACCCGAGCACGGCGGTGAGACCGGCGGCGACGAGCCGGGAGAAGTCCGAGCGGGCGGCCTGGGCGATCCGCAGTCCTGCGCCGATGAGGAGGACGAAGGCGATCACGACGGCTGCGGCTCCGATGAAGCCGAGCTGGTCGCCGACCGCGGCGAAGACCATGTCGGTGGTGATGTGCATCCAGGAGAACGCACCTGCCAACGGGTCGGTGCCGAGGCCGGAGCCACCGATGCCACCGTGCGCGAAGTCGAAGAAGCCGTAGCCGAGCTGGGTGTTGGGTGCGGCGTGCAGCCATAGGTCGATGCGGACGTGGACCTGGCTGAACAGGCGCGACGCCGCGAAGGCGCCGACGGCGAAGAGCACCATCGAGAAGGCGATGTACGCCCACCGGCCCGTCGTGACCCAGAGCAGGACCACGAACACGGTGAAGACCAGCATGGCGAAGCCGATGTCGTCCTCGAGGGCGATGATCCCCATCGAGAGCGCCCAGAACAGCAGGATCGGGACCAGTGGACGCGGGTCGAGGAAGAGCCGGTTCCCCACACGTGCCGTCGGGATCGAGAGCAGCTCCTTGCGCTCGGCGAAGTAGGAGGCGAAGAAGACGACGAGGAGGAGCTTGGCGAACTCGATGGGCTGGAACGTGATCGGTCCGAGGCCCACCCACAGCCGCGTTGTTGTGATCGGCCTGCCCAGGTGCGGGACGAGCGGCGAGATGAGCAGCGCGATCCCTGCGGCGAGCAGCAGGTACCGGTAGCGGTCCATGTCACGGGTGTGGCGGACCGCGAGCAGGACCGCGATGTAGCCAATGATCCCCACCGCAGCCCAGGTGGCCTGGGCCTTCGCGGCAGGGGGTGTGAAGCGGACGATGATGACGTAGCCGATGCCGTTGAGCAGCGCGACCAGCGGGAGCACCACGGCGTTCGCGTCGGGGACGAGCCAGCGGTTCGCGAGGTGGGCGACGAGCACCATCCCGAGGATGATCGCCAGGATCGGCGCGAGATGCGCCGGGACCCTCCCCTTCGTGCCGAGCTCGGCGATCACGTAGAGCGCGACGGTGATCGCGGCGGCGAAGACGAGGAGGCCGAGCTCGGTCCGGCGCTTGGGCTTCGGTCCCCTGCGCCACACGGGGACCTGCGGGGCGTGCCGCACCGGCCGGGGGCGGGCGGGAAGCACTGTGGTGGTCGTCGCCACGGCCTGAAGCGTAGCGGCGCGTGTAGGCTGTGAGGGTTTCATGGCCCTTCAGCGCACGCCCCCCGAGCAGGGTGAGGGCGTGCCGGTGGCGTGGGGCGTGACGGAGGGTCTCAGCTCCCCGGCTGCCCCACCGTCTGCCGGCACCGCCTCTGCCGCACCGCCGCCGTCCGGGGTCGAGACGGCGGCTCTGCCCGCGCGCGGCGAGCCGCTCGCGGGCGAGCGTCGCACGGTCGCGGTGCCCCAGGCGGTCACGGCGTACGGCCACCGGCGCTTCACGAACAAGGAGCTGTCCCGCCTCGACTTCCTCTCGCGGCTGCTCGACCTCGCCGAGGACAGGCGCTTGCCGCTGTTGGAGCAGGTGAAGTTCATGGCGATCCACGCCGAAGCGCTCGACGAGTTCTTCCAGGTGCGCGTCGCGGGGCTCCAGGACAAGCTGGTCGCGGGTGTGCGGTCGCGCTCGGTCGACGGTTTGCGCCCCGGCGAGGAGCTCGCGGCGATCCGCGCACGCGTGGAGCAGCTCGTCGCGCGCCAGGACGCGATCTTCCTCGACGTCCTCGTGCCGGCGCTCGCCGACGCGGGGATCCGCCTGTCCGACTGGACGTCGCTCGACGACGACGACCGCAGCTACCTCGTCGAGGTGTTCCGCCGCCAGATCTACCCCGTGCTGACGCCGCTCGCGGTCGACCCCGGCCACCCGTTCCCCTACATCTCCAACCTCTCGCTGAACCTGCTGGTCGAGGTGGGCGACCCGGCGACCGGCGAAGAACGGATCGCGCGGGTCAAGGTGCCTCCTGTGCTCCCGCGTTTCGTCGTGATGCCCGACGGCGAGCGGTTCGTCCCCCTCGAGCAGGTCATCGCCGCGCACCTGCACACGCTGTTCCCGGGGATGGCCATCGGGGAGCACGACACCTTCCGGGTGACGAGGAACGCCGACCTCGCGCTCGAAGAGGACGAGGCAGACGACCTCCTCGTGGCGGTCGAGATGGAGCTGCGCAGGCGGCGGTTCGCGCGCGCGGTGCGGCTCGAGATCAGCTCGGCCGCCGACCCCGCCTTGATCGAGCGGCTCCGGGTAGAGCTGGACGTCCCCCCAGACGGCGTCTACACGCTGGACGCCCCGATCGACCTCTCAGGCCTGTGGGCCGTCTACGGCCTCGACCGCCCGGACCTCCACGCCGAGACGTGGACGCCGATGACCCCGCCCTTCCTCGCCACGGCTGGCAACGAGCCGACGGACCTGTTCGGGGTCCTGCGCGAGCGGGACGTGCTCGTCCACCACCCGTACGACTCGTTCGCGACGTCGGTCGAGGCGTTCGTGACGCAGGCGGCGGACGACCCCTCGGTCCTCGGGATCAAGCAGACCCTGTACCGCACCTCCGGAGACAGCCCGATCGTGGCGTCGCTCATCAAGGCGGCGGAGAGCGGCAAGCAGGTGGCGGTCATCGTCGAGCTGAAGGCCCGCTTCGACGAGCAGGCGAACATCGCGTGGGCCAAGGCGCTCGAAGAGGCAGGCGTGCACGTCGTCTACGGGCTCGTGGGGCTGAAGACCCACTCGAAGACGGTGCTCGTCCTTCGACGCGAAGACGACGGCATCCGCCGGTACTGCCATGTCGGCACGGGGAACTACAACTCGAGCACCGCGGCGGTCTACGAGGACCTCGGTTTGCTCACCTCGGACGAGGAGATCGGCGCGGACGTCGGCGATCTCTTCAACTACCTCACCGGGTACAGCCGCCAGTCGGAGTACCGGCAGATCTTCGTTGCGCCGGTCACGCTGCGAGAGAGGATCCTCGAGCTCATCGCCCGCCAGGCGGAGGCCGGGCCGGCGGGGCGGATCGTGCTCAAGGTGAACGGGCTCACCGACCCCGAGACGATCGACGCGCTGTACGCCGCGTCGCGTGCCGGAGTGCCCATCGACCTCGCGGTGCGAGGAATGTGCAGCCTCCGCCCTGGTGTGCCCGGGCTCTCCGAGACGATCTCCGTCCGCTCGATCGTCGCACAGTTCCTCGAGCATTCTCGGATCTACCGCTTCGGCGGCTCTCGGGACGACGCTCCCCACCGGGAGCCGGGCGGCTGCTCCACGGCGCTGCCTCTGGAGCTCTACATCGGCTCCGCCGATCTCATGGAGCGGAACCTCGACCGCCGCATCGAGGTCCTGGTGCCGGTGCACGACGTCGAGCTGCAGGGCCGCCTCCTCGAGATCCTCGACCTCGTCTTCACCGACGACGTGAACGCCTGGGTGCTCCACGCCGACGGGGCCTGGGAGCGCCTCACTGCGGTGAAGGGGATCGACTCCCAGCGGAGGTTGAAGGAGCTCGCCGTCGAGCGCGCCCGGCGGCGGCGGGACGTCGACCCCCGCCACGACGGGTAGGCGACGGCCGGGGTCACGGGGCGTGGGTCACGGCGTCCGGGCGTGGCGCCGAAGGAGCCGGTGCCTGGCTCCTTCGTCGGTGCTGCGGAGCTCGTCGGGCACGCCACGGCCGCCTTTGCGCTCGTGCCCGAACCTGAGCGAGAGGTAGGCGATCCCCCCGGCGGGGATGGGGAGCCAGAAGTTCACCAGGCGCCAGGAGAGGACGCCGAGGATCGCAACGGTCTTGGGGACGTGGAACCCGACGAGGGAGGGGATGAGCACGCCCTCCACCACGCCGAGGCCGCTCGGCGTGATCGGGATGACGGCGAGGATGTTCGCCAGTCCGTACGCGACGAGCAGGTCGACCGGCGACACGAGGTGGCCGAAGGCGAGGACGAAGACCCACAGCGAGGCCGCGTCGAAGAGCCAGTTGGCCGCAGCCCACTCCAACGCGTGGACGAGGAGCGCGCGGTCGCGCAAGAGGATCTGCAGGCGGTCCGCGATCGTCTGGACGAGAGCGGTCAGCTTGTCGGCGTTGACGAGCGGCACCTTCTTGGCCCAGCCGTGCAGGCGCTCGAGGGCCTGGCGCTGGCCTCGGGTGAGGAGGAGGACCGTCCCAGCGAACAGCCCGATGAGGATGACCCCGAACATCGCGGCGAAGCCGTAGAGAGGGTTGTAGCCGGTGAGCGGGATGGAGATGAGCAGGGCGAGGAAGAAGATCACGTTGAGGACGACGGCCGATCCGACGCCTTGGGTCGCGAGCCCGAACGCCGCGGTGCCGCTCGGCACTCCCAGCTCGGTGAGGAGGCGGTAGCCGACGGCGGTGCCCGGCGCGGTGCCGCCCGGTGCCACGTGGCTCACCGCCAGGCTCGACATGTTCACGCGGAAGAGCACCGTGCGGCGGGGGGCGCCGGGCGACAGCACCGTGTGGCTGAGCTCTGCGTACGCGAGGAGCGCGACGACCTCGAGACCGACGCCGACGAGCAGCCCGATGACGTTCACCCGTCCGAGCAGGGCGAGCGAGCGGCGTGCGTTGGCGAGGTCGGGCAGGAGGACGTACTCGAGGACGAAGAAGAGGACGACGATCGCGACGGCCCAGCGGAACGGAGGCGAGCGCCACCACCGCCGCAGCCGGGTCCCGGGTCCGGGACGCTCGGCATCGGGACGCTCGGGCGCGGCGGGCTTGGCGGCGCCGGGACGCTCGGGCGCGGCGGGCTTGGCGGCGCCGGCGGGCGGGGAGCCGGCCGCGGATGTGGTCGGTTGCTGAGGCGGCTCCTCCACGGGCCACATGCTTCCATGCCGCCCGGTGTCGCCGGGGCACCCGGCTCGGCGATGCCCCCCGTCGACCGCGGCGCGGGTGGTTCCTGGAGAAGTGCCTGGGGCCTAAGCTGCGACGCCGTGCGGGTCCTGGTCGTGGTGCCGACCTACAACGAGGCGTCGAACATCGAAGCGCTCTTGCACCGGGTGCACGCGGTGCTCCCCGACGCGGGGATCCTGGTGGTCGACGACGGGAGCCCCGACGGGACGGCGGACCTCGTCGAGAAGGCCGCGGTCGAGCTGGGCGACGTCCACGTGCTCCGGCGCAGCGAGAAGTCCGGCCTCGGAAGCGCGTATCGTGCGGGCTTTCGTTGGGGGCTCGCGGCCGGCTACGACGCGTGCGTCGAGATGGACGCCGACTTCTCGCACGACCCCGCAGCGCTCCCGGGGCTCGTGGCCCCTCTCGAGGACGGCTACGAGGTGGTGGTCGGCTCGCGCTACGTCCCGGGGGGATCGATCCCGAACTGGTCGTGGTACCGGCACCTGTTGTCGTGGGGCGGCAACCGGTACGCCGACGCAGTGCTCGGCCTCGGGGTGAGGGACTCGACGGCGGGGTTCCGCGCGTACGCGGCGTCGGTCCTGCGCCGTCTCGACCTCGACCGGATCAGGGCCGACGGCTACGGCTTCCAGATCGAGATGACCTACCGCGCGAAGCAAGCCGGCGCTCCGATCACCGAGGTGCCGATCAGCTTCGTGGACCGCGTCTCGGGCGAGTCGAAGATGTCCTCCGCCATCGTGGTCGAGGCGTTGTTCCTCGTGGCGTGGTGGGGGATCGCCCGCCTGGCCCGGCGCGTCGCAGGGGGGCAGGGGCGTGCCGTTCTCCGGTCTCGCCGGGCGTCTGCGATCATGGAACGGTGAGCTCGGAAGGCGAGCGGATCCTCGTCGTCGACGACGAGCCGTTCATCAGGGACCTCCTGTCCGCAGCGCTGCGCTTCGAGGGCTTCGACGTCGAGGTGGCGGCCTCGGGGAGGGAGGCCCTGCAGCTCGCGCAGCCCGGCCGCTACGACCTCGTCATGCTCGACGTGATGATGCCCGACCTCGAAGGAACCGAGGTGTGCAGGCGGCTGCGGGACAGCGGCGTGGCCGTTCCGGTCGTCTTCTTGACGGCGCGCGACAGCACCGAGGACAAGGTGCTGGGCCTCGGGATGGCCGACGACTACGTCACGAAGCCCTTCAGCCTCGAAGAGCTGGTGGCGCGCGTGCGCGCCATCCTTCGCCGTGCGGGCCACGACAGCTCCGAGGGACCGGAGCTGCACTACGCGGACCTCGTGATGAACGTCGACACGCACGAGGTATGGCGGGGCGGGCGGTCGATCGACCTCACCGCGACGGAGTTCCGAGTGCTCCAGTACCTGCTCGAGCATCCTCGTCGCGTCGTCCCGAAGCTCGAGATCCTCGACCACGTCTGGGACTTCTCCTTCGACGGCGACCCGAACATCGTGGAGACCTACATCAGCTACCTCCGCAAGAAGCTCGACGAGAGCGGCCCGTCGCTGATCCACACGGTGCGCGGCGTCGGCTACAGCCTGCGCCTGCCGAAGGAATGAGGTGCCGGCGTGCGGCTGCGTCGCCGGCTGACGCTCGCGATGGCGGTGCTGCTGGTCATCGGCCTCGGCGTCGCCGACCTCGTGACCTACACGTCGCTGCGGTCGTTCCTCTACGGCCGCCTGGACTCGCAGCTCGCGTTCGCCCAGCGCGCGGCCGTCCGGTACCTGGTGCTCGCCCACCGGCGCGGTCGCACAGTGAAGTCCGAAGCGATCGGCGAGCGGCTGAACCCGGACGTCTACGTCGTGATCCTCGGCCACGACGGCGCGGTGATCGCGTCACGCCCGTCGGGCCCGACACTGCGGCCCGATCCCCCTCCTGTCGTGCCGAGGTCGGTGCGGTTGTCGCCCGAGATCGGCACCGCCCGCGGCCCGTACCGCCCGAACCCCTACAACTTCACACTGCCCTCCCGGCACGGGGTCGCCTACCGGGCAGACGCCGCGAGAGTCCCCCAGGGAACCGTCATCGTGGCGGTGTCGCTCGCGCAGACCGACGCCACGATGGCATCGCTCGTCCGCATCGAGGTGGGCGTCTCCGCGGCGGTGCTGCTCGCCGTGTGCGCGCTGGCGCTGTGGACCGTTCGCCGCGGGTTGCGCCCGCTCGACGACATGGCGAAGACGGCCGGCGAGATCGCGTCGGGGGAGGACCTGGGAAGACGGGTCGAGCCCGCCGACGACGAGACCGAGGTCGGGCGGCTCGGCGCAGCGCTCAACACCATGCTCGGCCGCATCGAGGACGCCTTCGCGGAGCAGTCCGAGTCCGAGGCGCGGCTGCGTCAGTTCGTGGCGGACGCCTCCCACGAGCTGCGAACCCCGCTCACCTCGATCCGCGGGTACGTCGAGCTGCTGCGCAAGGGGGCGTTCGCCGACGCGGAGGACCGCTTGAAGGCGCTCCGGCGTGTCGAGCGGGAGGCGAGCCGGATGAGCGGCCTCGTCGACGACCTGCTCCTGCTCGCTCGCCTCGACCAAGGGCGGCCGCTCGAGCGCGTTCCCGTCGAGCTGCACCGGGTCTCGGGAGATGCGGTCGACGACGCGCAGCTCATGGACCCGCATCGGCCGATCGAGCTCGTGGCCCCGCGCGCGGTCACGGTCGCAGGCGACCGGGACCGGCTCGCACAGGTCGCGCACAATCTCGTGCGGAACGCGCTCGTGCACACGACGCCCGGATCCGCGGTGCGCGTGGAGGTCGGCGCGGAGGGCGGGATGGGTGTCCTCCGGGTGTTGGACGAGGGCCCGGCCCTCACACCGCTGCAGCGCGCGCGGGTGTTCGACCGCTTCTACCGCGGCGATCGGGCGCGCACCGGCGGGGGGACCGGGCTCGGGCTTTCCATCGTGCGCGCGATCGCCGAGGCACTGGGGGGACGGGCGTGGGTGCAGCCGCGGACGGACAGGGCGGGGAACATCTTCGGCGTCGAGGTGCCGCTCCTTTCGCCTAGCCCTGCACCCGACGCCGCCCGCGTCGAGGCGTCGGCGCAGGAGCCGGAGCTCGCGATCAGAGGAGGGCCGAGGCCCCTGGCCACAGTGCATCGAGGACCGGACGGAGCTTGACCGTCGTCTCTTCGAGCTCGCGCTGGGGATCCGAGCCCTCTACGATCCCCGCGCCGGCCCGTACGAGGGCGCGCGGGCCCTCGAGCTCGACCGATCGGATACCGAGGACCCACTCCCCGTCGCCCGCGGCGTCGGTCCAGCCGACTGCACCAGCCCAGTAGCCGCGTGGGACCGGCTCGAGGCCGGCGATCCGCTCCACGGCTGCGGCACGCGGTACGCCGGCCACCGCAGGCGTGGGGTGTAGAAGTGCGAGGAGCACGAGCGCTGTCACGGCCTGCGGATCGGTGCCGCTGAGTGTTCCGCGGATGAGGGTCCCGAGCCGAGCGTCGGATCCGAGGCGGACCACCGTGGGTGTCGGCGGCACCGTCAGCGGACTGCAGCGTTGCTCGAGCGCGGCAACGATCGCGTCGACGACCAGTCGGTGCTCTGCCCGGTCCTTCGCCGAATCGAAGAGGCGCTGGACTTGGGCGTCGTCTTCGGTCCCGGTGAGCGGGACCGTCCCGGCGAGCGGGTGCGAGGTGACCGAAGCTCCGCGCCGGCCGACCAGGAGCTCGGGTGACGCGCCGACCAGCCTGCCCGACGAGGTGGGGACGGAGAACGGCGAGAAGAGCCCGCCGGTATCCCAGAGCGCCCGCAGGAGCAGCGACGGCACTGCCGGGGAGGGGAGCTGCATGTCCACGAGTCGGCCGAGGACGACCTTGGAGAGCCTCCCCGCGCGGATGTCGGCGATGGCGCGGGCGACGGCGCGGGCGTAGGCGGCGGGAGGCGGGACCTGCACGAGCATCGAGGGGTCGAGGGTCGCTGCAGGGGCGTCGTGCACCGAAGGGGCGTCGTGCACCGAAGGGGTGTGGTGCACCGAAGGGGTGTCGCGCCTGCGGACGTCCACGCGCCAGGTCTGGCCCTCGGCGTCCCGGCACCAGGTGACCGATGGCACGACGAGCGTGGTGGGGGCGCCCCGGTCGAAGGCGAAGGCCCCGAGCGCAGCCACGCGGGGTGCCCTTGCGGTTTCGTCGGCCCCTGTGACCGACCCACTGTCTGGCCGTCCTCCCGCGCCTTCGTCGGCCCGCCCGCGCACCTCGGTGCCGGTGCCCCGCTCGACGGCGGCGAGCCATGATCGCACCGCGCGGAGCGAGTCCTCGTCCTCGAGGCCGTGGGGCAGTGGGAGGGTCGCCGCGACGCCCAGACCCGCGAGCACTCGGTCTCGCCCTCCGACGAGCACCCCGGCGTCCGCCGCCTCGGCGAAGATCGCGCTCGGCCATGTCGAGGCGGGGACAGGCGTCGAGGTTGCGACGAAGGCGGCAGGGTCCGGTGCGCGGGCAGGCGGGGCCTCGGGGGAGGACGGGGAGACCGGGGCCCCTGGGGAGGACGGGACGTTCGGGGAGACCGGGGAGACCGGGGAGACCGGGGAGACCGGGGAGACCGGGGAGACCGGGGAGACCGGCGTGCCGGCGCTCACCGGGCGGTGGGCGCGCCCACGCGGGTCGCCGTCAGGAGCTGGCTGAGGCCCCCTTGGAGGAGCTGGCGGCCGACTGCGGCGAACCCCGCCTCGCGGAGCATGGTCCGCAGCCGAGGGCTTTCGGGCAGGTACGCGACGGAGTCGGGCAGGTACCGGTACGCCCCGGGATCCGACAGCGCCGCACCGATCGTGGGGACGACGTGGCGGAACCACAGCCGGTGCCCCGCGCGCACGAGAGGGTTCGGGGGCGTTGCCACCTCGAGGATCGAGATGCGGCCTCCGGGCCGCACCACTCGAGCGGCCTCGGCGAACGAGGCCTCGAGGTCCGTGAAGTTCCGGAGTGCGTACGCGCACAGCACCCCGTCGAACGCGCCCGTGGCGAAGGGAAGGGAGGCGGCGTCGGCCTGTGCTGCGGGGAACTGCCCGACGCGGCCCGCGAGCATGCCCTCGCTCATGTCCGCTCCGACCACCCGGTACCCGTGGCGCCGCGCGATCGCGCCGAGCGCGCCCGTCCCGCAGGCGAGGTCGAGCACCAACGAGCCTGGCGCGAGCGCGAGCGCGCGGACGGTGCGCTGGCGCCAGTGCTGGTCCATGCCGAGGCTGATGAAGCGGTTGACCAGGTCGTAGCGCGGGGCGATCGCGTCGAACATCGCCCGCACGCGGACGGTCTTCTCCGTGCCCGAGGGGAGGTTCGCCGTCGTCACGGACGATAGTAGCGGAGCACGACCTCAGCGGCGCAGGAGGGCTTCTTCGCACCTCGGACCTCGAGGGCGACGTCGAGGACCACCTGGACGCCGCCCGCGACCTCGTCGGCCGACGCGAGGAGCGCACCGAGACGGACCTCGGAGCCGGCAGGCACCGGGGCAGGGAACCTGACCTTGTTGCAGCCGTAGTTCAGCCCGAACGCGACGCTCTCGACGCTGAGCACCTGGGCGAGCAGCAGTGGCACGAGCGAGAGCGTCAGGTACCCGTGGGCGATGGTCGTGCCGAACGGCCCGCTCGTGGCGCGCTCGGAGTCGACGTGGATCCACTGGTGGTCCCCGGTGGCGTCGGCGAAGCGATCGATGCGCTCTTGGTCCACGAGGAGGTAGTCGCTGTAGCCGAGATGCTGGCCCACCATGGCGCCGAGATCGTCGATGCTTTTGACAGTGGTGGGCACAAGAGCTCCTCGCGCGTCGTCACACGATGCGGCGAAAGGCTACCAAGATCGTGGCGCGGTGCACCGTCCAAGGGCGGTGGTGCAGCGCCGCGCCCGCCCGCTACGGCTGCGTCGGGGGAGGCGAAGCCTATGTTCCAGTTCGGTCAAATTCGGATCACGTTCATGGTGCCTCGAGCCCATCGTCGATGAACCGGTCGAGGGTGCGGCGGAGCTCGCGCCAGGTGACGGCGAGCAGACGCTAACGCCGGCTCCACCAGGTGGCGGTTGGTGACCCCCGGCGACGAGGTGGCCGAAGCTCGCCAGTGCGCTGAGCAGCGCCATTACGCGGGGCTCACCGAAGTGCAGTCCCGGGACGTGCTGCGGCTGCTGCGGCAGCCTCGGCCTCGCAGAGGCGTCGGTTCGTTAGGGTCCGTCCGTGGGTCACCTCGCGCTCTCGAACACCGAAACGCTGCAGCTGGTCGGTTCCCTGGTGCTGCTCTTCATGGTCGCCCACCTGCTCGGTTGGGGCGCCAGACGCGTAGGGCAACCCTCGGTCGTGGGCTACCTCTTGGCCGGCCTCGTGCTCGGGCCTTCTGGGCTCGGAGCAGCATGGCCCCAGCTTGCGTCGTTCCTCCTTCCCAGCCACGGCAGGTCGAACCTCCTCGGGGCCGTGATCGAATTCTCGCTGCTGATGGTCCTCATCACGCTTGGCGCGGAGACCGATGTGCCGCTGGTCCGCCGCCTCGGCCGGCGAGCCCTCGGCGTTACCACCAGCAGCATCGTGTTGCCACTCGTCGCCGGTTCGGCCACCGCCTACGTGCTCAGCACGTCACTTGTCATTGGCAACCGCCTCAGTGGCGCGGTCCTCGTCGGTGGAGCGCTGAGCGTCTCTTCGCTTCCGATCATCGCCCGGCTTGTCGACGAGCTGGGGATCTCACGCCGCGACGTCGGTCAAGTGGCATTGGCGACGGCAGCGGCGAACGACGTGTACGGTCTCGTCCTCCTCGCCGTAGTGAGCGCCACGGCAAGCACCGGCGGGACGGCGCTCGTCGTCCGGGCGATCGTAGGGCTGGTGGCGCTGGTCGTCCTGATCGTCGTGTTCGGCCAGCGATTCGTCGACTTCTTCTTGGAGAAGGTCCGCCACGGGGGTCCGAACGCGACGGGCTCGGTTGCCGTGGCTTTCGCCGTGGCCTTTGGCGCCGCGGCCGCGATGCAGGCAGTTGGCGTGGAGGCGGCGCTCGGTGCCTACTTCGCCGGCGTGCTCCTTGGCCGTTCGCGATTCCAATACGGAGACGCGCTCGCTCGATTGCGGTCCTTTTCAGACGCCGTGTTCGCACCCTTGTACTTCGCAAGCGCCGGGCTGCTCATCGACCTGAAGGCCATTTCCTCTTGGCATCGGGCCGCGGTGATCATGGGGCTGTTCGTCGTTGCCGTCGCGAGCAAGGCCGTCGGCGTCGGCGTCGCTGGACGCTGGGCAAAGCTGCGCCGTGGGGAGAACAGGGCCCTCATGATCCTCTTGAACGGACGTGGCGCCCTGCAGGTGATCATCGCGACGGCTGGCCTGCGAATGGGTCTCCTGTCAGAGTTTGCGTACACGACCGTGCTGCTCGTGTCGATCGCTTCGTCCCTCCTCGTTGCCCCGACGCTGCGGCGACTGGCCGGGGACTGGGAAGGCAGCGACGACGAGCAGCGTCGCTTGGCCCACGAAGAGCGCATCGAAAGCCATCTGCTGGTGCGTGAGCAGCGACTGCTCGTTCCCGAGCTGCCAGGTACCAATCCAGGGCTTGCCGCGACGCTCTTCGACCGAGCCTGGCCCGATGCGGCAGAGCTCACCGTGCTCTCGTCCACTCCCGGACGCGACGTCGACGTGCTTCCCGACGTGGCGCGCCCTGTCCGCCAGCGTGCTGCGCCATCCACTCAGCCCGTCGAGGCGGCGCTCGCAGAGGCGCGCCTTGGCTACGGCGTGTTCGGGATCGGCATCTCGCCGACCGCGCACGGCCTGCCGCCCGCCGTCGCCGAGTTGCTCAACGGCAGCCCGCTGCCGAGCGTCGTCATCCGCCCAGCTCCCGAACATGGTGAGCGTATGGAGGTTCCCCGCCGCATCGCCGTGGCGACCACCGGGACAACTGCGGGGATCGCCGGAGAGGAGCTGGCGTTGAGCCTCGCTCATCGCCACAGAGCGCGCCTGCACATCGTGCACGTGATGCCCGACGAAGCGGTGGCGTTGCCCCAAAGTCGGGTGGCGAGTCCGGCGGAAGCGCCGGGGGGTGTGCTCGACAAGGCATCCGACCGGGCCAGGAAGGCGGGAGTGCGTCCCAAGATCGCTCGAGAGCGTGCCCCGTCAGTGAGCCGTGGGCTGCTCGAGTACGTTCACGAGCACGGCATCGATCTACTGGTCGTCGGGGCTCGACTCCGGCGCGTCGGCGACGCGCCATTTCTCGGCTACACCGTCGAAGAGCTTCTGGGCTCGCCGCTTCCGGTGGCGCTTGTGTCGATCGTCGTCCCCGACGCGCCCCAGGGGGATCTCGATCAGCCCTACCTCGAGCCAAAGTGACGCACGCTCGGCGCGCGGCCTCCAGGGCGACCGCGGCCGTCAGCTCGACTAGAAGTGCCCGAAGTTCGGCTCCCTCCGCGTCCCGGCCGTGTCGAAAGCACAGTCGCGTGAGCAGCGCCACCGGAGCCCCGGCCTTCGGGCCGGGGCGGAGTCATTTGAACCAGATGTGCTGGTAGTGCCGGCTCTCGGGATGGAGCAGCAGCGCGACCAGGATGCCGGCGAACAGGAGGTTCAAGATGCTGCCGAAGCCGCCCCCGGTCACCATGATGGCGAGCACGCCGAGCACGTAGGCGCA
>JAKBTL010000026.1 GCA_021844425.1 Actinomycetes bacterium | reverse complement strand
AGCTCGGCCCGGTGCGGGTCGAGCTTCCCGAGATCCGCGTTGACGAGGGCCGCCGCTTCCTTCAGGATGCCGATCGCCCGGATCAGCGGACGCGGCATCACGTCCCTCCCGATGGAGAAGTGCTGGAGGGACCGCTGCGTCTGCGCACCCCAATACCGGTCTGCAGCGACCTCGACCTCCCCCATGCTGTCCGTCTCGATCCGGGTGTCGCTCAATGCTCCTCCTTGGCTGCTTCCTTGGCCGCTTCCTTGACCGCTTCCTTGGCCGCTTCCTTGGCCACCTACCGGGACGCTTCCTCGGTCGCTTCGCGGATAGTTCGCTGCTCCCATTCTGCCGTCACGACCGGCGCGCCGGCTGGCTGCCAGGCCTCCGCCCACATGCGCTGCCCCCATCGGAGCACTTGCCTCGCCCAAGCCACGTCCTCGGCACGCGGTCCATGGCCTGCTCCCGGCACCTCGAGGAGCGCTGCCAGCTCGGCGAAACAGGGATGTCCAACCAGAGATGCCAGCGCACGGTCACCGATGCTCCCCTCGCCGATGTTCGCGTGACGATCGACCCTCGCGCCGAGACGGCCTTCGAGTCGTTCGGGTGCACGCAGCGCAGCGCGCCCAGCCCCATGGTGGCTTCGCTCGCGGCCACGACGTCGTCCGCCTCTGCCAACGAGCCGAAGGGGACGCCGAAGGTCCACAGATGCTGAGTGTCGATGCAGACGCCAAGCGCGTCGTCTGCCTCCGCGCGTTCGAGCAGGTCAGCCAGGGCCCCGAATGGGGCGCCGATGGAGCCCCCGCCCCCTGCCGGGTTCTCGATGAGGACAGGGCACCCGGCCCCTCGTCGCTCTACGGCGCCGGGACTGCTCGCCGAGACGCTCGCGGCGTCGAGAACGGTGACCAGCTCGTCGACCACCTGGCTGGCGACCGCGTCGAACCCCCTGCCGAGGTGGCTTCCCACGTGCACGACCAGCCCCGACGCCCCTATGGCCTGCGCAGCGGCAAGGTTCGCCACGAGGGCACTTCGGGACCGCCGCTCGAGAAGCGCCGCGCCCGACGTTGCAAGGTTGATGAGGTATGGCGCATGGCACTACGTCCTGGCGACGCTGGGATGCTCGGTCCTGGCACTGCTGCAGCGTGCCAGCTCATCGGGCGGGTAGCGAGGCGGCATCCATCCTTGCGGGCTCTGGAGGAGCTCCTGCACGACGTCGGCGCTGATTACCGCCGCGCGCTCGAAGGTGCTGAGGAGCCTCGCTCCGATACGCACCTGAGCCCCGATCAGCACTTGGCGACCGCACCTCCTGCCGCATCTCCTGCCGCACCTCCTGCCCGACACTGCGCCGCTGCCGACGCGTCTGACCACCTTGCACGCGGCGGAGATCTATCGCCATTGGCAGGCAAATCCCTCGAGTGGCGGGCACCTCCGGCCCGTGGCAAGGCGACTGCCGGCAGCGCTCACCCCACCGCTTTGACCACCTTGCCGGCCACCCTCTTCTTCCATCAATGCCGCCAAAGGTCGAAGCACGAAGCAAGCCGCTCGGAGACGCGCGCCACGTCCGCCGCGTCGCCCACGCGCCCGCCGCGCTCCGGCGAGACCGTCCGCAGGCGAAGGACGAGCCCGTCCGCGCCCGCAGCGTGGGCGGCCTCGACACGAGAGCAGACGTTGCCGCGACCCGTGAGCGGCGTCTCTTCCTCGAGGCTCGTCCGACAGACGATACGCGGCGTCTGGCCCGTGCCGCTTGGCTCCAACCGTGTCCCGACGGCACCGACGACCTGCGCGCGCCACATGGCGATCTCACGAGGATCGTCGGAACAGACGATTGCTGTCGCGCCCGCTGCGGCCTGGCGAACGAGAAACGACACTCCGGAGTCTCGGCCGACAAACTCTACGATCCCGCGGGGGACCTCGACGAGCAACGGCGGCCCGCTCGGGCGAGACGGCGGCGGCCGGTTCACTGCTCCCGCGATGCGAAGGTAGCGCCCCTCGAAGAGCGGATCCTCGTCGTGCAGCACTGCACGACAGACCGCGACGGCTTCGCCGAGGTACGTGCACACTGCCGTGCGGCCGCGCGTCGAGCCTACGGGCACCTGGCCATCCCAGCGCAGGGCCACAGCGGCGCGCCCGGCGGAGAGAACGTCGAGCGTCGTCACGTCCCTGGCCAGCACCGCAGGGTGACGGTCGACAGGCAGCCTCGACACCACGCCGAGCACGGCGTCGTCGACGAGCGGGAGCGCAGCCGCAGCGAGGGTGCAGGCGTCACACCACAACGGCCGAGCGAGTGGTGCCGCCGCATCGATCGTGGGGGCTCGACCGATCGCCGCAGGGCGGTCCGCCGCAGGGCGGTCAGCCGCAGGGCCTCCAGTGAACCACACCACTCCTGCCCCAGCCCGCACGGAAGCAACGACCAATTGCCACCACGGTTCGAGGGACGCCCGTCCGAGCGACCCTCCGCCCACCGGCACCGGCGGGAGCTCGACGCCGATATCCAGCCTGGGATCGGGCTGCCTGGGATCCACTCGACGAGCTTAGGTTCGTCTGTCGCTCTCTTCGCCTAGACGCGTTCCCAGCACCCGGCTTCACCGTGAACGAGCCTGCGTGCGCGAAGCCGCTCGAGCGCGCCGCACACAGCGTCCATCCCGAGCCCGGTGCGCCCGAGGATCTCCTCGAGCGGGGTCGGGTCCCATCCGACCGCCCTTGCGACATCCGCTGTCGGAGAAGGCAAGCCGTCGACGCCCACGCCTGACGACACGGGATGATCTCCGGACTTTCTCCCGGTGCTGGCCGACGCGATCCCCACAGCCACGAGCACGTCTGACACGTCGCGCACCACGAAGCAACCGTCAGCAATGAGGCCGTTCGTGCCCGCTGACGCCGGGCTACGCACCGACCCGGGCACCGCCCCGACCGTCACCCCGCGGGCGGTCGCGGCCTGGACGGTGTGGAGCGAGCCGCCGCGGACGTGGCATTCCACGACGACCACTACGTCGGATATGGCGGCGATGATGCGGTTGCGCAACGGGAAGCGCCACGCGAGATCCGCGACGCCGATCGGCGACTCCGAGAGCACTGCCCCAGCATTCGCGACGCGTCGCCAGAGCCTCGCGTGCTGGCGAGGATACGGCGTCGCGACGCTGCCCGCCACGACAGCGACCGGCGGAGCAGCGCGCCCTTCGCCTCTCCCGGACCCCCGCGGGATGTCCCCGAGGCTCGAGGCTCCGTCGGGTGCCTCACCGCACGCTGCGCGCCACGCGGCCACTGCCCCCTCGTGCGCCGCCCCATCGATCCCGAGCGCGAGGCCCGAGACGACGACGACTCCCGCCGCCGCCAGGTCCGCGCCGAGCTGGGCGGCGACTCCGAGCCCGTATCGGGTCGCCGACCGCGTGCCTACGACTGCGACGCGAGGCGCCGCGTCGAGCACCGCCGGACGGCCGATGAAGAACAGCACGGCAGGAGCCTGGGGATCATCCGCCAAGACGGCCGGATACTCAGGCTGCCCGAGCACGCACACGCCAATTCCCGCTCGCACATGAGCCTCCCACAATGCGGCGACGTCGGTCCTTCGTGCATGCCCGACCACCGCGCCGCCCTGGCGGGACGCGACAAGGTGCACCCTCCCCCTGACCAGCTCGTCCCACGCCGCACGGGGCGTCGCGTCCTGTAGAAGCGCGCGAAGGGACTTCGGCCCGATCCCGGAGACGGAAGCCAACGCCGCCGCGTAGGCCTCTTCAGGGAGTGCACTCGAGCCTGTCGCTGCAGCAATTGTGGACGACATCGGCTCTTAACGGTCGCGCCCGCCAGCTCCAGCGCGCGAGCTCGCCGGATGCAGGCGACGGACCTCGACCCACGGTGGACACACGCAGGGTGGTAGGCATGCGCCATGCACGCTGACCCGTTCATGAGTGCCCTCGATCTCGCAACGCTCATCCGGACGGGCGAACTGAGCCCGGTCGAAGCCCTTGACGCGTCGCTCGAGCGTATGGACCGGCTCAACCCCGTGCTGAACGCCGTCGTGTGGCGCGATGACGATGCGGCGCGCGCAGATGCAGAAGAGATCGGCAGGCGCCTCGCAGCTGGCGAGGCGGTCGGCCCCTTCGCGGGTGTCCCCGCGCTGGTGAAGGACCTCACGAAGGCGAAGGGTGAGCCGGCCACCTATGGATCATCCGGCGCGCCCGAAGGACCGTCGGACGAGGACGAGCTCGTGGTTGCCGCGATGCGGCGCGCGGGGTTCGTGCTCTGCGGAAGGACCAATACGCCGGAATTCGGCCCGCTCCCGGTAACGGAGAACAGCCGTTACGGTGTCACGCGCAACCCGTGGGACCCCGCCCGCAGCCCCGGGGGCTCCAGCGGTGGATCAGCGGCCGCCGTCGCCAGTGGGATGGTCCCGGTCGCACACGGCAACGACGGAGGTGGATCCATCCGGATTCCTGCGTCGTGCTGCGGACTCGTGGGGTTGAAACCCAGCCGATGGCGAGTTCCGAGTGTCACCCCCGGTTGGCTCGGAATGTCCGTCGAGGGCGCATTGTGCCGCAGCGTCGGCGACGCGGCCGCTGTGCTCGGCTCCCTCAGCGTGCCCGATCCTCTCGTCTGGGAGCAGGCACCGCCACCAGCACGTCCGTTCGCGACAGAGGTCGGAGCAGACCCCGGCCGGCTCCGGATTGCGCTGCTCACCACGAGCGCCCTCGGAGTGGAAGTGGAAAGGCCCTGTCGGGAGGCAGTGGAGGACGCAGGACGGCTGCTTGAAGAGCTCGGCCACCATGTGGAGCATCTTGAGCATGACCCGCTCGACCCTGGCGTCATCGGTCCGTTCCTGAACGTCATCAACACCTCCTACGCGGCCTATGAGGGCATCGACTGGGACCGCGTCGAGCCGCACAACAAGGCGTGGCGTTCAGCCGGGCTCGGGATCGACGCAATGACGTTCGTCGCGTCGTTGAACGCTCTACGGCGGTTGACTCCGCGGATTGTCGAGCACTGGGGACGTGACTTCGACGTGCTCGTGACCCCGACCCTCGCCATCGAGCCCCCCATTGCCGGAGAGGTGCTCGCCGAGGCTCACGCGCAGCCTGGCACGCCACCGCTCGCCGCCTTCGTCATGGTCGCGTTCACTGCCGCCTACAACTTGACCGGGCAGCCCGCACTGAGCCTCCCCCTATCGCAGGCCCCGAGCGGCATGCCTCTCGGAACCCAGCTCGTCGGGGGTCCATGGGAAGAAGCCACGCTCATCCGCCTCGCTTCCCAGCTCGAAGCCGTCGCACCCTGGGCAGGCCGGCGGCCTCGGGTCGCAGCCGTAGAAGGCGCCGACCAGGCTTGAGTCCAACGACTCCCTGAACAGAGCGCCGTCGACACAGCACAACCGTTTCGGACAGCCCATCACCCGGGACATCGCGGTTGCACCCTCGAAGCGCATCGCCGCGAACCCCTCCCTCGGCCCCCTCACCCCGGCCCTCTGGCTCGGCGCGGCGCCAGCCGCCCCGGGAGCGCCGGAACCCTCACCCCCTCACCCCGGCCCCCAGCCGCCCCGGCCGCCCCGGAACCCCCGGCCCGGCCCCCTCACCCGGCCGCTGGCCGCGCCGGCCGCCGGGCGCCCCGGCCGCCGACCGGCCCCCGCCCTCCGATGCCCTCACCCGGGCGCGGCGGAACCCCGATCGGCCCCTGGGACCGGGCCCTGGCGTGGTGGTCCCGG
>JAKBTL010000007.1 GCA_021844425.1 Actinomycetes bacterium | reverse complement strand
GAAGAAGCGCTCCAAGGCAGCCGAGGCGACGAAGAAGAGGGTCTCAGAGACCTACCCGACGATGGCCGAGGGACGGGACCGGGACCACGGCAACCTCGTGAACAGGCTCTACGCATTGGGAGACGACCTGCGCTGCGAAGGGCTCGACTACCGCTCGTGGCAGAAGAACTGGCCCCACTCGATCCGAGACCGTGCCCCTGGAGCGTTCGTCGAGAAGGCTCGGCGGCGCGGGAAGGCACTTGGAGAGCCTCTCTACGAGTACGACCCCCGCCTCGCCCTCTCCCAGACCTGCATCGGCGGGGAACAGAAGAAGAAGCAGTTGTCCGAGCGCAGGCACGTCTGCGAGACCCACGGCCTCGACGTGGACCGTGACCTGTTCTCGGCATTCCTCGGGCTCCACGTGGAGCGCGTAGGAGACGGGGATGCTCTCGACCTCGTGGGAGCACGAAACGCTCTATCCGAGCGCGCTGGTGCGATTGCACCACAGCGCCAAGACCTCGACGCGACAGTGGCGTCCAGTTGGACGCCATGGCCGGAGAAGACCCCCGGTTACGACGGGGAGAAACCGCGAGTCCGGCGTCGGCCCCCTCCTGGGCGTCGTTCGCTGGTAGGGGTTCGCAAGCGCTCGGCTTCCAACAGCTCCGACAGAGTGGTTCGGCCCGAAGACGGCAACACCACCCCTGACGGCAACACCACCCCTGACGGCAACGCCATCCCTGATGGCAACACCATCCCTGCACCGGCACCTGCTGGTGGTCCGCCTACGGCACCGGAGGCGGATTGATGCCTCCGGTGAGACAGCCAGGGGGACACGTCGGAATCCCCCGGCTTCCGCCGTGGGAGGAGGTCGAAGGGCCCCGGTGAACCAGGAGCCTGGCGTCGTGTCGAGGCAGGGAGGTGGGCCGGTGGGCCGCGCGCGAGAGGACAGTGCACTCGATGGCTAAAGCGCTCGTCATCGTCGAGTCGCCGGCCAAGGCGCGCACGATCTCGCGGATGCTCGGGCCGGACTTCATGGTCGAGTCGTCGATCGGCCACGTGCGCGATCTCCCGCGCGGCGCCGACGAGGTACCCGCCGCCTACAAGTCCGAGGAATGGGCCCGCCTGGGCGTCGACGTGGAGAACGGGTTCAAGCCCCTCTACGTCATCTCGCCCGACAAGCGGTCGGTCGTCGCCAACCTGCGAGCCCGCCTGAAGGAGGCGGACGAGCTGTACCTCGCCACCGACGAGGACCGCGAGGGCGAGTCCATCGCATGGCACCTGACGGAGGTGCTCGCCCCGCGGGTGCCGGTGAAGCGGATGGTGTTCCACGAGATCACCCCAGCGGCGATCCAGCGTGCGGTACGGGAGTGGCGGGACCTCGACCGCCGGCTGGTCGACGCGCAGGAGGCCCGACGGATCCTGGACCGGCTCTACGGCTACGAGGTGTCGCCGGTGCTGTGGCGCAAGGTCATGCCACGCCTGTCGGCGGGCCGGGTGCAGAGCGTCGCGACGCGCATGGTCGTCGAACGTGAGCGGGCGCGCATGCGGTTCCGCTCCGCGACGTGGTGGGGTGTCGAGGGCACCTTCGCGTCGCCCCGGGACGAGGACCAGGGCGCGACTCCTGGCAGGGACGGCGCCGTCGAGCCCTCTCGCTTCTCGGCGACGCTCGTCGCGTTGGACGAGACGCCGGTCGCGACCGGACGGGACTTCGACGAGCGCGCACAGATCTCCTCGGACGGGGTGCGCTTGCTCGCCGAGGTCGAGGCGCGAGCGCTGTCCGAGGCCCTCGTGGGGGCGACCTTCACCGTCAGGTCGGTCACCGAACGGCCGTTTCGTCGTTCGCCTGCAGCGCCGTTCATCACCTCCACGCTGCAGCAGGAGGCCGGCCGCAAGCTCCGCTTCAGCGCGCAGCGTGCGATGCAGGTGGCCCAGCGTCTGTACGAGCAGGGCTGGATCACCTACATGCGGACCGACTCGACGGCGCTCTCCGACGAGGCCCTCGCCGCGGCGCGCGCCCAGGCGACCAGCCTCTACGGCGCCGAGTACGTCCCGCGCGAGCCGCGGCGCTACGAGCGCCGGGTGAAGAACGCGCAGGAGGCGCACGAGGCGATTCGCCCCTCGGGTGACGTCTTCCGCACGCCTGACGAGGCGGCGAGGACCCTCCACGGCGACGAATTGCGGCTCTACGAGCTGGTGTGGAAGCGGACCGTCGCGTCGCAGATGGTGGACGCGATCGGCACGAGCGCGCAGGTCCGGATGGTGGCGACGATGCCCCGCGACGCGCCCGCTCTCGCCGGTTCGGAGGTGGAGGTGCTGGCAAGCGGACGCGTCCTCAGGTTCCCCGGGTTCCTCCGCGCCTACGTCGAGGGGGAGGACGATCCCGAGGCCGAGCTCGCGGACCGCGAGGTCGCCTTGCCGAGGCTTGCCGAGGGTGACCGTGTCCAAGCCCTCGAGCTCGAGCCGGGATCGCACGCGACCCAGCCCCCGGCGCGTTACACCGAGGCGTCGCTCGTCAAGGCGATGGAGGAGCTAGGTGTCGGGAGGCCGTCCACCTACGCCAGCGTGATCGCGACGATCCTCGACCGCGGGTACGTCTGGAAGAAGGGCACTGCACTCGTGCCGAGCTTCACCGCGTTCGCGGTCGTGGGCCTGCTCGAGCGCTACTTCCCCGACCTCGTCGACTACGGCTTCACGGCCGCCATGGAGGACGACCTCGACGAGATCGCGAGCGGCCGCGAGGAGGCGCTCCCCTGGCTCACCCGCTTCTACTTCGGCGAGGCGCGGGCTGCCAATGCGGGGCCTGGAGGTGCCGGGGACGGGGGTGCCGGAGACGGGGACGGGGACGGGGTCGGCTCGGTCATGCAGGGCGCCAAGGGTGAGTCGGAGACGACCCGGCTCGGTCTCAAAGAAGCGGTCGCGGAGCACCTCGGCGCCATCGATGCGAGGGAGATCAACTCGATCCCGATCGGTGTCGACGCCGAGGGGCGCTCGATCGTCGTGCGCGTCGGGCGCTTTGGCCCGTACCTGCAGCGGGGTGAGGACCGCGCCTCGATACCCGAAGACTTGCCGCCCGACGAGCTCACAGTCGAGCGTGCCGAGGAGCTCCTCGACGCTCCGTCGAGCGATCGGGTCCTCGGAACCGACCCGCACACGGGTCTGGAAGTCCAGGTGCGCGCGGGGAGGTTCGGCCCCTACGTCCAGCTCGGCTCGAGCGACGACGGCGAGAAGCCGCGCACCGCCTCCCTCTTCAAGTCGATGTCCCCGGCGACCGTCACTCTCGAGCAGGCGCTCGAGCTGCTCCGGCTGCCCCGCGTGGTCGGCACCGATCCTGCGAGCGGCGAGCAGATCCTCGCGACGAACGGCCGCTTCGGGCCCTACCTGAAGTGCGGCACCGATACGCGGAGCCTCCAGTCCGAGGACCAGCTGCTCACGGTCACCTTGGAAGAAGCGCTCGCGCTCTTCGTGCAGCCGAAGACGCGCCGCGGGCGTGGGCAGGCGGCAGAGCCCCTCCGCGAGCTCGGCACCGATCCAGCGACCGGTTTGCCCGTTGTCGTGCGCGAGGGCCGCTTCGGCCCGTACGTCACGGACGGCTCTACGAACGCGTCGCTGCGCAAGGGTGACGATCCGACGACCGTCACGATCGAGCGCGCGGCCGAGCTGCTGGCCGAGCGCCGGGCCGCCGGCCCCTCGACGCGACGGCGATCAGGGGCGAAGAAGGCCGCAGGGGCGAAGAAGGCAGGGGCGAAGAAGGCCGCAGGGGCGAAGAAGGCAGGCGCGAAGAAGGCCGCCGGCGCGAAGAAGGCCGCAGGGGCGAAGAAGGCGCCCACGTCCGCAGACGCACCGGCTGGGCCGGAGGGCGAGTGACGCCCGCCCGAGGGCGTCTCGTGGCGCTCGAGGGCGTCGACGGCAGCGGGAAATCGACGCAGGCGAAGATCCTTGCGGAGTCCCTCGGGGCCTTGCTCACCTTCGAGCCCGGCGCGACCGGGCTCGGGCGCGCGCTGCGCCGCCTCCTGCTCGACCCGACCTCCGACGCGGCACTCGATGTGCGAGCGGAGGTGCTCCTCATGTGCGCAGACCGCGCGCAGCACGTCGCCCGAGTCGTCGCCCCCGCGCTCGGCGCGGGGCGCCTGGTCGTGACCGACCGGTTCTCGGGGTCGACGCTGGCCTACCAGGGATATGGCCGTGGGCTCGTGGTCGCAGAGCTTCGGCAGCTCACTGCCTGGGCGAGCGCGGGCGTCGAGGCCGACCTCACGGTGGTGATCGACGTCCCGCCGAAGGTCGCGCGCCGACGGCTCGAGCGAGCGGCGGCCGACCGCCTGGAGCGCCTCGACGAGCACTTCTTCTCGCGCGTGAGGGACGGGTACCTCGCCCTCGCGGCCGAGGACCCGGACCACTGGACGGTGGTCGACGGAGACGACGACGTCGAGGCGGTCGCGGCAGCGGTGCGCGTCACCGTCGAGAGACATCTCGGCGTCGCCCCCCAAGGGGGGCTGCAGGAGCGCTGCCGGTGAGCCCCGGCGAGGTCTCCAGAGAGGAGATCCCGTCGCCGGCGCTCTTCGACGCCGTCGTCGGGCAGGAGCGCGCGATCTCGGCACTTCGTGCGGCCGCCCACCAGCCCGTCCACGCGTACCTCTTCGTGGGCCGGCCCGGGTCGGGGCCCCGCGCTGCGGCGCGGGGCTTCGCGGCTGCGTTGGTCTGCCCGGAGGGAGGGTGCGGCGTCTGCGACGCCTGCCGTCGCGCGCTCGCCGGGACCCACCCCGACGTCGTGATCGTCGAGCGGACCGGGGCCGGCATCGACGTGGACGACGCCCGCCGGCTCGGGAGGCTGGCGCTGCGCCGGCCGCTCGAGGCCGCGCGCCAGGTGCTCGTCATGGCAGACGTCCATCTCGCCGAACGTGCCGCGCCGGCGCTGCTCAAGACCCTCGAGGAGCCGCCGGCTACGACCGTCTTCGTTCTCCTCGCCGACGACGTGCCGCCCGATCTCGCCACCGTCGCCAGCCGCTGCGCCGAGATCATCTTCCCGCCGGTCCCCGTGCGCGCCATCGCGGCGTGGCTCGTCGGACGTGGCGCCGAACCGGCGCATGCCCAGCTCGTCGCGGAGGGCGCGGGCGGGGACGTGGAGCGGGCGCGGCTCCTCCTCGAGGACCCCGGGTTCGCCGACCGCCTCGCACTGTGGAGGTCGGTCCCGTCTCGCCTCGACGGGCACGGAGCGGTCGCCGGCGCGCTCGCCAGGGAGCTCTTGGCCGCTACGGATGGCGCGCTGGCGCCGCTGCGTCGCGAGCACGAAGCGCAGCTCGCGGCGCTCGAGGAGGACGCGAAGACGATGGGCGAGCGAGGGGTCCCCGGCCGCAAGGACGTGCTCGAGCGCCAACATCGTGAGGAGCGACGCTGGAGGACCGACGAGCTGCGGACCGGCCTCGGCGTTCTGGCCCGGGCGTACAGCGAACGGCTTGCCGCCGCGGTGGTGCCGGAGCGGGCCGGCGCCGCGGTGGTGCCGGAGCGGGTCGGCGCCGCGGTGGTGCCGGAGCGGGTCGGCGCCGCGGTCGAGTCGGAGCCGGCCGCGGCTGGTGGGAGCGGCGGGGGAGGGATCGAGCGCCGCGCCTGGGTGTCGAGGCCGGGCGAGGCACGGGCCTTCGAGACCGCGGTCGCGCTCGTGACCGAGGCGGCGAACGGTCTGCGACGCAACGCGCAGGAGACCCTGCTCCTCGAGGCGCTCTTCGTGCGCCTCGCGCAGCTCGACGCTTGAGGCGAACGGGTGGCGGCGGGCCGAGGTCGCAGGTGGCTGTGGCGGCGGCGGAGAAGGACGGTGCGTTGTGGGCGTGCCCAGTGCGCGCCTACGATCGGAGGGCCGGGCCGAGGCGGACCGCGGG
>JAKBTL010000108.1 GCA_021844425.1 Actinomycetes bacterium | reverse complement strand
TACACCTTCCGGCGACAAATCGCGAGCCTCTGACCAGGGCAAACGCGCTGGTCAGAGGGTTTTTTGGAAGAAAGTTTCCGGAAGGGCTGAGATCACCTCAACGGCGTAGCCCGGAAGGTTCCGCTAGGCCTCGGGCTGGCTCCCGGACGGTCCCAGCCTGCGGCTCAGGTTGACCGCATGGTCGCCGAGCCGCTCGTAGAAGCGGGCGAGCAGGGTGACCTGCGCGGCGATCGGCGGCTGCATCGAGCCCCTCGCCACTTCGCTGGTCAGCCGGTCATGGAGGATGTCGAGCTCCTCGTCTGTCTCGTCGAGGTCGACGCTTTCCGACCTCCCGCTCGCGAACACGTCCGATGCCGCGCGCCACATGTCGATGGCGACCTCGGACATGCGTTGCACGATCCCGCGGCTGACCGGCGTCATCTCGCCGCCGAGACCGTAGATCGCACGCTGCGCGATGTGCTCGGCGAGGTCTGCGCTCCTCTCGAGCTCCGAGAGGACGAAGAGCAACCGGACCAGGTGACGAGCTTCTTGCGACGCACCGATGATCGCGTCGAGCTCCCGCCAGAGCGCCTCCTCGGCCGAGCCCACCTGCCCGTCGATCACTTCGTCGTCTTGCACGACGGACCTGCCGAGATCCGCGTCCGCGGAGAGAAGCGCCCAAGTCGCACGCGCGAGCGCCTCGGTGACCCGAGCGAAGAGGCGCAGCACCCGCTGTTCGGCGTCCGAGGTCATGTGCAGCCGACCTTAGCGAGGTCGGATCGTCAGCTGAAGGAATGGCCAGGTCGCACACGCCGCCGCTCTCGGCGCACGCGCCGGGTGCCGGAGCGCTGCTTACGGTTCCCGAGTGCGGCTGCGACGGCGATCGACGTGACGAGGCCGGCCGAGACGAGGGAGAGCAGCTCCCCCGCGAAGAGGCCCGGGGCGACGTAGCGCCAGGTGACGACGCCGCGCCCAGCAGGGGCTCGGACGACCTGGACGACGCCGAGACGGCGGACGGCCAGCGGTCGCGGCGGACCCGACGACGGGGTCCACGACGCGCTCCACCCGGGGACGAAGGCGACCGCGCGCACCACGTCGACGCCGTGCGGCGACGAGACGACGGCGGCGCTCGGCTCGAGCCGTGGGCCGGACACCCGTCGTACCGAGGCGCCGCGTAACGACCCCCCCGCCAACGCGCGCACGGAGAGCGGAGCGCGCGCCCGTTGGTCGACGAACACAGCGAACGCGCCGTCCTGTCCGTCATAGCGCCAGTGCGGCGCGACCAGCCCGGGCTGCAGCGTGCCGTCGAGCGTGTAGGACCGCCCGTTCGCGGTGATGACGTCGGGCGCCGCCGCTGCCGCGGTCACCTTCGACCTGACGACGACGCCGACGGCCGCCCTCGGCGAAGGCCAGACGGCCTCCCACGACACGGCCCCATGCGGCGAGCCGTGCCCTGCTCGGGTGCGTTGCACGGGTGCCCAGGCGACATGGCCTTCCTCGGACAGGAGCCCGACGCGGACGTCGTAGGGGGAGTCGTGGTGCACGACAGGGGACATCTCGACCTCGACGCGTGCCGAGCGGACCAGGAGCGGACCGCCGAGGAACCAGGTCGTCGCAGTATCTGGGCTCAGCTGTCGATCACCGGCCAGGTGCCCGCCTGGTCCGGAGCTGCGGTCGGTCCCGCTTCGAGACCGCGTGCGCAGGTACTGGGAGGGTGCGAGCACCGCCTGCGTGGAGAGCGAGTCGAAGACGCCGTCGGCCGCGGCCCGCGGCGCGAAGACGTCCTGGCCTTGTCCCGAAAGACCGTGGACGCCGGTCGAGGCGGCGTACCGGCCGTCGACGATCGAGCCGTAGCCCTGGACCGACCACGTGGCGTCGAGGACGTTGGCGTCGGGGACCCCGAGGGCAGTCAGCTCGGAGGGATCCAGCAAGCCGGGGTCGTAGACGGCGAAGCGGCCCGACAGGTGCAGGGCCGCGATCGATCGGACCGGGGACGTCGAAGGACCTGATCCCCCGCCTCCGTACCCGCCCCCGCTCTTGCGTCCAGGAGATCGTGCGCCTGCAGCCGGCGATGCTGGTCGCGCCGACGGCTGGGAAGCTTGCGACGGCGCGCCCAGCGCGACGACGGCGGTCACGCTGAAGACGACGAGGTCCACCACCATGAGCACGGCCGCAAGGCCGCCCCGGGTTGCCGGCCTCAGCCGGGGCCCGGCGATGACGAGCGCGAGCGCGCCGAGCGCGAGCACGAGCGCGGGCGCGAGCCACGGCAGGAGCCCTGAGACGTGCGTCGCGACGTAGCTCGTCACGCCGAGCCACTCGAGCAGGGGCGCCGGAGCAACGAAGGCGGCGACGACCAGACCTGCGACACAGAGCACCGGGAGAGCCCCGAGCGCGACGCCTGCACCGAGCGCGCGCGGTGCGCCCCCTGGGTCGCCCGCGCCTTTCCCGAAGGGTCTCCACGGACGACGGGGCGCGCGCGCCCATTCGTCGAGCCAGTAGGCGAGGAGGATCGCGAGCGCGAGGTCCGTGACGAGGATGTTGCGGCTCTGGAGGCGCTGGCCGCCGATCAGGGGAATGTGGATGAGCACGTGCCACAGCGGGGTGTTGTTGCCGAGCGCGAGCAGGACGCCCGCTGCCGCGACGACTTCCCAGACCAGCCAGTCGGGGACGGGCTGGTGACGGCGCCAGCTCGCGAATAGGGCGACTGCGGCGACGAGCGGGAGCAGCCCCACGTACCCGGTGACCTCGGTCAGGTTGTAGTTGGCGAAGAAGGCGGGTTGGCCGAAGGACCCTGAGCCGCCGAGCAGGTCGGGCACGCCGAGGAGGGCGAGCCATCGGACCGGCAGCGAGCCGGCGCCGAAGAGGAAGGCGCTCGCATGGGCCCGCTGCGACGTCGCGACCGCGGCGAGGCCCGGCAGCAGCTGGATCGCGCCGAGGCCGAGGCCGACGAGGGCTCCGGTGCCCACGGCGCCCACTGCGCCCGCTGCCGCTGCCGCCGCGGCCCTCTGGAGCCGTACGAGCCGCCACGCGGCGTACAGCACGAGCACTACTGCGACGTCGGTAGCCGCGCGGGGTTCTCCCGAGAGGAGCACGAGACCGACAGCGACCGCCAGCACGGCGGTCCAGCGCAGCCGGGACGGCCACGCGGCGGGGCCCGGAGACGTGAGGCGGAGGAGGGCGAGCAGGGCGAGCGGCGTCCAGCTCATGCCGATGACGAGGCCGGCGTGGGGGACCTGGGCGACCATGCCGCCGCCGAAGGCGAACGTCATCGCCCCCGCCCAGCTCGCGAGGACCCCGAGCCGGGACGCCCGCAGGAAGGCATAGCTGCCGAGCGCTGCGGCCGTTGCGGCAGCGACCAGGTTCACGGTCCAGGCCGCGACCCCCGGCAACAGCGCGAAGAGCCACGTGAGGGGGTAGGCCGCGCCCGCGTTCCACCCTGCGAGCAGCGGCGCGCCTCCCCAGATGTACGGGTCGAAGACGGGGAGGCGGCCCGAGCGGAGGTCCCTGCCGACCAGCTCCCTGAGCGGGAGGTTCTGGGTGAGGTCGTCGCCGGGGACGACCGGGTGGCCGAGGGCGGCTGGGAGGGCGTACACGAGGAGCGCCAGCGCCACGAGGCTCGAGACCGCTGCGAGCTGCGCGCGGCGCCGGCGGAGGGCGCCGGGCGCGCGGCGCCAGGCCCAGGTGCGCTCGGCCTCCGCGCCCTGCGGCCCGCCGAGGGCGGCGGATCGGCCGGGCCCGGCTGAGACCAGTGGGGCGCCCGCGCTCCTTGTGACCTCGGTCGTCATCGCCTGAGACTCTCGCAGGCCGAGACGAGATACGTCCGCGCACCCGCGCCGGGGACGGGGCTCAGCGCTCGAGCGTCATTTCGGGCCACCGGGGCCTACCACGAGCAGCGTGACCGGCAGGCAGGCGAGTGTGTCTGGGACGTCGACCGCCTCGTCGTGCACGGCAACCACGGCAACCACGGCAACTCGGCGACCGTTGACGGCGTCGAAGAGGAACCGGGGCACGCTCTCGGGCAGCGGGACCGCGGTCCCCTCGTAGGAGGCGCCCGGTGCCGAGGTCGCACGGCGAGCGAACGCGAGCACGGATCCGCCGGGACCGCGGCGCGCGCGGAGGCAGGCGGCGGCGACGTGGAGCTTGACGCGCCCGTCGCGCCAGGAGCGGCGAAGCGGGCCGTCACATATGCACATATGGGACGAACGGCTCGAGGGGATCGGGGGAGGGGCACCGGCGGACGCCGAGCTCCCGCTTGCAGGTGAGCTGCTCACGGACCGTATTGCGATCACGGCCGAGGTGACGGGCGATGGCTGAGATCGTCCATCTCCGTTCGTTGAGTGCATGTGCTTCCACGTCGTCGCCGGAACGCCCATGGCGCCCTCACGTCGCATTTTCCCTGGTCAAAGATCTTGCACGACGGGGCGTTTGCGAATATGAATTGGTTCTAGACGGTCGTGGATCGACCGAAGGAAGCAGCCTTGCAAAGGAGGTTTCCGCCATGATCCGAGTTGCGATCGAGCGTTCCCCGCCTTAGCCGGTGCCGGGTTCGGCTGAAGCAGCCCTTCGACTTCGCCCCTTTGCGCCTTCAGTCAGGAACGCCGGCAGGAGTCGAGGTTCCGGCCCCGATGAGGAGGAGGTGGAAGAAGATGGCCAGGAGGGTCCTGGCAGGGCGGGCCTCGACCTCATGCCGCGTTTCTCCAACCACACAGGGCTGCGGGCGGCGTCTGAAGGCCAGACAACTGAATGATCGATGGAACGGGGACCCGAGGGGTCCCCGTTCTCTGTGTGGGCGCCGGGACGCGATTCGGAGCTCGGGCGCGAGGCCCGTGGCGGCGGCTACCCCAACCCACGGACAACCTCCCGGCGTCTAGCACTCGACGATCGAGAGTGCTAACAATTCGCTTTGGTGGCAATGCTCTGACAAGAAGGAGGACATCGAGCGCGGGAGGTTCCCGATGACGATCACGGCGCCACTCACTCCCACACAAGAGGCAAAGAGCCTGGTCGACGCGGTCGGCTCGAAACTCGAGACCGAGCCTGGGGCGATCGACGTCAGCTGGGCGGAGAAGGCCCTGCGCGACGCGAGGCGTCCCTCGTCGGTGGCAGTCCAGGAGGCCGCTCCCCGTTGCCGGCGGCTGAGGCTGCTCGTTGCGGCCGTCGTCTTGTGCGCCTGCGCGGCGATCGCCGCGGTCACGAACGTTGCCAGCCCCGCCGCACCAGGCAACCAACATCGGCCGACGCCATCCGTCGTCCACCATGCACCCGAGTCGATCGAGCCGGCCCGCACGGGCTCTTCCATATCCCTCAGTTGCCCGGTCTCGCTGCTTTCGCACAGCGGAGCTCACGGGGTCCACGCCAACTCGCTCGACCCGCTGTCGTGCACAGACACGTGGCCCGCTCTGCTCCCTGTCTCGGCGCCGACCGAGACCCAGATGCCGCGGCTGAGGAGGGCGCGACGAACGGGATGACTCCGCTGCTCGGGCTCGGAACTGGTTGGATGTGTGTCGCGCTCGTCCGGGCGTTCGTGGGCATCGCCCGAAGCGACCGAGAACCGAAGCCCAACAGACCGATCAGCGGTGCTCGTGACGTCGCCCGAGTCGTGGCACCGGCAGACGAGCACCACTTCGTCACCGTCAACGTCACTCCAAGATGGGAGCAACTGGAGAACTGACCGGCTGACCGGCCGGCCTTTGGCTCCACCGGCCGCCTGAGGGTCATGGTGACGCGATCTCTGGCTGTCGCCGGCCTACCGTGGGGATGGTAGGCGATCCCGTCGGATCGGCGCATCGGAGGGGGAGCGGCACCGGAGAAGCGCACGTCGTAGCCGCCGGGTCGTCCACCTGCGCCATCGGCGCCGCCGGGGACCGCACCCTATGGCCCCTATGGTCGACCTCGGATCGGCCACTCCCACGGCGCGGTCGACGACTACGAATCGGCTGGGTGTCCCGCTTGCCTCTGGCGAGGCTCCCTCTTCCGCCTCCGCCTATGTGACTCGGTTCAGGCGTGCACCGCCAACGTGGATGCCCTCGTCACAACGAAGACCTGGCGCAGCTACCTCCTTCAGCACGTGCCTGGCTGACGCGCCCCTTGCCGATGCTCTGCGCCAGACTGCAGATGGCGGGAGACCACCGAGCATGGTGGAGCGCGCGCGGAACCGCGAAGGTCGTGCGGAGCCGGAGAGTCCGGACCCTGCACGACCTTCGCAGAGGCGCGAAAGAGGCGAGGCAGCGGCGCGGCCGAGGCGCGCGCAAGCGGCCGTCAAGCCGCCAGCCGTCGGTGACCCCGCCGCTCGAAGCGGACCACCTTGGCCACCTTGGCCCGGGTTCCCGGCCGCGACGAGAGCCAGCGCGTCAAGACCACCGCGTCGGCTCCCACGAGCCCGAGCGCGAGCGCCCCAAGCCCCCACGTCAGTCCCGAGAGCGACCAGCCGATCACATGGTCGAGCGACCAGGCGCCAGGGCCCCCAAAGCCGACGGCGAGGGCAGCGATCCCGAGAAGGAGCGGGTACTCGTAGCCGCCCGAGTGGGCGAAGAACCCGTTGCGGAGATGCACGAGTCCCACGGCGCCAGCCATCACCCCGACGATTGCTGCCACCCCGAGCGGGGTGAGCAGACCCGTCGCCAAGAGGACGCCGCCCACCATCTCGGCTGACCCCGCCAAGATCGCGTGGAGACGGCCGGGCCGAAGACCGATCTCCTCCAACGAGCGGCCCGTCGCCTCCAGGCCGCCGCCGGAGAACCAACCGAACAGCTTCTGGGTCCCGTGCGCCGCGGCGACCAGCGCGATCGCCAGGCGAAGGATGAGGATGCCGAATGCCATCTTCAACCTCCTCTGTTGCCCAATGTTGCCCTACGTCCGGCAAACATCGCGCCGTCGGGAGCCACCGCTCGGCGGCGCCAACCGACAAAACAACGAGCGCTCGCCTGCCTATTCCCGGCGCGTACCACCCTGGGCGGGACCGCGATACATTCGCGGCTCTGCCGGTTGAGCCCGCAGCCGGCCATGCCAGGGCGTGCTGCGCGCTCGTCGAGGAGCGACCATCGCGGCGCTTCTGCTCGCATGCGATTTCCGGTCGTGTCCTCGCGCGTTTCGCGCGGGAGCTGCCCGCGTCTCGCCGCCCGCCCGCACCCTGTTCGGTTCAAGTTGCCGCGGAGGAGACTCGCCCGGTGCACGACTACAGCGATCTCGAAGGGGCTGGACCCGAGCTCTCGCTCGTCCGTCGCCTACGAGAGGAGCGCAACGGCCTCGTCGATGGCCTGCGACGGATCGCGACGATCCAAGAGGCGCTGCGACGCTCCATCCTCGAAGCGCAGTGCTCGCCTGCACACGACGCGAAGGAGCAGCTCTCGGACCTGGTGGCGCGGGCGCAGATGGCTGCGACGGCCGTCGTCGATCTCGTGAGCGACCTCTTGTCGGCCCCGCCGAAAGTTTCGGCGTGGGTCGAGCACCACGACGGCATCGCCCATCTGTTCCTCGTGGGAGAGCTCGACGTCGCGACGAGGAGCCGTATCCTCGCGGTGCTGGACTCCGTCGCCAAGGAGGTCGCAGGGACGGTCGTAAGGGAGGTCGTCGTGCACATGGACTTCCTCAGGTTCCTCGACTGCGCCGGTATCGCTCCGCTGGTGGCGTTGGCGAACGAGCTGTCGGCGCACGGTGGCTCCGTCCGGGTCGTAGGCGCGAGTGCACAGCAGAAGAAGATCCTCTCTTTGACGGCGATCGTCTTCGACGAGTGACACGATGCAGCGAGACACGAATCTGCAGGCTGGGAGCTACACGCTGGGCCTGGATGCGCCGGTACGAGAGGTTGCGTCACCCGATGACGATGGCGTGATCGGCGACTCCGGGTTCGAACCGCTTCGCGTCGCCTACCACACGATGCCGCTTGAGGCCGTGCTCGACGCCGTCGTTCGCTCCGCCGAGGTCCGCCTGCGCCCGCTCGCCCGGGGCACCGGCCTGGTCGTGCTGCGGACGGGATGGGGAGGCGAGCTCCGCGCCGCGACGGCGGGGGCGGAGCATCTGGAGCCCCTCCAGTCCGCCACCGCAGGCGGACCTGCGTTCGAGGCGATCGCGGGCAAGCGGCCGGTGGTGGTCGCGGACCTTGACGGAGAGCAGCGATGGCAAGAGCTCACGTCTGCGGCGCGAAGGGCAGGGATCGCAGCGATCCTGGCTGTTCCCCTCGACGCTGAGCCGATCGGGTCGGCGCTCACCTTCTACCTCGTGGGACGGCCGCGATCCGGGCTGCTCGGGGAGCTACGGCCCGTCGTCGATGACGCGAGCCTCGTCGTCGCCAACGCGGTGGCCTTCGCCCGCCATGAGCTCGTCGCCGCGCACCTGAAGGAGGCCCTCGAGAGCCGTGACCTCATCGGCCAGGCGAAGGGCGTGCTGATGGCACGACGAGCCATGAGCTCGGAGAACGCCTTCGCAGTGCTTCGCGACATGTCGCAGCGCACCAATCGAAAGCTGCGCGACGTCGCCCAATACCTCGTCGAGAACGGAGAGCTGCCGTGAGCACGCCACAGCTCCAGGCGCTCATGCGCGAGACGCTCGGCGGCGCGATGCAAGCCGCGGGTCTCGGCGCAGACGAATTGTGGCGTGGCTATGTGGCAGTCGGCGGTTCGGAGCTTCCCGGTGTCGTCGACGACCTCTTGACCGGCCGGCAGGCGATCGAACCCGACCAGTACGACTTCTTGGCGCAGGCGATCAACGACCACGCCGTCAGCCTCGGCAACCGTGGGGCAGTCCCGTACTTCCACCAGCTCTGCGGTGCCTGATCTGGAGAGCGAGCAGGCTCGACCTTCATCAGGTCGCAGGTGTCGATGCTCCGGGAGGAAGGTTCCCCTCGAGCACCCCGCGCACCTCTTTGGGCAGCATCAAGAACACCTCTTCGACCTGACCCGCGGTCAGCTGGTTCGAGGTGCAGAAACGCGCGAAGAACCCTGTAGGCGAGGGGTCGGTCCTCGCTCCCGAGCGATTCCCTTTCCGCCAGGCCAAGGCGCGCCTCGAGGCGCAGGGGAACGCCGAGCTGGCCGAGCTGGCCGAGCCGGTCGAGCCGGCCGAGCCGGCCGACCTGGTCGAGCGCGGCCTGCGCTTCGAGCAGGGACTGCTCTGGGTCATCGACGGCGGCAAGGCTAGAAGGCGATTGTCGTGCGCCAGCGCTCGGCGACGGCCTCGTCGCCGAAGCGTTCGATGCCGAGCTCCTCCGCGCTCGCCCGGTTCGCGGACCAGAGCCACAGCGCCTCGGCCGGGCCGCGCAGCGCGAGGTCGGCCTTGGCGTGCGTGCGCTCGGCCGTCGTCTGCCCTCCGGGGCCCAGGCGCACGACCCACTCGCCGTCGCCGTCGGTGCGGTGGAGGTGCACCGTCTCCCCCGACCACGACCCGGGTTCCCGGCCCACCGAGCGCGGCACGATCACCGTGAGGTGCTCGTCGACGCCGTCCGCCGCGATGTCGGGCTCGATGGGGGCGGGAGTGCCGACGGCCGCCTCGGCGTCCCAGGCGTGCAGCGTCGTCTCGAGCGCCTGACGGCGGAACCAAAAACGAGCGGCGCGCGGCAGCCCGAAGGTCCAGCAGCTCGCCTCAGGGTCCGCCGCGCCGAGCGCGTCGCAGAGGCGGGCGGCCTGCTCCTTCGCCCAGGCGCGGAGCGCGGGTTCCGAGCGGTCTTCGGGAGGCGAGCCGCGCTCTGCACGCTCCCGCGTCGTGACGGTGTCCGCAGCCCACCCCCAGACGAGGCCGACGTGTACGACGAGGTCGGCGATCGTCCATCCCGGGCACGTCGGGACCTCGGTGCCCATCGAACCCGCGGACGCGTCGAGCAGGGCGTCGGCGCGCTCCGAGAGCACCTGGAGGTACCGGGCAGGCTCCACTTTCCCCGAGGCTATCGGCGGCACCCTCGGCGTGTCGTGCCGCCGAGGGAGAAGCACCGGGCTCCTGCACGTCGGGCTCCCGCACGTCGGGGGCGCGTCACGTTGAGTACCCTGCGCGACGTGGACTGGGTGGACATCGTGGTCGTCGTCCTCCTCGCCGCCGCGGCGTTCCACGGGCTTCGGGTCGGCGCCCTCGTCCAGGTGCTGACGCTGGGAGGCTTCGTCCTCGGCGTCACCGTGGGCGCGCTCTTGACCGACGTCGTCGCTCCATCCGTCCGGGCTCCCTCGGTGAAGGCGGGCGTGGCGATCGCGCTCGTGATCGGCTGCGGCGCGATCTTCGGCGTCCTCGGGCGCATGGTCGGGACCTGGGGCAACCTCGCGGCGCGTCGCCTCAGGCTGGGCCGGCTCGACAGCGTGGCCGGCGTGGGCGTCGCGATCGTGGCCACGCTGTTCGGCATCTGGCTGATCGGCAACGAGCTCGTGCGGGCCCCCTTTGGATGGCTCAGCTCCGCGATCGAGCGATCGAGCGTCATGCAAGCGGTCGACGGGGTGATGCCGCCGTTGCCCGACGTCTTCTCGCGGGTCCAGGTGTTCCTCGCCGGCTCGGGGTTCCCGCCGGTCTTCTCCGAGCTCGAGCCTCCTCCGGTGCACGTGGCGGTGCCGAGCGCTGCGTGGGCCCAGAGCGCTGCACGCACGGCGGCCGCGTCGACGGTGAAGGTGCTCGGGCAGGCGTGCGGCTACGTGCAGGAGGGCTCCGCGTTCGTGATCGCGCCTGGCGCGCTGCTCACGAACGCGCACGTAGTCGCCGGCGAGCCGACGACCAGCGTCGTGGTCGACGGCCAGGACTACCCGGCCACCGTCGTCTACTTCAACCCGACATACGACCTCGCGGTGCTGCGGACCACAGCGCCCCTCGCTGCGTCGCTCACCCTGGACGCCTCGACAGCCCCTTCTGGCGCGCAGGCAGCCGTGGTGGGCTACCCCGAGGACGGGCCGCTCAGCGTCGCGCCCGCGGCGGTGGCTGCGCAGCTGACAGCCCAGGGGCGCAACATCTACAACGAGGGCACAGTGACGCGCGAGGTCTACCAGATCGACGCGAACGTCCAGCCCGGGAACTCGGGGGGTCCCCTCGTCGATGCCAGCGGGCAGGTGATCGGCGTCGTCTTCTCGCGGTCGACCGCCTACTCCGACGTGGGGTACGCGCTGGCGTCGCCGGGCGTGCGCGCCCGCGTGCTGCCTGCAGCGGCGCGCACGGCGCCCGTCACCACCGGAGCGTGCACGACCGGCTGAGCACACCGGCTGAGCGGGCTGCCTGAGCGCGCTGCCTGTGCGGCGCGTGTGCAGCAGGGTAAGAATGGCCGCCGTGTCGCAGCGGATCGAGGACTACGCCGTCATCGGGGACCTGCACACGATGGCGCTCGTAGGGCGCGACGGCTCCGTCGACTGGCTGTGCCTCCCGCACTTCGATTCCTCGGCATGCTTCGCACGGCTGCTCGGCACCGAGGAGAACGGCTTCTGGAAGATCGCCCCTGCCGGCGCGCCCGACAGCGTCGTCGCCATGCGCCGGCGTTACCGCCCCGACACGCTCGTGCTCGAGACCGAGACGGACACGGCGGACGGGACCATCCGCGTCGTCGACTGCATGCCGATCCGTGAGCAGCGTCCTCAGGTCGTGCGCGTGGTCGAGTGCGTCCGCGGGACCGTACCGGTGCGCATGCAGCTGGCGGTGCGGTTCGACTACGGCGATTCCGTCCCCTGGGTGACCCGTCACGAGCACATGCTCACCGCCACCGCCGGGCCCGACGCGGTCTCGCTGTGGACGCGGGCCGAGACCCGGGGCGAGGGGCTGACGACCGTCTCGGACTTCACCCTGCGTGAAGGCCAACAGATGACCTTCGCGCTCACGTGGTACCCGTCCCACGAGGCGCCGCCCGCGCCGGTCGACTCGAACTACGCGGTCGCGGTCACCGAAGCCTGGTGGCAGGCGTGGTCGTCGTCGTGCTCCTTCGAGGGCCCCTACAGGGACGCCGTGCTGCGCTCGCTCATCACCTTGAAGGCGCTCACGTACGAGCCGACCGGCGGGATCGTCGCGGCCGCGACGACGTCGCTCCCCGAGTCGCTCGGCGGCGAGCGCAACTGGGACTACAGGTACTGCTGGCTGCGTGACGCGACGCTCACGCTCGAGTCGCTCATGCGCGGCGGCTACCACACCGAAGCGATGGCGTGGCGCGACTGGCTCCTGCGCGCGACCGCGGGCGACGTCTCGAAGCTCCAGATCATGTACGGCGCCAGCGGCGAGCGGCGCCTCCAAGAGTGGGAGGTCGGCTGGCTCCAGGGCTACGAGGGCTCGCGGCCGGTGCGGATCGGGAACGCCGCGGCCGCTCAGTACCAGCTCGACGTCTATGGCGAGGTCATGTCCGCCCTCTACTCGGCCGCGCGCGTCGACGGGGTCCACAGCCGGGCGATCTGGGATCTCCAGAGCAAGCTCGTGGAGTTCCTCGAGGACGGCTGGCGCGAGCCCGACGACGGGCTGTGGGAGGTGCGCGGACCGCGCCGGCACTTCACGCACTCCAAGGTGATGGCGTGGGTGGCGGTCGACCGCGCGGTGCGGACGATGGAGGAGTGGCCGGACCTCGAGGGGCCGATCGACAAGTGGCGCAGCCTGCGCGACGACATCCGCCGGGAGATCTACGAGAAGGGCTTCGACGCCGAGAAGAACGCCTTCACCCAGTACTACGGGTCCGACGCGCTCGACGCGAGCCTCCTCATGATCCCGCGGGTCGGGTTCCTCCCCGCCACCGACCCGAGGATGGTCGGCACCGTCGAGGCGATCGAGCGAGAGCTCGTCGAAGACGGGTTCGTGCTGCGGTACCGCACCACCGACTCGGGGACAGTGGACGGGCTCCACGGGCGAGAGGGCGCGTTCTTGGCGTGCTCGTTCTGGCTGGCCGACTGCCTGCACCTCATGGGCCGCGCGCGTGACGCCGCAGCGATGTTCGAGCGGCTCCTGTCGCTCCGTAACGACCTCGGCCTCCTCGCAGAGGAGTACGACCACGTCGCACGCCGCCAGGTCGGCAACTTCCCGCAGGCCTTCTCGCACGTCTCGTTGGTGAACACGGCCTTCTTGGTCACGGACCAGGAGCCGGCTGTCGCGCCCGGCGCGCCGGCGGTCCGCGGGCAGGCGGCGAGAGGGAGGGGAGTGTCCGCGGGAATGGGCCACTGGGGGATCGGGCTGCTTCGCAAGGGGGTCTCGAGCAAGGCGCGGACCGCCCACCACGACGCCCTCGACCGGGGCTCGGGCGCGGAGGGGTCGAACGGCGGCTCCGGCGCGCAGAGCGGGGGCGAGGCGAGCGGAAGTCGCATGCGGAGGGAGAAAGGCAGGGTGAGGTGAAGGCGCTGACCGTCGTACCGCTCGAGAAGGACTCTGCAGAGCTCTCCGACGTCGACGAGCCGCCGGAGTCCGACGGCCCGGTGCTGGTCGAGACGATCGGCGTGGGGATCTGCGGCACCGACGCCGAGATCCTCTCCGGGGAGTACGGCTGGCCACCCCCAGGGCGCGAGCGGCTCGTGCTCGGGCACGAGTCCCTCGGCAGGGTCCTCGACGCTCCGTCGGGGGGACCCGTCGCCAAGGGCGACCTCGTCGTCGGGATCGTCCGCCGGCCCGACCCCGTGCCGTGCGGCAACTGCGCGGTCGGGGAATGGGACTTCTGCCGAAACGGGAAGTACACCGAGCGCGGCATCAAGGAGCACGACGGCTACCTGTCCGAGCGCTACCGGATCACCCCGGAGTTCGTCGTGAGGGTCGACCCCTCGCTCGGCCTCCTCGGCGTGCTGCTCGAGCCCACCAGCGTCGTGGCCAAGGCATGGGAGCAGGTCGACAAGATCGGGCACCGGGCGCACTGGGAACCGACGAGGGCAGTGGTGACCGGTGCCGGTCCCATCGGGCTGCTCGCCGCGATGATCGGGGTCCAACGTGGCCTCGAGGTGCACGTCATCGACCAGGTGGCCTCGGGAAAGAAGCCCGACTTGGTGCGTGCCCTCGGCGCGCACTACCACACCGGGGCGATCGAGGACGCGGTCGACGAGCCTGACGTCGTCGTCGAGTGCACGGGGGTGTCGAGCCTGGTCCTCGACGCGATCGAGCACATCGGCCCCGGCGGGGTGGTGTGCCTGACCGGTGTCTCCTCGGGCGGGCGCGAGGTGTCGGTCGACGAAGGCGCGCTGAACCGCTCGATGGTGCTCGCCAACGAGTCGGTGGTCGGCTCGGTGAACGCCAACCGCCGGCACTACGAGGCGGGGGCCGCCGCGCTGGCGCGAGCGGAGCGCAGCTGGCTCGCCGAGCTGGTGAGCCGCACCGTTGCCCTCGAGCGGTGGGAGGACGCGCTCGCCCGGACCCCAGACGACGTGAAGGTCGTCGTGCAGGTGAACGACGTATGAACGACGAGCCGGACCCGGGCCCGGGCCCGGGCCACCTCGTGACAGGGCACACGCACGTGCACGTCGGGGGCGCCGAGCCGGCAAGCGGTGGCGAGCCGACCGAGCCGGTCGCCATCGCCCCGGGCATCGTGCAGATCGACACGCTGCTCGGAGGCTGGCGACGGATGACCGCCGGGTACCTCGTGCAGGGCCCCGCCCCGGTCCTCGTCGAGACGGGCAGCCAGTCGTCGGTGGCGGTGCTCCTCGCGGCGCTCGAGCGGCTCGGCGTCGGTCCGGGAGACCTCGCCGGCGTCGCCGTCACGCACATCCATCTGGACCATGCCGGCGGCGTGGGCGACGTGGCGCGGGCGTTCCCGAACGCGACGGTCTACGTCCACGAGAAGGGCGCCCGGCATCTCGCGGACCCGACGCGCCTCGTGGCGTCCGCCGAGCGCGTGTACGGTCCGCTCCTCGACGGGCTCTACGGCCGACTGGAGCCCACGCCCCCCGAGCGGCTGCACGTCCTTGCCGACACAGAGGAAGTCGTGATCGGCCCCGGGCGAGTGCTGACCGCGGTGGACTCTCCCGGCCATGCGAAGCACCATCTCGGTCTCCACGACTCGGTGAGCGGCATCCTGTTCGCCGGCGACGCCGTCGGCGTCCGGCTTCCCGACGCCGGCGTGCTGCGCCCGGCGACCCCGCCCCCGGACTTCGACCTCGACCAGGCGCTGCACTCGCTGCACAGGTTCGCCGCCCGCCGCCCGTCGGGAATCGCCCTCGCGCACTACGGGCTCCTGGGCGAGCCCGAAGCCCTCCTCGAGGAGGCAGAAGCGACGCTGCGAAGCTGGGCGGAGACGGCAGAGCAGGCGTTTCGAGAGGGCCGCGACATCGCCAGGGCGCTCGAGGAGCGCTACAGCTTCGACACGGGCCACGTCCCCGCCGAGCACCGCGAGAAGCTCGAGGTGCTCAACGGGTTCCATTCGAACGCCGCGGGTCTCGAGCGCTGGCTCGCGACGCGCAGCGGCGCCGGGGCCGAGGGGGCCTCCGGCGCCGGCGATGGAGCCACGAGCTGATCGGTCAGTCGACGCGTAGGCGCCGGCGCAGGTCGTCCTGGCGCGACTCGAACTCGTCGAGCGAGATGCGGCCGTCTGCCAGGTCCTGGTGGAGGCGGGCGAACTGCTCGAGGAGCGCCTCTTGGTCCTCCTCGGGCGCAGCGCTGGCGGTCTCGCCGCGCTCTTGACGGCGAGCCAGCCGGTCCTCCTGCTTCGCCTTCGCCTTCTCCCGCTTCGCCTGATCCCGTTGGAGCTTGCCGACGGTGGTGCGCGGACGTGCCATGGTCACCCCTTCCTCTCGGTGCTCGGGACCCGCCGACCGGAGCCAGCGAGCCTGTGGTGGAGGGCGGGGCCGATCAGATCACTTTGACGTTGCGCGCCTCGTCGCCCTTGCGCCCCTGCGCGATCTCGAATTCCACTTGCTGGCCAGCCTCGAGGGTCCGGAACCCGCTGCCCTCGATGTTCGAGTAGTGGACGAACACGTCGTCTCCATCGGGTCGCGACACGAACCCGTAGCCCTTCTCGTTGCTGAAGAACTTCACGGTGCCGATCGGCATGATCGCCTTCTCTTTCCTTGATTATTGATCTTGCCCTTGCGCGATCGCGCGGGGCGTGTTGCCTGAGGCCGCGGGCTCGGGTCGACGCCGCGCGGGCTTCCGTCGCGGCAGGAGACCTCTGGGCTGCGGCCACGTAGGACGCAGCGTCCACAGGCGGCTGGGGCCGCACGGCGGCCACGACCAAGCTCCTGTCATGTCGAAAGGCCCACTCGAACAGGAACCCGAACGAGACCCCGCCGGCCTTTTGCCGGCATCCGGCCTGTGTGGCCGACGCAGGCAGCCTACCAGGGTGGCGCGATCGTGAAGCGGCCGAGAGGGCCCGCGGCCCGGCGCGCGTCGCAGGCGCAGCCCGGCGAGCAGACGCGTCGCAGGCCCAGCGCGTGCGCGACCGGTTGCGTGACCGCGCACGCGGCCACTACGTGACGCTCGTGACGTGAGCGGAGGCGGTGGGATTTGAACCCACGGTACCCAGGGGGTACAACGGTTTTCGAGACCGTCCGATTCGGCCGCTCTCGCACGCCTCCGGTACAGAGGTTACCGGCTCGCCGGGCCGGGTGCTCGAGCCGGGTGCTCGAGCCGGGTGCTCGGGCCTGGGGCTCGGTCCTGGCTCGGTTGCGGCTACGTCCTCCGCACGGCGAAGAACTCGCGCAGGAGCTGTGCGGCCTCCTCCTCGAGGACGCCTCGCGTCACGGGCAGCTCGTGGTTCAAGCGAGGGTCGCTGCAGAGGTTGTAGAGCGTGCCGCACGCGCCTGCCCGCGGGTCGGGGGCGCCGAAGATCAGCCGAGCGACCCGAGCGGCGATCAGCGCACCGGCGCACATCGGGCACGGCTCGAGCGTGACGACCAGCGTCACGGCGTCGAGGCGCCAGCCGCCGAGCGCTTCCGCGGCGGCGCGCAGGGTCAAGAGCTCCGCGTGCGCAGTGGGGTCGCCACGCCGCTCGCGCTCGTTGTGCGCGCGGGCGAGCACCTTGCCGCCGACGATCGCCAGGGCGCCCACAGGGACGTCGCCGTGAGCCGCGGCTGCGCGCGCCTCGTCGAGCGCAGCGCGCATCGCGGCCTCGTCGGCGCCGGCATGCGCGCCGAGGCCTGTCGGGTGGTCGTCGGACTTTCGCGCGGATTCGGACATTCGCGCGGAGGGAGTGGGATTCGAACCCACGGGGACCGGAGCCCCACGGCTTTTCAAGAGCCGCGCATTCGTCCGCTCTGCCATCCCTCCCGGGCTCTGAGAGCCTGCGGAGAGCGAGGCTACCCCGGCGCTCCTCACGGCGCGGGCTGCCGACCCGACCTTGCGCGGCCACGGAGGCGGCCGCGCACCGAAGCGTCGAGGACGCGCTTTCGGAGCCGCACCGCCTTCGGGGTCGCCTCGACGCACTCGTCGTTGGCGATGAACTCGAGCGCCTGCTCGAGGGAGAGCGTCAGCGGAGGCGTGAGGCGCTCCAGCTCCTCGGCGGTGGAGGAGCGCATGTTGGTGAGCTTCTTCTCCTTCGTGGGGTTCACGTCCATGTCGTCTGTGCGCGAGCTCTCCCCCACGATCATCCCTTCGTACACTTCGGTGGCAGGGCCGACGAGGAGCGTGCCGCGCTCTTGGAGGTTCATGAGCGCGAAGGTCGTCGTCACCCCGCGGCGGTCGGCGACCATCGAGCCGTTCCGCCGGGTGCGCAGCTCTCCCTGCCATGGCGCCCAGCCGTCGAAGACGTGGTGGAGCATGCCCGTGCCGCGCGTCTCGGTCAGGAACTCGGTGCGGAAGCCGACGAGCCCGCGTGCGGGCACCCGGAAGTCGAGCCGGACCCAGCCCGTGCCGTGGTTGACCATCTGGAGCATGGTTCCCCGCCGCAGCGCGAGCAGCTGCGTGACGACGCCGAGGTACTCCTCGGGCACGTCGATCACGACGCGCTCCATCGGCTCGGACTTCGTGCCGTCGATCTCGCGCGTCACGACCTGGGGCTTGCCGACGGTCAGCTCGAACCCTTCCCGCCGCATCGTCTCGACCAGGACGGCCAGCTGCAGCTCGCCGCGCCCGTGCACCTCCCACGCGTCGGGACGATCGGTGGGCGTGACCCGGAGCGAGACGTTGCCCACGAGCTCGGCGTCCAGCCGGCTCTTCACGAGACGTGCGGTGAGCTTCGTCCCGCCGTCCATCCCGGCGAGAGGTGAGGTGTTGATCCCGACGGTCATGGTGAGGCTCGGCTCGTCGACCGTGATCGCCGGGAGCGGGCGCGGGTCGTCGGGGTCGGTGATCGTCTCGCCGATGGTCACGTCCGCGATCCCCGCGATCGCGGCGATCTCTCCGGGTCCCGCCTCCTCGGCAGGCTGGCGCTCGAGGGCGTGGGTGACGTAGAGCTCGCTCACCTTGGCCCGCTCCACCGTGCCGTCGAGCCGGCACCAGCCCACCACGGCGCCTCGCCGGAGGACCCCGTGGTGGATCCTGCAGATGGCGAGCCGGCCGACGTAGGGGGAGGCGTCGAGGTTGCAGACGAGAGCCTGCAGCGGGGCACCGGGCTCGTGCACGGGCGCGGGGACGTGCTCGACGATGGCGTCGAACAGCGGCACGAGGTCGGTCCCCTCCTTCCCCCGCTCGGTCGACGCCCAGCCTGCGCGGGCGTTGGTGAACAGGATCGGGAAGTCGATCTGGTCCTCGTCGGCGTCGAGGTCCAAGAAGAGCTCCTCGACTTCGTGGACCACCTCGTCGACGCGGGCGTCCGCGCGGTCGACCTTGTTCACCGCGAGCACGACCGGGAGGCGGGCTTCGAGGGCCTTGCGCAAGACGAAGCGGGTCTGGGGCAACGGGCCCTCCGACGCGTCGACCAGCAGCAGCACCCCGTCGACCATGGTGAGGCCCCGCTCGACCTCGCCGCCGAAGTCGGCGTGGCCCGGAGTGTCGACGATGTTGATCTTGACCGAGCCGTATCGCACGGCGGTGTTCTTCGCGAGGATCGTGATGCCCTTCTCGCGCTCGAGGTCTCCGGAGTCGAGCACGCGATCGGCGACCTCCTGGCGTTCGCCGAACGCGCCGGTCTGGCGCAGCATGGCGTCCACCAGCGTGGTCTTGCCATGGTCGACGTGTGCCACGATGGCCACGTTGCGGATGTCGTCTCGGGTCTGCATTGGCCGTGCCACGCTAGTGGCCTGAGCCGTCCCCTCCTGGCGCGCCGTCCCTGAGCAGCGCTCCTGCGGTCACGACGACCGCGTCGGCCGCGACGGCGAGCGTCCCAGCGTCGACCGCGACGATCCACGCCTTGCCGGAGTCCGGCCACCAGCCCACCACACGGCTGGGCACGGTCGACGACTCCGGCGAGCGCAGGCTCGAGAGCGCGTCGACGAGCGCGCTCAGCAGCAGCGCGTGGCGTGTGGCGGCCCCCGGGTGCCCGTCGAGCACGACGAGGTGGGCGCCGTGCGACGGGCCGCCTCCCTCCGGCGGGCCGACGCGGATCCGAACGTCGGCTCGACCTCGCAGGGCGATCCTGGCCGTCCGGCCGGCGCCGGCTCCGGACCACCGCCACCACCGGTCGGGGCCGCCGACGGAGAGCTGGCTGGGGTCGAGGCGTCCCCAGTCGAGGGCGGTCCAGAGCCTGGTCGCCCACGCGGTCGCTTCGGCCGCCACCATCGAGCGGGCTGGAGGTGCGAGCGACGCGACCCAGTCTGCGCACGACCCGGGGCCTTCGCGCCCGACCCCGAGAGGAGCGGCGGGGTCGGACATGACCAGCGCGACCGCGTCGGCGGGCGTCGCAGCACGGCCGTCGAGACCCAGGCGCATGGCGGCGAGGCCGACCGGACGTCTCGCCGCTCGAGAGCTCCAACGGAACGCCTGGTGCTCCGCAGGCGCCGGCGGCGGCCCAGGTCCTGGCGCCCCGAGCGCGCCGAGCACCTGGGCCACTTGGTAGCTGCCGATACGGGCGAGGCGAGCGTGAGGAGAGCGCGCGACAGTGGAAGCGAGCCCCCGCTCGAGGCGCGCCCGGGCCGCCCTCGAGGCTGTCGGGGCATCGGCGAGCGCGGTGCCGCCGAGCAGCGCGTCGGTGAGCGCCTCGGCTCTCGGGACGCGGCCGGCGGGGGTCGTGGCGGAGAGCGGCGGCACGGCGAGACCGCCGCTTCCCGATGCCGAGGCCGCGCTCATCGTCGCCCGAGCGCGTGCAGCACGTCGCGCACCGCCTCCGCGAGCAGCTCCCGGCCTACGTCGTCGCAGCTGAGACGCCCCTCGCCCGGGTCATAGCTGGCGACGCGCCATGGAGGAGCGCCGCTGCGTAGCGTCTCGGTGAGCGCCAGCGCTCGGCGCGCCCGCTCCGCCTGCACGGTGCCGGCCTGGTCCCGCCGTTGGTCGTGCAACCGGACGAGGCAGACCGAAGCCGTGCCGTCCGACGGCCGGCCGAGCACGAGATCCGCGGTCGCGCGCAGCACAACGGCGCCGCCGCCCAGCGGCACCTGCAGCCTCTCGCCGGTGCGCGGCAACCACGCCGCGGGGACTGGGTGCCACTGCGAGGAGATCGCCGACGCGCGTGCTCGTGCGAACGCTCGTAGGTCCGCCCGCTCGCCGGCGCGCAGGCGGCTGACCGCGTCGAGGAGGTCGGGGCCGTGCTCGGTGACCGAGATCGCACAGAGCGCGTCCTCGAAAGGATGCCGCAGAGGGCCTTGGACGACGGTGAGGCGGAAGATCGCCCGAGTGAGCCAGGCGCGCAGGTCGCGGACGCCGAACGTGGCGCGGTGGGCGAGGGTGAGGCTGCGAGCGGTCGTCCCGTCGCGCACGAGAGCTCGTCGTGGCGACGTCCCACCCCGGCCGGTGGTGCTCCCGCCGTGGTGGGTGCGCCAGGGGTCGGTCCGACCCGGGTCGTCGTCTCCGACCTCGGCGATCCCGTCCTCCAGCCACGCCCGCAACCCGCCGGCCAGCCCGAGGTCGACCGTCGGCCTCGAGCGAGGCGACGAGACGAGGCGAGCGAGGAGGTCGGAGCCGCGATAGCCCCCGCTCAGCCGGGCGGTCGTCTGTGCTCGGCGGGGAGGGGCGGGCGCGATCGTCACCTCCACAGGGTGCCCGAGGGTTGTGACGCGCCCGGGTCGTCCCTAGCCTCAGGGGGGTGAGCTTCGCAGAGGTCGGCCTGGTCGGCGCGGGTGGGACTCCCCCAGCGTTCTACGCGGTGTTCGGCGTGTTCCTCGCGGCCTTCGTCGTGCTCGCCGTGGTCACGGTGCGATGGGCGGTGCGCCGCGACCGGGCCGGGCGAGCAGAGTGGGTTCGACGGCAGGCGGCAGCGGAGCACGGCGGGTCGCTCGACGGCGCGACGGCGAACGGGCAGACACCCTCGCGCGCACAGCGGCAGGCGGCCGGCACCGGCACCGGCGGCCGGCCGAGCGCCCGCGCGCTTGGCCGGAACCGGGCCGGGAATCGCCGTGCCCGGGGTCATCGCCCGGGATCGTGAGCGTTCGCCGAGATCCGGCGCAGGAGCCGGAGCGGCCGCGCACGGCGTTCGTGCTGGCGGGCGGTGGAAGCCGTGGCGCGGTGCAGGTGGGCATGCTGACGGAGCTCGCCGCACGCGGGATCCGCGCGCAGCGCGTCTACGGAGCCTCGGTGGGCGCGGTCAACGGTGCCGCCTACGCTGGCGACCCCACGCCGGAAGGGATGGAGCACGTCCAGCGAGTGTGGTGCTCGCTCTCGGGCGACAGCGTCTTTCCCCGGAGCCGCGCGTACGGCCCCTGGACGTTCTTCCAGCAACGCCCGGCGGCGCATGCGAACACCGGGCTGCGGCGGCTCCTCGAGGAGGGGCTGCGCTTCGAACGCCTCGAGCACGCGGCAGTCCCGATCGAGGTCGTCGCGACCTCGCTGCACGACGGCCGTGAGCGATGGCTCACGGAGGGCCCGGCCGTCGAGGCGGTTCTCGCCTCGGCGGCCATCCCTGCGATCTTCCCGCCGGTGCGGATCGGCAGCGAGCTCTTTATCGACGGGGGGGTCGTCGACAACGTGCCGATCAGCCGAGCGATCGACGCAGGCGCCACCCGCCTCTACGTGCTGCTCTGCGGCCCCCTGCACTACAGGCCACGCCCTGCCCGCCGGCCCGTCGAGGCGGTGCTCACCGGGTTCTTCATCGCCGTCCAGGCTCGCTTCGCCCGGGAGCTCGCGGCGCTCCCGCCCGGCGTGGAGGTCACGGTCTTCAGCGGAGGCGGGGACCCCGGCTCGGACTACCGGGACTTCTCGACGACCTCCGAGCTCATCGCCGCAGGACGGGCAGAGGTCGCTGCGGTCCTCGACGGAGACGACGGCGCGGCAGCGCTCGACGGCCCGGCGGCGCACGACGGCGAGGCGGCGCACGACGGCGAGGCAGCGCACGACGGCGAGGCAGCGCACGACGGCTTCCGCAGCACGCCGCCCTCCGCCGGACCGCTCCCGCGCAGGAGGCGCTCTCGGGCACGGCGGTCGCAGCCGGCTGGTGGAATGACCGCCACATGAACGCTCCCGGCCAGTCCCCCACGTCCGCGACAGCGGTCGTCGAGAGCTTCCACCCCGCGTTGGCGGCGTGGTTCGGGTCGCGCTTCCCCCTCGGCCCGACCGAGCCGCAGGCGAGAGCCTGGCCGCTCGTCCGGTCGGGCGCCGACGTGCTCGTCGCGTCGCCGACCGGCACCGGCAAGACCCTGACCGGCTTCATGGTGGCGATCGACGCGGCGTACCGTCGCCGTCTCGCCGGGTCGCTCTTCGCCGCGGGCTCGAGCGGGGAGCCAGCCGACGTCGAGCCTCCTGCCGCGAGGCCCGGACCCGAGGTCGTCTACGTCTCCCCGCTCCGAGCGCTGGCGGCCGACGTCCACGAGAACCTGCAGGTCCCCCTCGACGGCGCGCGGGCCGCTGCCGCCGAGCAGGGCGTCGACCTCCCCGAGCTCACCGTTGCCGTGCGTACCGGCGACACCTCCGCCGCCGAGCGCGCGAGCATGCGCCGCAGGCCGCCCGATCTGCTCGTGACGACGCCCGAGTCCTTGTACCTCCTGCTCACCGCGGCGTCGTCTCGGGAGCTGCTGCGCAACGTGCGGACGTTGATCGTCGACGAGGTCCACACGCTCGCCCGTGACAAGCGGGGCGCGCACCTCGCGTTGAGCCTCGAGCGGCTGAGCCGTCTGGTCGACGCCGAACGGGGCGGCCGGCGGTTGCAGCGCATCGGGCTGTCCGCCACGCAGCGGCCGATCGAGACGGTCGCACGTCTGCTTTCGGGAGCAGGGGGGCGCCCGCTGCCGGCGATCGTCGACTGCGGGCACGCTCGGGGGCTCGACGTGGCCGTGGAGCTTCCAGAGTCCGAGCTCGAGGCTGTCGCGAGCCACCAGCAGTTCGGCGAGGTCCTGGACAGGATCGCGGACCACGTCCGCGCGCACCGCACGACGCTCGTGTTCGTCAACACGCGCAAGATGGCAGAGCGCGTCGCCCACCAGCTCGCGGAGCGCCTCGCCGGCGAGACCGTCGCGGCCGACGGCGTCTGCGAGAGTGCGGCGCCGGTCGGCGAGGGGCCCGCCGTCGCTGCGCATCACGGGAGCCTCTCGGCCGCACGCCGGCGGCTGGTCGAGGCGCGGCTTCGCGCAGGCGAGCTACGCGCGCTGGTCGCGACGGCGTCTCTCGAGCTCGGCATCGACGTCGGCCCTGTCGAGCTCGTGTGCCAGATCGGCTCGCCTCGCGCGATCGGCACGTTCCTCCAGCGCGTCGGGCGCGCCAACCACCGTGTGCAAGGCACGCCTGCCGGCCGCCTCTACCCGCTCACCCGTGACGAGCTGGTCGAGTGCACGGCGCTTCTCGCAGCTCTGCGTGAGGGAAGGCTCGACGCGCTGGTGCCGCCGGAGGCCCCCCTCGACGTGCTCGCCCAGCAGCTCGTCGCAGAGGTCGCGGCAGCAGGGGAGTGCGGCACCGAGGAGCTGTTCGACATGGCGCGCTCGGCAGCGCCGTACGCCAGCCTCGACCGCGCGACGTTCGACCAGGTCGTCGAGCTCGTATGCGACGGGATCGTCACCGGGCGGGGACGCCGCGGCGCCCACCTCCATCACGACGCCGTCCACGGCCGGCTGCGCCCGCGCCGCGCCGCACGACTCAGCGCGCTGACCGCGGGAGGTGCGATCCCCGAGACCGGCGACTACCGCGTGGTGCTCGACCCCGACGGGGTGACGGTCGGCTCCGTGCACGAGGACTTCGCCGTCGAGGCGAGCATCGGCGACGTCTTCCTCCTCGGGACGCATTCGTGGCGCGTGCGCCAGGTGGAGGTCGGCACCGTGCGCGTGTCGGACGCGGGCGACGCGGCGCCGACCGTGCCGTTCTGGCTCGGCGAGGCTCCTGCGCGCACCGCCGAGCTCTCCGAGGAGGTGGGCCGGCTCCGCGAGACCGTGGACCAGTGGCTCGAGCGCGGCGATGCCCGTGGAGCGCGACGCGCGGTCGTCTCGATGTCCGGCGTGGCAGAGGAGGTCGCGGACCAGGTCGTCGCCTACCTCGACGCGGGCCGCGCCGCTCTGGGCGCGCTGCCGACGCAGCACCGGCTCGTGGTCGAGCGGTTCTTCGACGAGGCGGAGGGCATGCAGCTCGTGGTCCACTCGCCGTTCGGCGGCCGGGTGAACCGCGCCCTGGGGCTCGCCCTGCGCAAGCGGTTCTGCGTCACCTTCGACTTCGAGCTGCAGGCTGCCGCCGACGACGACACGGTCGTCCTTTCGCTCGGGCCCCAGCACAGCTTCCCGCTCTCCGACGTCCCCTCGATGGTCTCGAGCAGGACGGCGGAGGCGGTGCTCACCCAGGCGATCCTCTTTCACCCGATGCTCCAGGCGCGTTGGCGGTGGAACTTGAACCGTGCGCTCGTGGTGCTGCGCGCGCGGGGAGGCCAGCGCCGGCCGATCCACCTCCAGCGCATGGAGGCCGACGACCTCCTCGCGGCTACGTGGCCCGCGCTCGCCGCCTGCCAGGAGAACACCGCCCCCGGGCCCGTCCCGGTCCCCGACCACGTGCTCGTCCGCCAGACGGTTGCCGACTGCCTGAGCGAGGTGCTCGACGCCGGAGGGCTGGTGGAGCTGCTCCGAGCCGTCGAGCGCGGCGCCGTCGAGGTGCGCTTCGTCGAGTCCGCGGAGCCTTCGGTGCTGGCCCACGGCATCCTCACCGGACGGGCGTACACCTTCCTCGACGGTGCGCCGCTCGAGGAACGACGTACGAGGGCCGTCCCGCTCCGCCGCCGCCTCGGGAGCGCAGGGACAGGGCTGCCGGTGCCTGCGGGAGAGCTCGCACCTTTCCATCCTGCCGCCGTCGCCGCGGTGCTCGACCAGGTCCGTCCCCGGCCCCGGGACCCCGACGAGCTCCACGACCTGCTCCTCTCGCTCGTGCGGTGCCGCCCGGTGGAGGAGTGGCGCCCGTGGTTCGAGGTGCTCGAGGCGTCCGGGCGCGCGTCGGTCGTCGGCGGGGACTGGGCAGCGACCGAGCGCCGCCTCCGTGCGGCGGCGATCGTCGAGGACGACGAGGCGGCCGCAGAGTGCGCGCGAGGTCACCTCGACCTCGCGGGCCCCGTCAGCGTGAGCGAGCTCGTCTCGGAGATGCCGCTGCCCGCCGGCGCGCCACGGGGAGCGCCGCTCACCGAGGCGAGGGCGCGCACCGCGCTCGCCCGTCTCGAGGCGTCGGGCGCGGCGCTCCAGCTGCCCGACGGGACCTGGTGCGCGCGCCACGTGCTCGCCCGCGTCTACCGGGCGAGTCGCAGCCGCCGTCGACACGGAGCCGAGGCGGCGAGCATCGGCGACTTCCTGCGCGCACTGACCCGCTGGCAGCACGCCGCCGCCGGCACCCGGCTCGAGGGACGTGCGGGCCTTCTCGCGGTGGTCGAGCAGCTGCAGGGGATCGAGGCGCCTGCCGGTGACTGGGAGAGCGAGATCCTCCCCGCCCGCGTGGCGGGCTACGACCCGCGATGGCTGGACGAGCTGTGCCTGGCCGGCGAGGTCGCCTGGGGACGGCTGTCGCCCCGCCCGGACCCGTCGCCTCCCGCTCTCCGAGGCACAGGCGCGTGCGCCGGTGGAGCAGGCGCCGTGGGCGCAGCGGAGCGCAGGGGCTCCGCCGTGCCTTCGCCGGCCACGCCGCTCGCCATCGTGCTGCGTGACGACCTCGCCTGGCAGCTCGCTGCGGTTCGGATGGGCGGTCAGCCCGCGGAGCCGCGGCGGGGTGCGTCGGCCGACCTCCTCGGGGTCCTGCGCGCCAGCGGCGCGAGCTTCAGGTCGGAGCTTGCCACCGCCTCGAGACGGCTCCCCGCGGAGGTGGACGAGGGGCTCTGGGACCTCGTGGCATCGGGGCTCGTCACCGCTGACGCGTTCTCGGCGGTGCGCAGCCTGCTCTCGGCCCGCCGTCTGTGGCGAGCCCGCCAGCGGCGCCGACCGAGCGGCCAGCTCATGCGAGCGCGCCGCCCTGCTCCGGCGGGGTCGGGGATCGGGGAGGGCCGCTGGTCGCTGTTGCCCCAGGCGGTGCTGCGTGGCGATGCCGCGACGCCGAGGGACGCGCAGGTGAGCGACGCCGCACGGGGCGGTCCCCTCGAGGGCGGTCCTCTCGAGGGCGAGGAGCTCGCAGAAGCGGTCGCGGGCCAGCTGCTGGTGCGTTGGGGGGTCGTCGCCTGGGAGCTCTGGGCGCGCGAGTCCTATCGCGTGCCCTGGCGCGACGTCGTGCGGGCGCTGCGCCGGTTCGAGGCGCGCGGGATGTGCCTGGGCGGTCGGTTCGTCGCGGGGCTCTCCGGCGAGCAGTACGCGCTCGAAGAGGCGGCGCAGCTGCTCGCACAGGCGTGCGACCGCCGTGATGGCGAGGTGCTCTCGATGGCGGCGTCGGACCCGCTGAACCTGACGGGCCTCGTCGTTCCCGGACCGCGTGTGCCCGCCACGCGCCGCCGCCATGTCCAGTACCGCGACGGGATCCTCCTCGAGGAGCACCGGGCGGGGTGACCGTCCGCCTCGACGACGGTCACTCGCCGCCAGCGGCTCCTGTGTGCCCCGTCGCCGGGGGCAGCTCCGTCGCCGTCGCCGGGGGCAGCTCCGACGTCCTGGGTGGTGGTTCCGTCGCCGCCAGATGCACGGCAGGCTCGGCTGCCGCCGGCAGGTCGTCTCCCGCCCCCGCGTCGATGTGGCCGTCGGCTGGCGGGGCCTCCCCGTTCACCCTGCGAGCGGGAGCCCGGCTCGTGCGCGTCGGGGGCGCGTAGGGCGGAGCGGCTGCGAGCGCCTCTGCACGGCGCCGTGCCCGGTCGACGGCGTCCCGGAGGTCATGCCACTCCCTCCCGCGCAGCGTCTCGAGGCTCTTGGGCAAGCTCGATCGAAGGCGTGCGGACTCCTGGCGGTAGCGCTCCGCGATCGCGCCCATGACGAAGATGGTCGCCGGAGGGAGCGTGGCGCCCGGCGGCGCGGTGGCGAGGGAGAGGAGACGGGAAGAGGCCACCTCGGCGTCCTGCATCCTGCCGAGCGCGTCCTGGAGCTGCGTGAGCCTCTTCGCGAAGTGCAGGGCAGGCTGGCCGTAGAGGGGTGAGGTGAACTCGAGGGAGTACCGGAGCCGCTTGCCCCGGATGCGGACGCGGTGGAGATCGTGAGCCGTCCCGGTGCGCCTGGCGCGTTTGGCCGCGGCGAGCATGGCGTGGTGGTGGCGGTCGAGGAGAGGCGGCACCGCGATCGCGGCGGGGACCCTGGCCCCCGGGACGCGTCCGCTTGGTCCCTGGCGAGCGAGGGCGAGGAGCGCGGCCGTGAGACGCTCCCAACGCGAAGAGTCCAGCGCATCGAGCAGACTTTCGCGCGCGCGGTCCCGCTCGGCTGTGAGGAGCGCGTGCAGGTGGGCGAGCCCCGTACCGGTCCCCGTGCCAGCCCACTCGTCGGACCAGCGGCCCATCTTCGTCAGCTCATCGAGCTGCACGTCGAGGTCGCGCACGGCGCCGAGCTCGCCGGCGATCCAACGCAGCTCCTCACGCACTGCGCTCGCCCGTGAGGGGAGCGCGCTCGAGAAGAGGTCCATCGCGGCACGCAGCCGGCGAGTGGCGACGCGCAGGTCGTGGAGCTCCTCGGGGTTCTCGCCGAGGCGGGTTCCGGGCTCGTGCGCGTAGAGCTCGCGGAGCTGCCGGCGGATCACCGCGTACGCGACGTCCCCGAGGGTCGCGTCGGGCCCGACGTCGGTAGGCCCGACGTCGGGGGGGCCGGGGATCGAGATACCGGCAGCGAGCAGCCCCGCCTCGAACTTGGAGACCACCGCCGGGCTCAGGCCCGCGGACGCTCGAAGATCCTCGACGACCGGCCTCAGGGTCTCGAGCCATCCTGGGGCGACCTCGACCTCCACGCGCCGAAGGCGTGCGGGGGCCTGGTCCTGTCCCACCAGGATCGTCGTGTCGTCCAGCGCGACCTCGGCGATCTCCGCGCCCGCGGTACGCAACGAGAAGGGCTGGCGCCGGGTCCGGACTTCGAGCACCCCGCCGAGCTGCCGCCGGCCCACGACGGCGCGCACGCGTCGGCCGACGGGGCCCCCGGTCCCGAGCGAGCCGAGGCCGGCGGGGAGGGACTCACTGAGCTCCAGGCGCGTGCGCACGCCGGTCGGGTCCGCCGGGCGCGTCTCTTTCAGCGTCACCTCGACCGCTCGCCCGCGCTGGCGCGTGCGCAGCGCGAACCCGGCTTGTGCGACGCGAAAGTCCGCGGTGTCCATGTAGCGGTCGACCAGCCGGCGGGTTGGTTTCGCGAGCACGGTGAGGGGAGGGGCGCCGGGGTACATGCGCGAGGCCAGCGCGGCGAGCCAGCGCTCGACCGGGCGAAGGTCGAGCGCGTCGAACTGCCACTCGACCTCGGTGACTCCCTGCTCCCCGGCTGCTGCTTGCCCTTCAGGTCTCGTGGGAGCCGCCTCCCCGCCGCCAGCCGGAGGGCGCGCGCCGTGCGTCGACCCGGCCTCGGGATGATCGTCGTCCATCCGTAGTGAGGCTAGTGCGGCGCAGCCCAGACGCCGGGGTGCCCCTTCGCGGTGAAGTCGCACAATAGGCTCGGCATCCATGGGCGACCCCACCACCACGCAGGGAGCAAGGGCGGGCGAGCTGCTCGTCCAAGCCGCAGGCGGCATGATCGTGCGTCGGACTTCGGAAGGGCTGGTCCAGGTGGCCCTCGTCCACCGTCCGGTCCGAGGGGACTGGTCGTTCCCGAAGGGCAAGCGCGAGCCGGGCGAGAGCCTGGAGGAGTGTGCGATCCGAGAGGTCGAGGAGGAGACTGGCTTCACCTGCGTCCTCGGCCCCTTCGTCGGGCACACCGAGTACCGCGACCGAAAGGACCGAGCGAAGGTCGTGGCCTACTGGGTCATGGAGGCCCGGTCCGGACGGTTCGCGCCCGGCGACGAGGTGGACGAGCTGCGCTGGGTCGACCTTTCCGACGCCGGGCAGCTGCTCACCTACCCGCGGGACCGCGAGCTGCTCGTTGCCCTCGACGCGGCGGCCGAGGACCTCTTCGCCGAGCGCGTCGGAACGGGCGCCTCGTAGGCTCGAACCGGTGTGCGGGCGGATCGCGCAGAGTGACCCGAGCCGGTACGCGCAGCGCCTGAGGGCGCTCGTCGACCCCGAGCTCGACTGGCGTCCGAGCTGGAACGTCCCTCCGGCCGCACGGCTCCTCGGCGTGCGCGAGCGGCATGGCGCGCGTGAGCTCTCGGACTTCGTCTGGGGCCTGCTCCCGGGATGGTGCGACGATCCGAAGCTGGCCGCCCGGGCGTTCAATGCGCGGGCCGAGTCGGTGGCGACCAAGCCGATGTTCCGTCAGGCCTTCTCGCACCGCCGTCTCCTCGTGCCGGTGGATGGCTTCTACGAGTGGGCCGCGGTCCCCGGGTCGTCGCGCAAGCAGCCGTACTTCTTCCGGCGCGCCGACGGAGACCCCGTCGTCCTCGCGGGCTTGTGGGAGGTCTGGGCCCGCGACGGACAGCAGCGCCGGAGCGCGACCGTCCTCACCTCGAAGGCCGGCCCTGACATGACGGTGCATGACCGCCAGCCGGTCGTGCTCGAGCCGCAGGACTGGGCGCGCTGGCTCGATCCGGGGACCGGCGACGCGGACTTCCTGCGTACCCTGCTCGTGCCGAAGGGTGGCGTCCTCGTCCACCGTTCCGTCACGCTCGACGTGGGCTCCGTGCGCAACGACGGCCCGTACCTCGTGGAGGAAGCCGCCTCGCTACCCGGCGCGCCCCCTTGAGCAAACCGCGGCCGCAACCCCCGCCCGTGCGGGTGGGGAGGTTCACGACGCCGTGGGCATCCGCGCGTCAAGGGCGCGGCGCGAGGGGCGGCGGGGTTCGTGAAGGGCGCGTCGCGACGTCGGGCGGCGTGGCGGCCGGCGTGCCGGCGAGAGCTTCGAGCACGAGCGCGATCGCACGGTCGAGCTGGGGGTCGCGTCCTGCTCCCCAGTCCTCGGGCGCGACGGGCACCTCGACGTCCGGGTCGACGCCGTGGTTCTCGACGCTCCAGCCGAGGTCCTCGAACCAGAAGGCGTAGCGAGGCTGGGTCACGCTCGTCCCGTCGACGAGCTGGTAGCGGCTGTCGATCCCGACGACGCCGCCCCACGTGCGGGTCCCGACGATCGGTCCGAGCCCGAGCTGGCGGAACCCCGCCGTCACGATGTCGCCGTCCGAGCCCGCCTGCTCGTTGACGACGAGGACGCGTGGCCCGCGTGCGGCATGGGGAGGATAGGTCATCGGGCCGATGTGACGGCCGACGTCCCAGGCTCGCACGGCGCGCCCTAGCGTCTCGAGCACCAGCGCGGAGGTGTGGCCTCCCCGGTTGTCGCGTACGTCGATCACGAGCCCCTCGCGTGCGACCTCGACGCGCAGGTCGCGGTGCAGCTCCGCCCAACCCGTGCCCACCATGTCGGGCACGTGCAGGTAGCCGACCCGACCATCGGTCGCGGCATGCACGTACTCTCGCCGTTCGGCCACCCACCGCTGGTAGCGCAGCGGACGCTCGTCGCCGAGTGGCTCCACGACGACTTCGCGCGTGGCGCCCGACGCGTCGCGCACGGTGAGCTCGACCGGTTTCTCCGCGGCGCCGACGAGCGACGCCGACGGTCCGAGCACCGGGTCTACCGGCCTTCCGTCCACCGCCACGATGGCGTCGCCGACCGCGATCCGCGTCCCGGGTGCGAGGAGCGGGGCGCGTGCGGCGAGCACCGAGGACTCCCCGGGCAAGATCCGCGCGACGCGCCAGGTTCCGGCCTCGTCGGCGACGAGATCGGCGCCGAGCAGGCCGAGACGGCGTTCGTCGTCCACCGGCCGGGGAGGGGGGACCTCGTAGGCGTGCGACGTCCCCAGCTCCCCTTGCACCTCCCAGAGGAGCTCGGAGAGGTCGTCGCGCGTCGCGATCCGATCGAGGAGCGGGCGGTACCGCGCCACCGCAGCCTGCCAGTCGACCCCGGCCATGTCCGCGACCCAGAAGTGGTCGCGCATGAGCCGCGCCGCCTCGCCGTACATCTGGGCCCACTCGAGCGCTGGGAGCACCTCCAGGCGGACGCGCCCCAGGTCGATGTCCACGACCTCGGGCGACGGCTCCCCGTCGGGCGGTGTCTCCACCCGGTGGTCCGCAGGGAGCGCGCGGAGATGCCCACCGTCGCGTACCACCACGGTCCTCCCGTCGCCGCTCACCGTGTAGCCGTCCAGCTCGTCGACGAGGTGGGACGCGCGTCGTTGGACGAGATCGAACCTGACGAGCGACGCGCGGGCCGGGCGTGCGCCCAGACCGGCGCGTCCTTCGCCGAGGACGCCTTCGAGCGGCTCGGACAGCCAGAGGAAGCCGTCGTGCGCCGCGCTGAGCCCCGTGTACCTGCCTGCAGGCACCGGGAACGCGACGACGCGCTCGGCGAGCCCTGTGCGGTCGAGCTGCACTTGAGGTTCCGTGTCGCCGCCGGTGCCGTGCTCGCCCTCGGTACTCGCGTGCTCTTTCTCGGGGCCCGCGTGCTCGTCCTCGGGACCCGCGTGCTCGTTCTCGGGGTGCCGCTCTTCCTTCTCTTCCTTCTCGTCGGCGCGTGTGCTCCCGTGCCTGGGCCGGCCCTCGAGCTCGGCGTCGAACGGTGAC
>JAKBTL010000129.1 GCA_021844425.1 Actinomycetes bacterium | reverse complement strand
CTATTACGTCTCGCACCAGCCGCGCTCACTTCCTCACAGGGGTAGCCGTTGTACATGCGATACCGGTGGAAGGCGTGAGCAAGGCTGTCCCAGTGCGTTGCGGCCTGGAGGGCCATGGTGACCATGTCGTCGGCATAGCCCCAGCCGTCGACGCACCCCTCCTGCACGCCGAGCTTGACGTCGGTTCCCGTCTGGAGCATGGAGAGCGTGGGGTTCAGCCGACGATCGCCCCACGGCTGGGGCCCGAACCTGTCGAACGACATGGCCAGCGAGACCGCGATGCCGTCGACGATCTCTTCGCGCGCCGCCACGCGTCGATCCGGAGTGAGATAGTTGAGGGTCCCCAGCTCGTCATCCGCGCCCCATCGTCCCCAATTGCTCAGGCGCTGCGCCAATTCATCCATCCGCGTGGTGTCCGGGGCAGCCGGAACCCCTGCGACCCTCGCGGTCGCGTTCGGCTGGGCATCCCCGATCATCCCCGTCCTCGCAGGACTTGCCAGACGGACGGGTCGGCGAGATGCGCCGGTCTCACGCCTGACAGGACGTCCACGACCGCAGAGGCCGCGTGCTCCTGCAGCGTCGTGATCGCTTCCTCGGAGTAGGCGCCGACGTGGGGAGTGACGATGACATTTGGCAGACCGAGGAGCTCGTCGTCCGCTTCAGGCGGCTCCTTCTCGAGGACGTCGAGCCCGGCCCCCGCGAGACGACCGTCCCGCAGCGCTTCGACCAGGGCCGCCTGGTCCACCACGGCGCCTCGAGCCGTGTTGATCACGATGGCTCCTGGCTTCATGCGAGAGATCTCCTCGGCGCCGATCAGGTGCAGCGTGGTCGGGGTGAGGCTGGTATGGATCGACACCACATCCGACGTCTCGATCAGCTCAGCCAGGCCGACCTTGGACACGCCGTGCGCAGCGAACACATGGTCAGCCACGTACGGGTCAGCCGCCACGATCTCGAGGCCGAACCCGGCCAGCTTCCTCGCGACCGCCTGTGCCAACCCTCCGAAGCCGACCAGCCCTACCCTGGAACCCTCCAGCCGGCGGATCGGCCTGACTGCCTCCATGGCAGGGAACGTTCCTGCTGGCGCAAGGCCAGCCAGGGGAACGAGCTTCCTCCACACGGCGAGCATCAACGCGATCGCATGACTGCTCACTTCGTCCACGCAGTAGTCGGGCACGCAGGTGACGGCGATGCCGAGCGAGGTAGCCGCCTCGACGTCCACATTGTCCACGCCGACGCCGTAGCGCGCGATCACCTTCACCCTCGGAAGCGCCTCCAGGAGCTCGCGGCCGACACGGTAGGCGAGGACCATGAGCGCGTCGGCATCCCTGGCGTGCTCCGAGAGCTCTTCGACGCTCGGTTGGCGCAGTTCCACGTACTCGATCCCGGCACGCGCAAAGATGCCACGTTCGATCTCAGGGTTCCTGAAGGCGCCGTCCGTCTTCACCACTTTCCCGATCATGCGGACGCCTTCGCTTCCGCCAGTGCCCATACCGGTGCTGCTCCTTCGATCATCCAGCTCGCGTCGGACCCGACCACGACCGCCGATGCGCCCAGCTCGATCCAGCGCTCGGCGTCCTCGTGGTCCGGGCTGAAGATCGCGAATGTCCATGCCGCCTCGAGGCACGCCTCGACGATTCGTTCGACCACCTCCCGGACCTTGGGATGCCCGAGCTCGCCGGGACGACCGAGAGCAGCCGAAAGGTCTCCGGGGCCGATGAACACCCCTGCCGGCCTAGGGTCCAGAGCCAGGATCTCGGGAAGCGCTTCGACAGCCTCCAACGTCTCGATCTGGGGCCACACCTCGCCTCGGCGCCCGCCGGACGTCACCTGCTCTCGAAGAAGCATCCCGTAGAGGTTGGCCGCGGACGGCCCGATCCCACGCACCCCGTCCGGAGGGTACGCGCAGAGCCTCACCAGCTCGGCCACCTCTGCGGCCGCCCGTATCCTCGGCACCACCACACCGTCGGCGCCCAGATCGAGCGCTTTCGGCGCATCCGGGATCTGCCTGACGCGAACCCAGCGATACGGAGAGCGCGCGGCTCGGAGCTGGGCGACGAGCACTGACTCGTCCCCGATCCCATGCTCCGCATCCACGACCACGAGGTCCAGGCGGCCGCTCACGATCGCCGTCGCCTCCGGAGAGGCGAGGCTCAAGAACGTGCCCACACGCACTCGTGTCACTGGAATTGCGAACGTGCCGCACCCTCCTCCAGGCCGAGGGCGCGCAGCAGCTCCAGCCGCCTCGAGCCGTACGTCGCCACGTTTCGCATCTTCACCTCCTCGTAGCCGCGCACGATGTCCGGAAGAACGGCGAATTCGGATGCCAGGGCGTGGTTCTCGGGCGCTAGCACCGCCACCACCCGCCGGATGTCCGTCTCGAACTCCTTCACGAGCCGCCGCTCCGTCCTGCGAACGTCGGAGTAGCCGAACGGGTCGAGCGGGCTGCCGCGGAGGACACGCGCTGCCCGGAGCGCCGAGAAGACGGGCCGGAACCACGGACCGACCTCGATCTTGCGCTTGAGCCCGATCGACGCGAGCACCGGCGGCTGAAGGAGCCAGCTGACGCGCACGCCGGGACGCCTGGCCTCGTCGGGCGTGGACGCAAGATGCAACCGGGCGACTTCGTACTCGTCCTTGTACGCCATGAGCTTGTAGAGGGAGCGAGCGACGCCCGACGCGAAGGCAAATGACCCCGGAGCTGCACGCTCTTCTGCCTCCAAAGCGAGCTCGACGACCTCGACGTAGTGGCGTGCGTACTGAGGGCTCTGGTACTCGACGAGGTCTCGCGCGCGGAGGTCGACGAGGCGCCGAAGCTCGGGCGCCCGTCGGATCGGTCCTGGCAGCTCCGCCGCGGAGCGAGACGAGCTCTCTGCATCGTCACGCTCGCGATGTGCTGCGAGGGCTCCTTCCACCCGTGGCCGATCGGACACCCATGCTCGCCCCCATCGGAACGCGGCGAGGTTCTGTGGGACGGCGACCCCGTTGAGCTCGATGGCGGCCTCGATCGCGCCAGCCGGAAGCGGGATGGCACCGACCTGGAATGCGACCCCGAGAAGGAGCACGTTCGCGTAGACCGACGAGCCGAGCAACTGGTCGGCGAGAGCAACGCTGTCCACGAGGACGCACCGCTGCGCGCCGACGAGCGCGGAGAGCACCTGCTCGACCTGTGTTGGCGTGGGCAGGGAGCGATCAGGGTGCGCGACCATGTCGCCGGTGGGCGTCGGGCTGGTCGAGACGACCGCGATGGTCCGGCCGGGCTCGATGGCCTCGAGGTTGGCGGGCTGGAGCGACACCACCTGGTCGAAGCCCAAGAAGAGGTCCACGCCTCCGCGGGTTGCCTGGTTGGAGCCGTCCACGGCCTTCGCGCTGACGCGCAGTTCGGACACCACAGGCCCCGCCTTCTGGCTGAGGCCGGTCTGGTCTAGGCCGTGGACATGGCGGCCGGCGCGGGTGGCTGCCGTCCCGATGATCTGGCTCACGGTCACCACCCCCGTCCCCCCGATCCCCGGCATCCGGATGGTGCAGTCCTCTGGGCTCACCGCCTGCGCTGGCTGTGGAAAGGCGCCCGGCGGGGGTCCAACCTCGCTCCTCTCGGTTCGCGCGCCACCGGCCGCCTTCCGGGGCCCGCGGTCGTGACCGAGCAGCCTGCGCACCCGGCCTGATGGACGCGGTCGGACGATCACGAACGACGGGCAGTTCCCTCGAAGGCAGGAATAATCGGCGTTGCACGACGTCTGGTTGATCGCGGTCTTGCGGCCGAGCTCGGTGTCGACCGGCTCGACCGAGAGACAGTTCGAGGCCGTCGCGCAGTCTCCGCAGCCTTCGCACACCCGCTCGTTGATGTAGACGCGCCGCGCCGGGGCGGGAAGCCGACCCCGGGTGCGATCACGGCGTTTCTCGGCGGCACAGCGCTGGTCATGGATGAGCACCGTCACGCCGGGCACCCCGGCGAGCACGCGCTGAGCTTCGAGCACCCGATCGCGATGCCACACCTCCACCCCCCGAGGAAGCCGCACGCGGCGATAGCGCGCGAGATCGTCGGTCGTGATGAGCACGCGGCTGACGCCTTGGCGCAGGAGGATCCCCGCGACGTCTTCGACCGGCCGGCTGTCGCTCTCAGCGGGGTCCTGGCCTCCCGTCATTGCGATCGCACCGTTGAAGAGCAGCTTGAACGTGACGTGCGATCCCGCCGCGACAGCTGCTTGGACCGCGAGCTGGCCGGAGTGGAAGTACGTCCCGTCGCCCATGTTCTGGACCAGATGGTCAGCCTCGACGAACGGCTCGAGACCCAGCCAGGTCGCTCCCTCCCCTCCCATCTGGGCCTTGGTCACGATGTTGCCGACCATGTGATCGTCCGCCCAGGCACCCAGCGCGTGGCATCCGGTTCCCACACCGACCAGCGTGCCTTCGAGAACGCGCAGGCTCGAGTTGTGCGGACATCCAGAGCAGAAGAACGGGGTGCGCTGCGCGGTCGGCAACGGAATCCTCGGGCGCTGCCGGTCCAGGGAAGGAAACGTCACCCCTGGAGCTCGCTCGGCCAGCCGCCCGGCGACGACCCGTGCGAGCTGGTCGGACGCGAGCACGCCGAAGCCGGGCAGAAGGGGTGCTCCACGCTCGTCGCGGCGCCCCACGATCGTCGGAGGATCCGGCACGCCGTAAAGGGCGTCACGCAGGTAGGGCTCGAGCAGCGGCTGCTTCTCCTCGACGACCAAGATCTCGCTCAACCCTTTTCCAAAGGTGCGGAACGCGTGCGGGTCCAGCGGGTGGAGCATCTGCACCTGCATGAGCCGAACGCCGAGGTGGCGAAGATCGGCTTCGTCGAGCTTCAGGAGCTCCATCGCCGAGATCAGCTCCCGGTAGAGGCTGCCGGCCGCGACGATCCCCAGCCACGCGTCCGGCGGGTCCACAGTGACACGGTTGAGCCCCGCAATCCGCCCGTAGCGCGCGGCGGCCTCGCGGCGCAGCGTCGCGATCTCCTGCTCCGTCTCGAGAGACTCCGGCACACAGGGCGGTCGGACCGTCGCGACAGACGCGCCGCGGGCCTCTCGTCGCTCGTTCCCCGTCGTACCAAGGGCGGACGCCGAGACCGAACCAAAGCCGTCGGCGACGGACGCGACGATCTTGAGCGCAGTCCAGAGCCCAGAGGATCGCGACAGCTCCACTCCATGCGCGCCGAGCGTCAGGATCTCTTGCACGGACCCCGGATAGAGCACAGGGATGTCCAATGCAGCAAGGAGGTGCTCGGAGGCGCTCGGCACCATGGAGGACTTGGGCACCGGGTCGTCGCCGACGAAGAGGAGCACTCCGCCATGGGACGAGGCGCCCGTGAATTGGCCGTGCCACATCGCGTCGAGCGCTCTGCAGAGGCCCGGGGCCTTGCCGTACCACGCCCCGAGCACACCGTCGACGCGCGCGTCGTGGAACCCCTGCACGAGCTGGCTCCCCGCGACCGCAGTCGCAGCCAGTTCTTCGTTCTGCCCTGGCAGATGGACGACGCCGAGCTCGTCCAGCAGCGACCGATGCCGTGCCATCTCCTTGTCGAACCCTGCGAGGGGTGAGCCCGGGTACCCTGAGACGAAGGCGGCGGTACGGAGCCCCGCCGCCCGGTCCCGGCGCATCGCGTCGAGCACCACGCGGACCAGCGCCTGGATCCCGGTGAGAAAGACGGCATCCCCCTTCTCCGCCTCCCTCTCGCCAGGCAGGAGCCCGAAACGGCGTGTGGTGAGCGTCATCGCGCCCGTACCTGCGGTGTGCTGGTCGACGTGCCGACCGCGGGCGCTGGACTGCCCACCGAACCGTGGCGCCGGACCGCAGGAAGCACCTCGCCGGCGAATCGCTCGACCTGACCCGGCTGGTCGAGGGCGGCAAATCGGCAGATGAAGCTCGTCACGCCTGCGTCGCTGAAGTCCTGGAACCACCGGGCGACGTCGTCGGCAGCGCCCGAGGGTCCCCAGTCGTCGAGACCGACCGCGTCGGCGAACCCCGGGTAGTAGGTGTCGATGTACCGGCGCTGCTCCGCGAGCGCGTCGGCTTTCGTGTCTCCGAGACTGATCGTGACCTGGTACGCGACCTCGAAGCCGTCGAGGGACCGCAGCTCACCGAGCACGCGCAAGAACGCGGCGACCTCCTCTGGGTGCGATGCCCGGCAGCACGTCAGCCAACCGTCTCCGAGCTCCGCCACCCGGGCCGCAGCGCTCGCTGCGCGCTTCGCCTTCGGGGCTCCGATCGACGGGTTGGCTACCACCCAGATCGGCGGCGGCGTCTGCACGGGGAGAAGAGGCCGTGGCTCGGTGCCCGTCGTGAAGCCGACGTCGTCGAGAACGAACTCCGTTCCCTGGTGCGTCACACGCCCGTCGGTGAGCAAGGAGCGCACGATCCTCAGACCCTCCTCGAAGATGCGCATCCGTCTTCGATGGTCGAGTCCGAGGATCGCGAACTCCGCCTTCACCGCGTCCTCGGCGACGTTCCCCGGGCACGCCCCCAGGACGGTGCGCCCGTTGGACACGACGTCGAGCGTCGCCCACGTCTGTGCCAGCTGTACCGGATTCCGGAGCGTGGTCACCAAGCACGCGGTGCCGAGGGTCACCGACCGGGTCCGCTCCGCAAGCGCCGCGAGCAGCACCAATGGCTCGTAACGAGGCCGTGCCACCAGGCTGTCGCCGACCCACAAGGAGTCGAAACCCACGCGCTCGGCCCTCTCGCCGAGCTCGAGCAGCTCACGTGCACCGTACTCGGGAGCGATCAACGCCTCGCGATTGTTCAGGTTGACGCCGACATGCACCGCTCTGCGCTTCTTCACAGACGCCGTCACGACTCGGTCTCGACTCCGTAGAGCTCGCTCGCGCTGCGCGGGGTCACCCGGCCCTCTCGCACGTCCTCGAGCACCTTCTCGCGAGGTCGCTCGGACGGAGGGCCGTACCCACCACTTCCCGAACAGCGAAAGCTGACGACGTCACCCCGTACGAGGTGCACGACCTCCTTGGAGTGGAGCCTGTGCTCGTCAGCTCTCCCCGGGTTCAAGACGGTCTCTCCGAGGAGGCCGTCCTGCCCGCCGAAGAGCCCGTACGCGGGATAGACATGGCGATCCGTCAGGTTCGAGAGGACGACGTCGTCCGCGAGCATACGGATGTCCTTGCGAACGCCCAGGCCGCCCCGCCACCTGCCTGCCCCCCCGGAGTCGGGAATGAGCTCGTAGCGCTCGACGATGATCGGGTTCCTCGCCTCCTGTGCCTCCACGGGGATGTTCTCGACGGACACCGTCGGAGGGATCGCGTCGAGCCCGTCTTTGGATGCGCGCGCACCGACACCACCCATGACGTAGTCGTAGAAAACGAACGTGCGTCCCGTCGCAGGATCGATCCCCCCGAAGATCGGGTTGGTCCACTGGCCGCTCGCCGCGCAGACGCGGTCCGGCACGATCTTCGACAAGGCGCCGAACAACAGCTCGACGATCCGTTGGTTCAACAGCGCGCGACCGTTAAGGGCGGCGGGGGGAAGAGGGTTGAAGAAGCATCCCGGTGGCGCCACTATCCGCAACGGGCGAAGCTGACCCTCGTTCTGCGGGATGGTATCGCGCGTCGTGATGGCTTTGGCGACCCAGAAGCAGTACGCCTTCAAGTAGGACATCGTGCAGTTGAGCGAGGAAGGCGTCTGCGGGTCGGTACCCGTGAAGTCGAAGAGGAGATCGCTGCCGCTGATGGTGACCGTGACTTCCAACCTGATCGGAGGCGACCCGGGGCCGTAGTCGTCGAGGTAGTCGACGAAAGTGGCCGTCCCGTCGGGGATGCCGAGCAGCTCGCGCCGCACCGCCTGCTCGGACTGAGCGAGGAATTCCTCGGCAGCGGCATCGACCACCGGAGATCCGACCTGCCCGTGGAACTGCGCCAGCTTCGTCGCCCCAACGTGGAGGGCAGCACGCTGGGCGCGCACGTCTCCGAGGACCAGCTCGGGCACTCGCACGTTCGCACCGATAAGATCGAAGATCTCGCGTACCGGCTCCCCTTCCCTGTAGAGGCGGGTGGGCAGGAGGCGCAGCCCTTCCTGGACCCCTTCGGTGACACCGACGACCGCCTGGCTCCCGGGAGCAGGGCCGCCGATGTCGGTCAAGTGGATGCAGCTCACGACGAAGCCGACCAAATGCCCTGAGCGAAACGCCGGGCTCATCGCGAAGAAGTCCGGAAGATGGCCCGAGCCCATGTGCGGATCGTTCAGCACGATCACGTCGCCGGGCGCCAGCGTGTCCGCAGGGTACGCGTCGAGCATGTGCTGCACCACGTGCGGCATGGCGCCCAGGTGCGCCGGGCTCCGGTTCGCCTGTGCGAGCATGCGGCCTGCTGCGTCGAAGACCGCGGTGGAATAGTCTCCTCCCTCACGAACCTGGTCCGAGAAGGCGCAGCGCTGCTGGGCTTCGGCCATCTCCTCTGCGATCGCGGCGAGCCGGCCCCACACGACGGCGACCGTCAGCGGATCAACACGGGCGTGGTCTGAAGCGCTCACTTCGTCCCCAGCACGTGCACGAGAAGCGAGCCGTCCGCGGCGACCTCCACTTCGTCGCCGGGGAGCACGACGGTCGTGGTCGTCGTCTCGGCGACGAGGCATGGCCCGAGGAGGACACCCCCTGGGCGAAGGCTCGAGCGCTGATGCACGTCGACGTCGACGAGCCCCGTCTCCGGGTAGTACACGGTCCGTCGAGCCGGAACGCCCGCATCGGCTCGGCTGGCGCGCTGCGACGTCACCTGTCGCTCGGCGCGCTGCTTCACGAGGGCCACGTGCCAGGTGACGACTTCGACTGGATGCCCCTGCTCTGCGTAGCCGTACGCCTGCACGTAGCGCTCCTCGAATATTTCCGCGATGCGTCCGGCGTCAGCCTGCTCGACGTCGACGGGAACCAGGAATTCGTGACCCTGGCCGACGTAGCGCATTCCCAAGGTGCAGACGACGCGTACCTCTTCGCCCGAGCGGAACGAGCTCCTGTGCGCTTCTTCGACCAGCTCCGCCAGAACCGCCTTGCAGCGCACTGTCGCCTCGTCGTCGTCGAGCCGCAGCAGGGAAGTGCGCGTCAGCTCCATCGACACCGAGGCCTCCAGCAGACCGCGAGCCGATCCACCACTGGCAGCCAGCGGCACGACGGCCACCTCCACTCCGAGCGCTCGGGCGAGCCGCGGACCGTGCACCGGTCCCCCGCCGCCGAGGCAGACGAGTGCGAGCGTACGCGGATCGAACCCGCGGTTGATCGACACGAGCCGGATCGCGTGCTCCATGTCCAAGGTGGCCACTTCGTGGATCCCCCACGCCGCTCGCAGCCGGTCGATCCCGAGCGACGCGGCGAGTCCGTCCACCGCTGCCTCGGCCGCCTCGACGTCCAGCGTGATCCCGCCAGAGAACGCCGAGGGATCGCAGTAGCCGAGCAAGAGGTTGGCGTCAGTCACCGTCGGAGCGGTGCCTCCTCGCCCGTAGCAGGCCGGTCCAGGATCAGCGCCTGCGCTCCGGGGTCCGACGCGCAGCGTTCCCTCGCGCACCTCCGCGATGCTGCCTCCCCCGGTGCCGATCTCCACCAGGTCGAGGGCTGCGATGTCGACAGGAAGCCCGCTGCCGCGCCGGTTGCCGACCCGCTGAAGCTCGAAGTAGGAGGTCGTCGCCGGCATGCCGCCGTGCACGACAGCCGCTTTGGCCGTGGTCCCCCCCATGTCGAACGAGAGGACGTCGGGGTATCCGAGCGAAGACCCGAAGCGCGCAGCGCCCACGACGCCGGCGGCAGGTCCCGACTCGAGCGTCCGAACCGGGCGTTCGAGGACCTGGTCCATGGACGCGAGCCCGCCACTCGATTGCATGATCCAGACCGGAACGTCGATCCCCACCGAAGGCAGTCGCTCGACGAGCTCCCGCAGGTACTCCGACACAGCGGTGGCGATGTACGAATTCACCACGGCGGTGTTGGCTCGCTCGTACTCGCGCGCCTGGAGCGAGACGTCACTGGAGACCGTGATCACCATCCCGGGAAGCTCCTTCGCCAGGATCTCCGCCGCGCGACGTTCGTGATCAGGGTTCGCATAGGAGTGGAGGAACGTCACCGCGAGCGCCTGCGCCCCCGTTTCCCGAATCTCCGCTGCGACGGCGCGCACCTCCTCCTCCCGAAGAGGGATCAGAACCGATCCGTCCGCGAGCGTCCGCTCGCTCAGCTCGAAACTGAGCGAGCGCTCGACGAGCGGTCGAGGCTTGCCGAGCTGCACGTCGTACATGCTCCATCGCAGCGCGCGCTGGATCTGCAAGATGTCACGGAAGCCGCGAGTGGCGAGGAAGGCGGTCGAGGGCCCGGTCCTCTCGAGCACGGTGTTCGACCCGCGGGTGGTCGCATGCACCGCCTCGCGGACGTCGCCGGCGGGGACGTGCGCCTGGTCGAGGACGGCGCTGACACCGGAGGTGATCGCCCCTACGAGATCTTCCGGCTCTGCAAGGACCTTTTCGAAGAAAAGCCCTCCGTTCTCGTCCTCGAGGACGAGGTCGACGAACGTCCCGCCGACGTCGATTCCCAACCTAGCCACCGTGGCCTCCCGGGGGGGCAGCGTACGCGCCGTCGCTCGTCGTCCCAGCGGCCAGCTCCTGGATCATCTGCTCGCGGAGACGAAACTTCTGGATCTTCGTAGACGACATCGGCCATTCGGTCACGAACCGAACATGCCGTGGGACCTTGAACGACGCGATCCTGCCGCGGCAGTACGCGATCGCGTCCTCCTCTCGGAGCCGGGCCCCGGGTGAGAGCTCGACGAACGCGACAGGCACTTCGCCCAGACGGTCGTCTGGAACTCCCACGACCTGGCTCAGCTTGATGCCGGGATGCGAGTCCAAGAAGGCCTCGACTTCTCTTGCCGAGACATTCTCACCCCCTACCTTCAGGACATCTCGCAATCTTCCATAGAAGGAAATGAACCCATGCTCGTCCATCGAGCACAAGTCACCCGTATGGAAGAACCCGTCGGCGTCACGAGTCGCGGCGGTCTGCTCGGGGTTCTTGTAGTAGCCGCTGAACAGGCTTCTCCCGCGCGTCGCGAGCTCGCCTCTCACGCCGTGCGGCAAGCGGGCGCCGGTGAGCGGATCCACGATCTTCGCTTCCCATCCTGGAAGCACCGGACCGCACGTGCGCATTCGAGCCTCGTAGCTGTCGTCCAGGCGACTGTACGAGAGGGTCCCGCACACCTCCGTCATGCCGTACGCGTTGACGAGCACAGCGGGGGAGAACGCCTCTTGGATCTGCACCTGCGTGCTCTCCGGGCTCACGTTGCAGACAGCCCGTACGTCCCGCCTGTCGTAAAATGAGAAGTCCGGATGCTGCATGAAGTTCAGCGTGATCGTAGGGAAGAGCGGGTACAGGAGCGTCGGACGTCGCGCTGCGCACAGGGCCACGGCTTCTCCGGGCTCGAACCGTTCCTGACTGATGAACGTCGCCCCCCGGCTGAAGACCGCCGACATGACGAGCAAGGCCGCGACGTGGAACATCGGCAGCGGGCACCAACAGCGGTCGTCTGGGGTGACGTCGAAACGCTGTGCGGTACCGATTGCATTAGCGGTGAACGCGTCGTGCGTGAAGACACAGCCCTTCGCCATCGACGTGGTGCCGGAAGTGTACATGTACATGATCGGATCGTCCGGCGCAGCCTGGTCGTGGGGGGCCGGAGGCAATTCCAGCGCCATCCGATCGAGCCTGGACTCGTCGAGCATCCCAGCGTCAGCGGTGGCGCCGAGCATGACGACGTGCCGGAGATGCGGGAGCTCCCCCAGCTCCAAGAGCTTGGTGGGGTCCGAGGCCTCCAGCCCAGGAAGCGCCTCGGTCACGACCGGACCCAGCTGGTACGGCTCGTCGAGCTGGCTGGTGGTGACCAGCGCCCGGAGGTCGCCGTCTCGACAGACGTGGGAGATCTCGTAGGTCTTGTGCCGGATATTGATCGGCACGGGAATCGCGCCGAGCCGCGCTGCGCCGAGGAACAGCTCGACGAACTGGGGCGAGTTCGGGAGCATCAGTCCGAACGTCTTTCCATCCTCCACACCGAGCGCCCGAAGCTGACTCGCGCGCCGACCAGCTCGCTCCCAGAGCTCGGAGTAGGTGAGCACGGCGCCTGGAAACACCACGGCAGGGTGGTCGGGCCGCGCGGTTGCAGTGGCATGGAACATCTGCGCATAGGTCCAGCGCCGGCCGTACGACTCCGTAAGTCCTGCTGTCGCCAGAGGTGGCACCGTCGTGCCGGTCATCCTGCCGTCGACCCCGAGGTGGCGGCGTCGGGCGCCTCGGCACCAGGCTCGGCCACCTCTTCGGGTTCGTCGAGAGCGTGGAGGAAATCGGCTACTGCCACGGCGAACGGTCCCGGGAGTTGGTCGGGTAGCGGGACCATCCCTGTGACCAGCTCGACGAACTTCGCGTCGGGGAGCACCTCCCGCCAACGTCCCAGCATGGGAGACGCGAAGGGATCGGCAGCGCCCGCGAGGATCAGCACGGGGAGCCCCGTCCGCCTCAGCTCTTCGGCTCGCTCCGGCGCCGCGTACCGGTTGACCGCCCGGTGGCCCTCTTCGGCACGACTCCCGACACGAAGAGCGTCTGCGACGAACCTCCGAAGCAGGTCGGAGCGGTCCGCTGGATAGAACGCGAGCCTGCGACGCCACAGCTCGGTCAAGTGCGCTCCGTCCAGCCGTTCTGCGACGTCGTCGATCCCCGGGCCTGCCAACGCCGCGGCCCGCTCGTCAGCAGAACGAAGCGGAGCAGAGGACAAGACAACGGCTCGCACCCTTGCCGGGGAACGGACGGCGACCTCGAGCGCCACCAGCGCGCCCGTATGGTGGCCGACGAGGGCAACCCGCTCGAGACCGAGCGCATCGATCAACAGTGCGAGCCCGTCTGCGTAGTGCTCGATCGAATCGCCGGCACGCGGATCCAGATCCGAAGCCCCGAAACCGGGAGTGTCCAAAGCGACCGTGTCGTACTCGCGGCCGAGCAGCGGCAGGACGTCTCGGTACTCGTCCCATGACCGGGGGGTCTGGTGCGCCAGCGCCACTGGCGCACCGTTGCCTTCGCCGCAGCGCGCGAAATGCAGCTGGCCCCACGGTACGTCGATGTAGCCCTTCCTGATGCTCGCCGCTTGATCCGTCATCCAGAGCACCGGACGAGCCGCCGGGAGCGGACGAAACCGAGCCGACCATCACGCGATCGAGCAGCGCTGCCGTGCCAGTGCAGCCTCACACTCTTTCCTCCTGGCCCCAGGGGCTCCGCTCGCGTTGGCACGTAGAGTTGATCACGACTTTCTTCTTGTCGCAAGCGTCGCGTCCGGAGCGGCCACGCGACCGCCGCGGTGCATACCGAGAGGCCGGTTGCTCCCGCCGCACGGTGGTCAGCGGCGAAGTCGAACGCCTGCTTTTTCACGATCCCACGTCCGCTCGGACACTCCTCGAGCTCGCAGCTCGAACTTCTGCACTTTGCCATTCGAGGTGACGGGCAGATCTTCGACGAACTCGATATAGCGCGGCACCGCGAAGTACGCCAGGCGTTCCTGACAGTGCTCGACGAGCTCCATCGGGCTCGGCGCAGGGTCGGTCGAGGACACCACGAAGGCCATCACCTCGTCCTCTCCCAGCTCGGAAGGCACTGGGACGACCGCTACCGCTGCAACGTCGGGGTGTCCGACGAGCACCTGCTCGACCTCCCAGCTCGAGACGTTCTCCCCTCGGCGCCGGATCGCGTCCTTCAGGCGATCGAGGAACCGGTACCACCCCTCGGCGTCGCGCACGACTCGGTCGCCGGTGTGCAGCCAGAGATTGCGAAAGGCGGAGACCGTGGCCTCCGGCATCCGCCAATACCCCGTCGTGAAGGCGAAGGGCTCGTCAGCGCGCACCACGAGCTCGCCAGGCGTGCCGTCAGGCACTTGCACGTCGTGCTCGTCGACCACCCGCGCATCGAAGCCGGGCATCACCCTGCCCATCATTCCTGATTTCTGCACCCCGTCGCGAGGTCCGATCACGAGGTTGGTCTCCGTCATCCCGTGTGCCTCGACGATCTCGATGCCGAAGCGTTCCTTGCACACGGGCCACAAGACGGCTGGCGTCGCCGGAGCGAGGGCGACGCGGACGCGGTGGGCGCGCTCGGCCGGTGTCGCGTCACGCGAGCAAAGGACCGAGACCATGGTCCCTAGAAGGTAGGTGACGGTCGCCCGGCTCGCGACGAGCCGCTCCCAGAAGCGCGAAGCGGAGAACCGCTCGCCGACGACGAGACATGCGTCGTTCACCATGGCTTGGAGAAATGCGTTGAGTGCATTGGTGTGGAAAAGCGGAAGGCAGGTATAGAGCACGTCGCCCGCGTGCACGCCAAGGGCCGCGCCGGAGTTGGCTCCCCACCAGTAGAACTGGCCGTGTGGACACCGCACGCCCTTGGACGGCCCGGTGGTTCCCGAGGTGTAGAGCAACGCGAGGTCGTCGCCCGGCAGCACTTTCGCCGGCGCAATGGCGTCGCCTTCGTCGGGAAACTGGTCGATCGACCGTTCCCGCCAGGTCGCAGGATGGTCCCCGAGCCCCCACAGCTGCTCCAGGGAGTCCGGCAACCTGCCGATGCCGTCGAGTCGGTCGAGCAGCCCAGCCTCCACGACCAGCACGCGCGGCTCGGCGTTGTGCAAGATGTGCTCGAGCTGCGGGCCTCGAGCGGACGCATTGACGGGAACGAGCGTCGCTCCCAGCCACCCGCACGCCGCGAAGCTGTCCAGCACCTCCGCACGGTTCGTGCTGATCACGGCGACGCGGTCGCCGCCTCGGACCCCCCGCGCGGCGAAGGCGCCTGCGAGCTGCGCGGTGCGCTCCGCCATCTCTGCGGCAGTGCGGACGACCGGACCAATTCGCAAGAGCGGCGTCTCGCCGCTGGACTCGGCCCGCTGGAGGAGCACGGCGGGCAGAGTCCGCTGAGAGGGAGCCACCTCCATCAGCGCTGCACCACCGGCCTGCGATCGGCACATGCCGGATCTCGACCAGATGCGACGCGACACGTGCAGCGCAGCGCTCTGGCGTCAACCATCGGCTGGGCGCGGCCCGAACGGCGTTTCGACGGCGGCTTCGACAGGTTGGAGCGTACCGGCCGCTGATCCCAGCTTCCCGACCCCCACATCCACCCCGAGCTCCGTCGACTGCCGCGTAAAACGCTTGCGGGTACGCGACTTCTGGAACTGGTCCAGTCCGACGGCCACGATGAGCACGATCCCGGTCACCACGTTGGACCAGAAGTCCGAGACGCCCACCACGCCGAGCCCGTTCTCCAGCGCCCCGATGAGCAGCACGCCGAGGATCGTGCCGAAAATGCCGCCCTCGCCGCCTGAAAAGCTCGTCCCGCCGAGGAGCACGGCAGCACCCGCGATCAAATTGATCGTCGCACCGACTGTCGGGGACGCCGCCGCGAGGCGTCCGGCGTCCACCACTCCCGCCATGCCGGCGAACAGCCCTGCGGCGCCGTACGTCAGCATCGTGATCAACCCGACGCGTATGCCTGCGATCCTCGCAGCCTCCCGATTGCCGCCCACTGCGTAGATGGCGCGCCCGACGCGCGTGAAGCGCAGGCAGACGCCGGCGATGACGACGGCTCCGATCATGAACCAGATCGGGACATCGACGCCGAGCGCCTTCGCGGTCCCGACGGCAGCGATCACATGCCACTTCGACAGCGACAACGTGTTCCCGTTCGTCACGACGTACACGAGACCCTCGACAGCGGTCATCGTGCCGAGCGTGACGACGAGAAAGTTCAACCGGGCGTACCCGATCAAGAAGCCGTTGACCAACGCGCCGAACAACCCTGCGCACAGGACGGCGATGACGATCGCGAGGAGCTGCGGGACGCCGATCGCCAGCAGCCCGGCGAGCAGCACGCCGGTTCCCTCCATCACCGAACCCACCGACAGGTCGAACCCGCCGCCGATCATCGCGAAGGTCATCCCTGCTGCGACGAGCATCAGGTCGCTGTTCGACGTGAGGATATTTGTGATGTTCTGTCCGTGAATGAAGAACGGATGGAGTGACGAGAAGACGATGACAATGCCGATCAAGGCTCCCCCAGGACCGACGTACCTACGGCCCCGCTTCAGCCATCCGATCGGATCGCGCCGAACGATGACGTCTGCATCGACCTGCGGCGACGCACCCACGGTACTGCTCCCTGTCTTCTCCCTCGAACCTGCTCGAGACGCGGTCATGTCACACGCTTTCGCCCATTCGAGGCATCGGTCCCGGCACCCACGACATCGATCCCTCAGCTTCCACCACGATCGACGTCCCCGCCGACCGCCACTGCAGCCGCACCACCAGCGAGATGGATCAGATCCTCCTCGTCAAGCGATCCCGCGACGTAGGCGCCAACCGTATGTCCCCTGTAGAGCACGACGATCCGGTCGCACCACTCGATGAGATCCTTGAACTCGCTCGAGTACACGACCGCCGCTTTCTCGCCGTGTGCGTAGTCACGGACTGCGCGGAAGATGTCGATCTTCGCCCCGATGTCCACCCCACGGGTCGGCTCGCTCAGAAGCAGCAGGCTCGGGTCGCGAGCCAGCACACGCGCCATCACGAGCTTCTGCTGGTTCCCGCCCGACAATGCGGCGGCAGGGGCTTCGATCCCGGGCATCCGAATGGAGAAACGACGAGCCAGCGTCGTCGCCTCGCGCCGTCGGCGGCGCAGCCCGACGAACGGGGGCCACAGGGAGCTCAGCTCCGAAAGATGCATGTTCTCGGCCACGCTCAGCATCGGCACCAGCGCCTCCAGGCGCCGATCGCGCGGCAGGAAGCCTACCCCTCTTGCCATGGCGGCTCGGACCGAATTCAACGGAAGCGGCACTCCCCTGAGGAGGACCTTCCCTCGAGGTTCCGTGCCTACCCCTGCGAGCGCAGCGAGCAGCTCTGATGCACCTGAACCCTCCAACCCGGCGATGCCGACCACCTCGCCCGGGAACACTGTCAGCGAGGCTCTCCTCAGTGCTGGTGGCATTCGTAGATCTTCGACGTGCAAGAGGGGGTCGGTGCTGTCCTTCCGAGCTCCCCCAGTCGCCCCGGACGACTGTCCCAACGGGCGACCGACCATCAGCTCGGCGATGTCGCCTGGACTGGCATCTCGGCTGTTCATGGTGGCCACCGCTCGCCCGTCCCGAATGACCGTCACACGGTCCGCGATCTGCTCGAGCTCGGCGAGACGCTGCGTCACGTACGCGATGGCGATCCCCTGATGACGGAGCTCTCGGAGCACCGCGAACAACCGGTTGGCTTGACCGAGCGACAGGGACGACGTCGGCTCGTCGAGAAGGAGGATCCGCTGCCCTCGGGCAAGCGCTCTGGCGATCGCGACGAGCTGGCGCGTATCTGCCGTCAGCATGTTGACGTCACGCGTGACGTCCAGCTCCTTCTCCCCGAGAAGTGCCAAGGAGGCTCTTGCCCGCTTCCGGCAGCTCTTCCAATCGACCACCAGCCTGCGGGCAGGAAGCGCGCCGAGGGAAATGTTCTCTGCCACCGTCAGAGATGCCACCAGCGGCACCTCCTGGGCGATCAATGCGACGCCGGCGCGAATCGCATCCGACGGCTGGTGGAACCGCACGCTCCGGCCCTCCACGGAGATGGACCCGGCATCCGGCCGGATCTCTCCGGAGGCCACCTTCAGCAGGGTCGACTTCCCCGAGCCATTCTCCCCGATCAGCGCATGGATCTCGCCGGGCCTGCAGTCGAACGACACTCCGCTCAGGGCCGGCGTGCCGCCGTACCACTTCTCGATCGAATCGAGGGAAAGAAGCGCAGGGTGCGACGTCCCCTCGAGCAGCGGAGCAGTCCCGCTCACCGTCATGGCTTCCGCGCCCTCACCTTCTTCGGCGCTTCACAAGCCCACGGATCAAGACCCTGACGGAGCGTACTCGCCCTTGATCTTCCCTGACGCGATCTCCCGGACCGCTGCTGTCCAATTGATGCGCTTGTTGATGTTCTTCTTGTTGTAGAGCGCAATGCCGACTGTTGCGATCGCAGGCACATGCTTTGTGTGCTTAAGGAGGCGGTACATAATGTTCATCGCGGTCGCACCTTCGGCCCACGGGCGAATTGTCGACAGCACGGTGATCTCCCCGTCCTTCACTGCTGTGACCGCTGTGGGGTCTCCGTTGCGGCCGAACACGGCTTGAAGCTTGAGGTGATCGTTCTTGGCAGCGACTGCGGCACCCTCCGCGCTGTAGTCGTTGTACGCGATCACGCCGTCGATCTTCGACCCCCAGCGGGCGATGGCCTCGTCCATCGCCTTGATCCCGCCGGTCTCGTTTGTGGTCGTGTTGTACTCTTGGCCGAGCAGGTGCATCTTCGGATGACCTTTCAGGGCGACCTTGATCTCCTGCTGAAGCTGGAAACGGACGCCGGGAACCGGGGCGGCGATGTTGATCGCCACGAAATTGCCCTTGTCGTGCAGCGCCTTGGCAAACGCCGCGCCCTCCAGCTTCCCGTTCGGCACGGCACCTTGGGTCACCACTGAGTTGAAGGCCTTGGAAGAGCGCTTGTACTTGAGCTCTGTTCCCTTCAGGGTGCCGAGGCCGACCACGTCGATCCCCGCTTTGCGAGCGCTGGCGACCGCGGGGAGCACCGCTGTTGTGCTCAGGGGGAACGTGATGATGCCGTTGACGTGCTCTCCCACCAGGGTCTTGATGTCGGAGACCTGCTTGCTGACTGTGAGCTGGTCGTCGAGCTCGACCACCTTGACGCCCAGGCGCTTGCCGCGCGCTGTGATCGCCCTGCCGATCGTGTCGAGCACCTGCACGGCTGCGGTGGGGTTCGTGAAGCCCACCACGAACTGGTGGGACGTGCCCTTCCGCGCCGTCGCATGCCTGCTCGCGGCGGACGCGCTCCCTGGCGCGATCGACACGACCAGTGCAGAAGCTACGCACATGGTCCCCGCTGCCGACGCGAACACCCTCCACTTGCCGACTGCACGGCGTCTCATATGGTGGTCCCCCCTTTCAGATTGCCGTTGAACCCGATCACCGGCACTGCCGCCCGGTCGTCGAATGTCAAGCAATACGCCAAATCAACGGCTAAATTACTGATCAAATATACACGTAACTCTACAGCAATCTTGCTACAGCGTCAAGGCGCTCGACCTGATGGCTACGTGCGCGCCACTACGGCTTCGAGCGCGTGCGGCGCCGCCAGCGCCAGATCGCCGCCACTGCCGCGAGCACCGCGGCCACCACGGCGCCGGCCTTGAGCCCCCGCTCCCGGAGTGACGATGCCAGCACGCGGTTCAGGTCCAGCGTGTCGTCCTCCGAGGAAGCTGACGGGGCGGGGCCGACCGGCCCGGACCTGTCGGAACCCCTCGAGGATCCCGCACCGTTGACCGACGACGCCTCTGCTCCGGAGCCCTGCTCGGCTGCCGCGATCCGGCGTTCGAGCCGCGCCGTGAACTCCTCGAGAATGCGGCCGCCGACGTCCTCGAGGACACCCTTGCCGAACTGGGCCTGCGGACCCGTGATCTCGAGCTCCGTCTCTGCCCGGACGCGGGTTCCCTCCGGCACCGCGGTAAGGCTGTTGCGCACGGTGGCGAGCGCCGAGCCCTGACCGCGGGCCTCTCTGGCCTTCATCTGCACGGTCGCCCTTCGAGCGTCCTCGTCGACCTCGACCAGCGTGGCCTCGCCACGGTACTCGACGGTCATCGGCCCGATCTTGAGACGGATCTTGCCCCGATAGATGTTCGGGGGGACGACCTCCTCCACCTTCGCGCCAGGGACGCACTCGGCCACCTCCTCCATGTCGAGGAGGTGGCGCCAGACGGTGTCGACGTCTGCGGCGACGACGAACTCGTTCGAGAGCAGCATCAGAGGCTCGTCACGCCGGTGTCGGATCCGCCTGACCGGGAGATGACCTCGACGCCGCGCGGCGTGCCGGGCGCCCGGTGCAGCATCTCGTACACGCGCGCCCAGTGGTTGTGACTGTCGGTGACGACCGGCGCGCCCGGGCCGAGGGCGTCTTGGATCGCGGCGCACACCGCGTGCAGTGGCGCACCGCCGCCCTCGCCCATCCCCTTCGCCCCGTTGGGCGTGAACGGGCTCGGCGACTCGATGTTCCCGCACACGATCTTCGGGATGTCGAGCGAGGTGGCCACGTGGTACTCGTAGAACGACGGCTCTTCGAGCTGTCCGGACTCGTCGTAGTCGAACGACTCGTAGAGGGAGGCTGCGATCCCGAGGCCCGTGGCCCCGTGCACCTGCCCCTCGACCACCAGCGGGTTGATGCGCTTGCCGCAGTCGTCCACCGCCGCGTAGTCCAGGACCTTCACCTCACCGGTCTCCTCGTCGACCTCCACCACGCACACGTGCACCTGGCTCGCGTAGGTGAGCGTCAGGTTGCCCGTCTTGGCGACGGTGTCGGGCACCTCGAACGGCGGGATGTACACGTACCTGGCGTTCAGGTCGCATTCGCTCAGCAGCTCTGAAGGCAAGCCGGCGTTGTTCGTGTACACCATGTTGGCAAGGCCGATGAAGGGGATCGCCCGTTCCTCGTCCCCGCGGACGCGGGCGACTCCTCCTGCCAGCTCGATCTCGTCCTCCTCGGCATGCAGGGCGAAGGCGGCGAGCTTCACGATCTGGTGCCGGAGCTTCTGGGCCGCCCCCATCACCGCTCCGAGGCCGGTGACGGCGAACTGGCTGGCGTAGGTCCCGGAGAACCCGACGTAGGCGTTGTTCGCCTGGTTGAAGCCGGTCGAGACCGTCACGTCGTCCGGAGTCACCCCGAGGATGTCTGCCGCCACCTGGGAGGCGGTGGTCTCGTGGCCCTGCCCCTGGGGGGTGGTGCCGAGGTTGACGTTGACCTCCCCGAACAGGTCCAGCTTGGCGATGGCCACCTCGCCGTTCCCCGAGAACGGCAACTCGGGGTTGATGATCCGCGACTGACCGAAGTTGTTCGTGCCCGAGTCGAGCGTCGAACCGATCCCGATGCCGATCCTGCGCCCCGACCCCGTGCCGAGCTCGCGCTGGCGCGCGCGCCACTCGTCGACGTGCGCCAGCTCGAGCGCGATGTCGAGCGAGCGCGGGAGGTCGCCGGAGTCGTAGATGCACCCGTTCGGGGTCTCGTAGGGGTAGTCCTCTGGCTGGACGTAGTTGCGCTTGCGCACCTCGACGGGGTCGATCCCGAGCTCGCGCGCCACCACGTCGATGATGCGCTCGATCATCCACAGGTGCTGCATGCGGGAGTAGCCGCGGTTCGGCGTCACCGGGCACTTGTTCGAGACCACCTCGGTGTAGTCCACCCGAACGTGCTTGAGCTTGTAGCAGCCAGGCACGACCTGCGACCAGATCACTGCCCCGAGCGGCTCGTAGTGCAGGTATGCGCCGGCGTCGTCGAACGCCCGGGCTTTCACCCCGAGGATCGTGCCGTCGGCCATCACCGGGACCTCGATGTCGACAAACGTGCGCTCGTTCCCGTGGCCGGCGGTCAGCATGTGCTCAGTGCGGAACTCGGTCCACTTGGCGGGACGGCCTGCCTTCTTCGAGAGGAGCGCCAAGGCGGCGATCTGGGGGTAGAAGCCGATCTTGAGGCCGAACGCGCCGCCGATGTCCTTCGTGACGAAGTTGAACTTGTTCATGGGCACGCCGATCGTCGGCCCGATGACCATCGCCGCGAACATGGGCATCTGGTAGTTCGACAGCACGCTCACCACACCCGTCCCGTGGTCGAAGTCGACGACGGCGCCGTTGCACTCGAGGGGCGTGGAGCTGAAGCGGTGGAAGTGCAGCCGGTCGAGCTTGACGACGTGGTCGGCGTTCTCCAGCGCCCAGTCGACGTCGCCGTAGTCGAACACGCCGTTCCACACGACGTTCGTGCCGGCCTCGTCGTAGAGCAGCGGCGCGGTGGGGTCCGCTGCGGCCACCCCATCGGTGACCGCCGGCAGCGGCTCGTACTCGACGAGCACCCGTTCGGCGGCGTCGCGCGCCGTCTCCCGGCTGTCGGCGAGGACCACGGCGACCGCATCGCCCTGGTAGCGGACCTTGCCGACGGCGAGGGGCCACTCCTGCATGAGCGATCCAGGGGGTGGGGCGATGGCGAAGAAGGGTGCCTCGCACATCGCCTTGGCCTCTTCGCCGGTGAGCACCGTGTAGACGCCGTCCATCGACAGCGCCGGCTCGCAGTCGATCGAGACGATGCGCGCGTGACCGTACGGGGAGCGAACGAACCATGCGTAGCCTTGTCCGTGCATCCCGCCGTCGTCGACGAACGAGCCCTGGCCCTGGACGAGCCGCCAGTCCTCCTTGCGGGGCATGGCGCGTCCCGACCAGGTCTTCGTGGCCTCCCCCGTGACCGGGTCACTGGTGATCGTCACCTCACACCTCCTCGCCGGCAGCCGCGTGCACGCTGCGGCGTCCGGTCGCCTGTCCCCGGGATGCCTCCCGGATCGCCTCCACGATGTTCACGTAACCCGTACAGCGGCAGACGTTCCCTCGGATCCCCCGTCGGATCTCCTCGTCGGAGGGCTCGGGGTTCTGGCGCAGCAGGTACGTGGCGCTCATGAGCATCCCCGGCGTGCAGTACCCGCACTGCAGCGCATGGTGCTCGTGGAAGGACTCCTGGAGCGGGCTGAGGGCGCCATCTTGGGCGAGGCTCTCCACCGTCTCGATCTTCGCACCGTCGACCTGGGGCGCCAGGATCATGCAGCTCTTGACCAGCTTCCCGTCCACGATGACCGAGCATGCGCCGCAGTTCCCCGTGTCACAGCCGATGTGGGTCCCCGTAAGGCCCAGCGTGTCCCGCAGGAAGTGCACCAGAAGCTGGCGGGCAGCGACGATGCGGCTGACCTTCTCCCCGTTCACCTCCACGGTCACAGAATGCGACGTCGCGCGTTCTCCCATCACTTCCCTCCTGCGGTCGAGCCGTTCCGGCTCCCTCTTGCGGCGGCGATGGCCTGGGCCACCGCTCGCCGCGCCATCACCTTCGCCATCTGGCGCCGGTACTCGCTGGTGCCGTGCACATCCGCGATCGGCTGCATGCCGTCGGCCACGCCGGAGCACGCCACCCGCACCGCCTCCTCGGTCGCGTCCGCGCCCTTCAGCCGGGCCTCGGCGTCGGCGTCCCGCACCGGCACGTGGGCGACCCGGGCCAGGACGAGGCGGGAATCGGCGATCGTCGCTCCGCCTTCATCGAGCGTGACACGCGCTGCGGCCCGCACCAGCGCTTTCGCGTCCGCCGCCACCGCCAGCGACGCGTAGCCGGCACCGGAGCGCTCGGGCATCGGCGGCACGGTGATCGAGACCAGGAGCTCACCCGGCTCGAGCGCCGTCGCGAAGTAGCCCTTGAAGAAGTCGGCCGCAGGAACGCTGCGCTCTCCGGTGCGCGACCGCAGCTCCATGACGGCGTCCAACGCCACGAGGACGGGGGGCAGGTTGTTCGTGGGGTCGCTGAGACAGCAGTTCCCCCCGATCGTGCCTTTGTTCCGGATCTGCTGGTCCTCGATGTGCGCGGCGACGTCCCCGAGCAGCCAGTGGCTCTCGCGCACCTCGGGCGAGCGGTCCAACGCGTCGTAGGTGACGCACGCGCCGATCGAGAGGCCACCGTCCGCGGTCCGAACGATCGAGGACAGCTCGGCGAGCCGGGAGATGTCCACGAGCACGTCCACCGACGCGACCCGGTTCTTCAGCACGTTGACGAGGCTCTGGCCGCCGGCGAGCGGTGCCGCCCCGTCGTCGGACGCCAGGATCTCGAGCGCGTCGCCCACGCTTTCGGGCCGCACATACTCCACCTGTTCGAGCAGCATCGCCAGTCATACCTCCGATGGCCTCACGGCTCCCGCGCCCCGGGGCGTGCCTGTTGCACGCGTGCACGCGTGCACGGAGCGGCGGTGAACCTAGCTCTGGTTTGATCAATTGTCAACGTTGCACGGCGCAGCACGCCAGGTCGAGCCGCGCCCGCGCTGCGCCGCGCCGGCTCTGGCTCGGGCGCGGGCCCGAGCTTCATGGGACGTCTCCGAGGTAGCTCGACTCGAGCGCCTTCACGAGACGCCACAGGCACAGGTGCAACGGGACCGGTACGCCGTGCGCCAGCCCCTCCCGAACCAGCGCACCCGTGATGAAGTCGACTTCGGTCCGCCGTCCGGCGCGCACGTCGGCGAGCATCGAAGGGAGGTGGCGGTAGCTGCCCTGCGCCGTCTCGCCCCGGCGCACGGCCTCGAGGTTCATCTCCCATGGGTCCTCGTGGAGCTGGACCCCTGCCGCGGCTGCCACCGCCTTACCCTCCTCCACGAGCCCGCGCGCGAGGTGACCGAGGTCGGTGAGCTGCTCCTCCATTCGAAAATGCCGGTCGTGGGGCAGCCTGGTGAGCGCGCTCAGCGCGTTCACGGTCGCGTTGAAGACCAGCTTCGACCACAATGCCGGCCGCACGTCGTCGAACGCCTCCGCCTTCAGGCCGGAGCGGCGGAGCAGCTCTGCGAGCTGTGCGCCCGCCGCGTGCGAGGCCGGCCGGACGGAGGAGGGCCCGAGCCACGTCGGCGCGTCGAGCTCGTACTCGACGTGGCAGTCGTCGTGCTTGGTGCCGCTCATGAACGTCACGGCGCTGAGCAGCGGCCACGGACCTGCGTCCGCCATGATCTCGTCGGCACCCAAGCCGTTCTGGCACGTCATCACGACCGCGCCTTCCGAGCGGCCGCGCAGGGCATCTGCCGCTGCGCCAACTTCGTTGGCCTTGGTCGCCACGATGGCGGCGTCGAACGGCGGCAGCTCCGAAGGGTCGCTCGTCGCGTGGACCGAGGCGTCGACGGACGACTTCCCGCTCACCGAGAGCCCTTTGGCGCCGAGCGCACGAGCGTGGTCGGGGCGGCGGGTGAGCACCCACACGTCGGCCTGGGACGCCAGGTGGGCGGCGTAGAGGCTGCCGATCGCTCCCGCGCCCACCACGACGACACGGCGCAACGGCGGGCCGGCCGCCCCGGCTTCGGACCTTTCCGGTGCGGCGGCCGTCATGCCTTGGAGAGCGCCAGCACGAGCGGAGGGAGCTCGCCACCCTTCGGCGGCGTGAAGAGCGGGCCGCTTGTGAGCTGCGCGGCAAGGGAGTTCGCGGTGGTGACGAGGTGGCTGGTGAGCTCGAAGGCAGCACGTTCGGGGTCATGGCGCACGCATGCCTGGACGAGCAGCTCGTGGCTGCGGACGTTGCTCGCAGCCGAGTGCGTGGGCATCGCGAGCCGGTAGCGCTCGCTCGACTCCCACAGCGGCTGGATCACCCGCAGCATCCACGCCGAGCGCGCGGCGCGGTACAGCGTCAGGTGCAGCTCGCTGTGCGCTCGCCACAGCTCCACCGAGCCGGCCTCCTCCGAGCGCATCGCGGAGAGCATCGCGTTCACCCGGGCGGCGTCCTCGTCGGTGAACCGCTGCGCGGCACGAGCGATCGCAAGAGGCTCGACGGACAGCCGCGCCTCGTAGATCTCCCGGAGGTCGGTGATCGAGAGCTCCGTGATGCGCGCGCCCTTATGCGGCACGTTCTCGACCAACCCGAGCGCGTCGAGCCGGCGGATCGCCTCCCGCACCGGCATGGGGCTCATCTCCAGCGCGCTCGCCAGTTCCTCGATGGGGATCCGCTCTCCCGGCCGAAGCTTGCCGGTGAGGATCGCCTGGTGCAAGGAAATGAAGGCCTTCTCGGCGAGCGTACGGTGCGCGGGCAGGCCACGGCTGCCGCCGTCCGGGACGGCCCAGTCGTCGGAGAGCCCGCGGGTACGCACCGTGCCCCCGTCGTGCTGCGGAGCCATAGGCGCATCTCCTTGGTCGGACAGCTCGATCTGATCTATCTGATCGATGATCTCACATTCCCTCTCTGCACGCTTCGATAGCGGCGCGCGCTCCTTAGACCCGGGCGACGCGCGACCGGTCCGCGCCGTCACCATGCCCGCCGTCCTCGCCGCAGGATGCGCTGTGCGGCCTGGTAGCCCGAGACCGCGTTCAGGCCGCCGCCGGGCCACGTCGAGGCGCCGATCAGCCACAGACCGCGCACCGGCGTGCGGTACCCGGACATGCCCCACGCCGGGCGCAGCAGGAAGTTCTGCCGCAGGTGCATGCTGCCCGACACGCTGTCGCCGCCGACGAGGTTCGCGTCCGCCCGCTCGAGGTCGGCAGGCGACAGCACGGCCATCCCGGTCACGATCTCGCCGATGCCCGGCGCGTAGCGTTCGAGCTTCTGCATGACGCGCTCGGCATAGCGAGGTGCGGCATCGGCCCACCCGCCGCGCCGGCGCGTCGGAGCTGCGGCGGGGAGCGGCCGCACCTGGACCCACAGGGTGTGCCCGCCGTCGGGCACACGGGTCGGGTCGACCGCGGACGTCTGGCCGACGACGAGCAGCGGCTCGGCGGGCAGGCGTCCGGCCAACGCGTCCGCGTAGGCACGGGCGAGATCGTCCACATACGGCGCCAGGTGCACGTAGGCGAACGACGCCAGCCGCTCCCCCGCCGCCCACGGCACGGGGGCCGAGAGCGAGAGGTGGAGCATCATCGTCCCGGGGCCGTAGCGGTACGCGCCGAGCGCGCGCCTGATCGAGCCGGGAAGGTCGGCCTCGCGCAGCAGGTCGCCCGCCAGCGCCGTCGGCGTCACGCTGGCGACGACGGCACGGGCGGCAGCGACGCGTTCTGCCGTGTCGAGCTCGACGCCCACGGCACGCCCGTCGAGCACCGTGACGCCGGTGGCCCTGGTCGAGGTCCGCAGCTCTCCGCCGTGCTCTCGGAGCAGGGCGACGAGCGCGCGCACCAGCGTGCTCGCGCCGCCCTTCGCCACCGCCATCCCGCCGTGGTGGTCCGCGAACGCCTCGAGGAAGGGGAAGACCGCGCCCCCTGCCACGTCCGGCCCGAAGTCGAGATGGAGGCCCCACGGGGCGATCAACGCCTTCGCCTTGTCGGTTTCCAGGTACTCGTCGACCAGCTCGCGAGCTGAGCTCAGGAGCAGCCGGCCGAGCGTCACCATCCCGCTCGGCCGAGCGCTCTTCAGCGCCTCGAGGCCGACACGCGCCAGCTCCCACGACGGCGCCCGGGCGCCGTAGGCGCGCAAGAGCACAGGCGACAGTCGCTCGAACAGGGCGTCGAGCTCCCGCCAGCCTGCGGCGTCCCGGGGGCTGGCGCTCTCGAGCTCCGCCAGCGTCTCGTCTCGGTCGGTCGTGACGCCCAGCGCCGTTCCGTCGGGGAAGGCGCTGGCATACGGTCGGGTCGACGCCGCCAGCGCGAAGCCGTGGCGCTCGAGCGCCCCTGCGTGCGAGGCGTAGAAGGCCGAGCCCAAGAACAGGTTCAAGTTCGTCGCGAAGACGTCGTGCACGTAGCCGGGCCGGGTCAGCTCGGCGCTCCGGAGCGCGCCCCCTGGCTCCGGGGCTGCCTCCAGCACGAGGACGCGGTAGCCCGCCTCCGACAGCGTGACGGCTGCGACCAGCCCGTTATGGCCGGCGCCGATCACCACCGCGTCGTAGCGCTCGGTCACGGTCGGCTCGACGTCTCAGGGTCGCTCGGTGCCGTCGAACACCTTCATCGGGACGAGCGACAGCAGCTCGGCCTCTCCCTGTGCGATCCGCCAGGTGTCCTGCATGTACATGCACGACCTGCCGTCCGCGCTGAGCACATGGGGGTGCATCGAGATCACCATGTCGGAGAGCAGCTCCACCTCCACCCCGTCGCCGATGCGCGGGTGCTCGATCATGGTCATCCCGATGGAGTGCCCCGTCACGTGCCCGAGCTGTAGTCCCCGGCTGCGGAACGGCTCCGAGCACGTCCGATGGGCGTCGTGCGCGGACTGCCCGGCGCTGAGGGCCTTCGGCACCCGCTCGTAGTACTCGGCGTACGCCTCGAGGAGCAGGCTCGTGCTCCCCGACACCGCGCCCTGGCAGAGCGGACGGGTGAACTCGACCCAGTACCCCGACGGGCCCGCAACCTCGAGCGAGTACAAGAGCAGGTCGTCGGGGGCCACGGGCGTCTCGTGCTCGGGGATCCTGAACTCGGGCGTCGCCGAGCCGTGGGTGCCCCACAGCACCATGTCCATCGTCTGACGCCCGCACCCCGCCCGGCTGAACACCGCCTCGGCCTCGGCCATGAGCTCTGCCTGCGTGACGCCGGGCCGGCGAAAGGCAGACTGCACGGCCCAGAAGCCAGACTCGTTGATCGCCATGGTCTCGCGCACCATGTCGAGCTCCTCTTGGCTGCGCACCGCCCGCGCGAGATCGAACTCGTCGTCGAACCCCACGATCTCGAGCGCCGACGACTGGAGCGCGCGGTAGTCGCGTACGCACATGATGTAGTCGAGCCCGTACACGCCGACGCGCCGCGCACCGGCAGCCGAGAGGTGGCTCGCCATCCACTCACCGGGGCAATCTGCGAAGACCTGGTCGTGGACGAAGCCGTCCGCATGGTCTCCGACGTAGCGGGCCTCGCTGGGGAAGACGGCCAACGGATCGCCTTCGAGCGGCACCACGACGTAGGAGTAGCGGTGGACGATGCGGAACCCGGACATGTAGCGCACCCCGCCGCCGAAGCCCGTGTACTCGCTGCCGCACACGATCAGCGCGTCGAGGCCCGCTTCGCCGACCGCGGCCCGCATGACGCGAAAGCGCCGCGCGATCTCCGCCTCACTCGGTTGCCGGCCCACCTGATGCCTCCCATCCGACGAATTGGTCCCTTCGGGACGCCCTCCGGTCCTGGGCGGGTCGCCCCCAGGGGCACGCGGCCCGCGCGCCCCCCTCATCCATACGACGCCTCGAGGCCCTTCACCAGCGCGACGATCGCGTCGTTGAGGGGCGTCGGGACGCCGCTGCGCCGACCGAGCTGCGCGATCCCGCCGTTCAGGGAATCGATCTCGGTCCTGCGGTGCGCGGCCACGTCCTGGAGCATGCTGGCCTTGTGCCCGTAGGCCACCTTGGCCGCGTGGTCGACCAGCGCTTCGGGATCGTCCTCCAACGTGATCCCCAGGGCGGCGGCGACCGCCAGGTCCTCCGCGATGAGGGCGCTCACCAATGCTCGGAGGCCAGGCTGCTCGCACACCTGACCGTGGCTGAGGCCGGTAAGCCCCCCGAGCGGGTTCGTCGCCGCGTTGAAGATCAGCTTGTTCCACTGCGCGCCGCGGGCGTCGGGCAGCGCTTTCGTGGGCATGCCCGAGCTGGTGAGCAGCGACGCGAGGCGTTCGACCGCGGGCAGCATCGACGCATCCTGGCCAAATGGCCCGAGCCACGTCTCCCCGCCGGTGTCCATCTCCACGACGCCGGGGGCGACCAGGTGGCCCGCCGGGAAGGTCGTGCCGAGGATCACACGGGGGACGTAGGCAGCCAGGATCTCCTCGTTCCCGACGCCGTTTTGGACACTGGCCACCCACCCGTCCTGAAAGCAGTGCGCGGTCGCCGCGATGGCGGGCTCGGTCACGTAGCCCTTCGTGGCCACGATGCCGTAGTCGCATGCGGGCAACGAGGCTGCGTCGTCGCTTGCCTGCACCCGCCCCACGAGCTCCTCGCGCCCTACGATCCGGAGCCCGTCGCGGTTGATCGCGTCCACGTGCTCACGGGACAGGTCGTAGGCGAGCACCTCCACCTCGTCCAGCTGCGCCAGGTGGGCCGCGAACAAGCTCCCGACCGCGCCGCAGCCGACGACGCACACCCGGGTGCGGTCGCTCATCGGAAGTCGTCCCGGAACGTGCCGAGCCGGTCGTAGCCCGAGGCCGTGACAAGATAGTCGTCCTCCAGCCGCAGGCCACCGCCGCCTGGCCAGTAGGTCCCCGGCTCGATCGCGAGCACCATGCCCTCTTCGAGCGTGCCCGGGCTGGATTGATGTGCCCAGGGCGGCTCGTGCGCCCGCACGCCCACGCCGTGCGCGACGGCATGGTCCGGCTGGCCGGCGTAGCCGCCCTCTGCGATGCACTCGCGGATGGTGCGATCGATCTCGGCGAGCTCGGTGCCCGGACGCAGGAGCGCAAGCGCTCGATCCCGGGCGTTCAAGAGCAGGTCCAGCAGGTCGACGTAGCGCGGCTCGAGCGTGCCGGGACAGAAGTTCTTCGTCAGGTCCGTCCAGTAGCCGTCGGCGCAGACCCAGATCTCCATGAGGGTGGGCTCGTCGGCGACGACCGGGCGGTGGCCCGTGGCGGTGAAGGTCTTGATGCCCGGCCCCGACCACACGAGCGTGAACGCCCGCGCCATCTCGACTTTGCCCTGGTAGCCGATGCCGGTCTCGTGGACGAACCCTTCGAACATAGCGCCCACCTGGCTCTCGAGCATGCCCGGGCGGATCCGCGACCCGATGTGGTCCAAGCCCAAGGTGGCCAGCTCCTGCGCCAGCCGCAGCCGCTCGACCTCCTGCGCCGTCTTCTTCGCGCGGGCGCGCACGAGCAGCCCGGTGGCGTCGACCACCTCTCGCGCCACGCCCTCGAAGGCGTCGAAGTAGCCCTTCGTGAAGACGGTGGGCTCGCCGACCATGCGGTCCGCAGCCTGCGCGTTCTGGGACATCTCGATCCCGACGCGCCGCCCGAGGTCGCGCTCGGCCACGACGGCGAGCGCCGTCGACAGGGCGCGGTCAGCGGGGGAGCGGGGGTCGTCCGTGTCGTAGTGGGGAAAGGTCCGGATGTCGTCGGTCCAGCCGGTCCGCGCCGCGTCCTCGTACTGCGGCGCCACCACCACGATCGTGGGCACGCCCTCGCGCGGGAAGATGGCGAGGTCGTACCCCTTCATGCACCAGTAGTTCGTCAGGTAGACGATGTTGTCCGGTGACCGGACGACCAGCGCGTCCAGGTCGTCCTCGACCATCAGCTGGCGCACCCTCGCGAGGCGCGCTTCGTCGACCGGCCACGTCATCGTGAGCTCCTCACCACTCGCGGAACGGAGGCGGCGGGGAGCCGTGGGCCTTCTCCCAGGACACGACTTGGTTCCTGAGGGTCCCGACGCGGTCGATGGTGCACTCGACCACGTCGCCCGGACGCAGGTACCACTTCTGCGCGTCGCTCTTGAACCCCGCCACCCCCGAGACGGTGCCGGTCGTGAGGACGTCGCCTGCGCTGTAGCCGAGGGGGGAGTGGTGCGCGATGAGCTCGGGCAGCGTCACCGACATGTTCCCCGAGTAGGACTGTTGGCGGAGGTCCCCGTTCACGAAGAGCCGCATGTCGAGGGTGTGGGGGTCTCCCACCTCGTCCGGGGTGACGATCCACGGGCCGAGCGGGCAGAACGTCTGGATCGACTTGCAGAAGGAGAACACTCCCGACTTCATCTCGCGCCGCTGGATGTCTCGGGCGGTGATGTCGTTGAAGATGAGGAACCCCCCGATGTAGCTCTCCGCCTCCTTCTCGTCGCAGAAGGCGCCGTCGCGCGCGATCACGACGGCGAGCTCGAGCTCGTGATCGAGCTCCCTGGTGAGGTGCTCGGGGTAGACGATGTCGTCGTCTTGACCGATGATCGCGTCGACGTTCTGGAAGAACACGATCCACGGCGCGATCGCGTGCGACCAGTTGACCGTCTTGGACTCCTCCTCGTGCTCGCGGAAGTTGCCCGACGTGTGGATCAGCTTCTTCGGGATGATCGGCGGCAGCAGCTTCACGTCGGTCAATCCGTAGCGGGGGCCCGAGGCCTGGCGCGCCGCCTCGAGGCCCGGTCCCTCGGCGAACAGCTCGCGCATCGTCCCAACGCCTTCGATGGTCACCACCTCGTCGCCGTCGACAACCCCCGGATGGTCGGTGCCATCAGGGGCCTTGAACGTCACCAGCTTCATTGCTCCACCTCACATATCCGTGCCGCGGTCAGTGCATAGACCTTCGCCGTCGAGACGAGGTCATCGATGGACAGGTTCTCCCCGTCGGGATGCGGGAGCCCGCTCGACGCTCCGTAGTTGACGGTCGCGATCCCGTAGCGGGTGAGGATCGACGCGTCCGACGACCA
>JAKBTL010000046.1:2760-5904 GCA_021844425.1 Actinomycetes bacterium | reverse complement strand
CGGCCTCGCGTCCGCCGACGAGCTCGGCATCCCGATGGACAGGCTCAACGTGAACGGCGGCGCCATCGCCCTCGGCCATCCGATCGGGATGTCCGGGACCCGTCTCGCGCTCACTGCGCTGTCCGAGCTGCGCCGCCGGGGCGGCGGGATCGCCGCGGTCGGGCTGTGCGGGGGCGGGGGCCAGGGCGACGCGGCGGTCCTCCGGTCGCTCTCGTAGGTCTCGTACGCGATTCGCCGGCAGCGGCGCCCGAACGTGTGATACTGCGCGGGTGATCGGCACGCGCCCCGGAGGTCTCGGCGAGGGAGCCGGAGAAGAGACCCGGGCAGAGGTCGGAGGAGAGAACCGGCCCGCCGATCGACAGGGCGCGGTTCGCCCGGTCGTCGTCGTGAACTTCGGGGCCCAGTACGCGCAGCTCATCGCACGCAGGGTCCGCGAGGCCCGCGTCTACTCGGAGATCGTCCCGCACAGCACGTCGACGTCGGAGATCCTCGCTCGGCGCCCTGCTGCGGTGATCCTCTCGGGCGGCCCTTCGAGCATCTACGACCCGGCGGCCCCCTCGATCGACGGGGGGCTGCTCCGGGCCGGGGTGCCGGTGCTCGGCATCTGCTACGGCTTCCAGGCGATCGCGCAGGCGCTCGGCGGCGAGGTCGCCCGTACCGACCGGCGTGAGTACGGTCGCACCAAGGTCACCGTCGACCCCCAGGCCCGGCTCTTCTCGGGGCAGCCGGTCTCCCAGGAGGTGTGGATGTCGCATGGCGACGCGGTCGTGGCGCTGCCCTCGTCGCTGCGCCCGACGGCGTCGACGGACGACTCGCCGATCGCCGCGTTCGAAACCGCCGACGGCATGCTCTGCGGAGTGCAGTGGCACCCTGAGGTCCACCACACCGCCCACGGGCAGGAGGTCCTCGAACGCTTCCTCTACAGCGCGGCGGGCATCACGCCCACCTGGACGACCGCCAGCGTCCTCGACGCCGCGGTGGAGCAGGTACGCGAGGCGGTCGGCAACGGGAGGGCGATCTGCGGGCTCTCAGGAGGGGTCGACTCCGCGGTCGCGGCTGCAGTGGTCCAGCGGGCGATCGGTGACCGTCTCACCTGCGTCTTCGTCGACCACGGCCTCCTGCGGCTCGGCGAGGCCGAGCAGGTAGCGCGCGACTTCGTCGCCGCGACCGGGATCCGGCTCGAGACCGTGGACGCCCGCGCCCGCTTCCTCGACGCCCTGCGCGGCGTGGTCGACCCTGAGGAGAAGCGCAAGGTGATCGGTCGGGAGTTCATCCGTGCCTTCGAGCGCGCGGCACGTGAGGTGGAAGCGGAGGGCGGCGGTCCCGAGCACCTCGTCCAGGGCACCCTCTATCCCGACGTCGTCGAGTCGGGCGGCCGACGAGGGGAGGACGCGGGCGGTTCCACCATAAAGTCGCACCACAACGTCGGCGGCCTGCCCGAGGACCTCGGCTTCTCCCTCGTCGAGCCGCTGCGCCGGCTCTTCAAGGACGAGGTCCGCATGCTCGGCCTCGAGCTGGGCCTCCCCGAGCCGATCGTGTGGCGCCACCCGTTCCCAGGTCCCGGCCTCGCGGTCCGGATCGTCGGCGAGGTGACCGAGGAGCGTCTCGACATCCTCCGGCAGGCCGACGCGATCGCCCGCGAGGAGCTGACCGCAGCGGGGCTCGACCGGTCGGTCTGGCAGTTCCCCGTGGTCCTCCTCGCCGACGTCCGCTCGGTCGGCGTCCAGGGAGACGCCCGCACCTACGGACACCCCGTCGTGCTCCGACCCGTCACCAGCGAGGACGCGATGACCGCGGACTGGGCGCGTCTCCCCTACGAGGTGATCGAGCGGGTCTCCACCCGCATCACCAACGAGGTGCCTCAGGTCAACCGCGTCGTGCTCGACGTCACCAGCAAGCCGCCGGGCACGATCGAGTGGGAGTAGCTCAGCGGTCGTAAGGGGGGCGCGAGAACCCGACGAGCGTGGCCGTCCCGTACGCAAGGTCGCGCCACTTCCCGACCCCGGTGCGGAGCAGCGCGACCGCGCACGTCGGGAACGAGTCGAGCGCAGCGCGTCCTGCCTCGTCGTCATCGGCCAGGAGCTCCAACGCAAGGGCGTGGGTCGCCGGGTTGTGCCCGACGACCATCACCGCGCGCGATCCGTCCTCGAGCGTGCGCACCTCGTCGAGCATGTCTGTGGGCGAGCCGTAGTACAGGCGTTGGCGCCGCTCCACGGGCAACCCCAGCGCGGACGCGACCGCCTGGGCCGTCGCGCTCGTGCGGGCTGCGGTCGACGCGAGAACGAGGCCGGGCGCTGCGTCGGCGCCGAAGCCCAGGTCGCCGGAGCGGAGCCGGAGACCGAGTGCGGCGGCGTCCCGCATCCCTCTCGGTGCGAGCGGGCGATCGTGGTCGGACCCGCCCGCAGGGACGTCCGGGACGGCTTTCGCGTGGCGGAGCAGCCACACGAAGAGGCCGCCCGAGCGGTCGCCCGAGCGGTCGCCTTCGGTCACGGGACGACCGCGCGACGGCCTTCGATCGCCCTCCCGAGCGTCAGCTCGTCGGCGTACTCGAGGTCGCCTCCGACCGGCAGGCCGCTCGCGATCCGGGTGACGGTGATCCCGAGCGGGGAGAGCAGGCGGGCCAGGTACATCGCCGTCGCCTCGCCTTCGAGGTTCGGGTTCGTGCACAAGATCGCCTCGCTGATCTCTTCGGCGTCGACACGGACGAGCAGCTCTCGCACGCGCAGCTGGTCTGGCCCGACCCCCTCCAGCGGGTTCAGCGCACCGTGGAGCACGTGGTACCGGCCGCGGAACTGCCGGGTCCGCTCGACCGCCACGATGTCGCGGGGGTCCTCCACGACGCACACCACGTGAGAGTCCCGGCGTGTGTCGGCACAGACGTCGCAGAGGCAGCCGGACTCGGCCACGTTGAAGCAGCGCTCGCACAGCGTCGTGCGCTCCTTCACCGCGACGATCGCATCTGCGAGCCGTCGGGCGTCCTCCCCGGGGATCTCGAGCACCCAGAAGGCAATGCGCTGGGCCGACTTCGGGCCGACGCCCGGCAATCGGCCCAGCTCGTCGATGAGCGCCCTGAGGGATCCCGTGTACACCGAACTGGCTTCCTGGTCAGACTTCCTGGTCAGACTTCCTGGTCAGACTTCCTGG
>JAKBTL010000046.1:0-2660 GCA_021844425.1 Actinomycetes bacterium | reverse complement strand
CTTCCTGGTCAGACTTCCTGGTCAGACTTCCTGGTCAGACTTCCTGGGCGCCGGGGAACGCCTCGAGGAGCCGCGCCTGCGCGACAGACTCGAACGACCCGGACGGCTGGTCGGGGTCCACCTCGTCGTCGGGGGGGAGGCCGCCCACTGTCCCCTCGGCCGCCCTCCCTGGCACCGCGGAGGCCGGGGTCGCAGAGGCAGATGTCGCGGCAGCCCGTGTCGCAGGCGCCGGTGCCCGGACGGCTGCAACCGGAGAGGCTGGCAGATCGTCGACGGTCAAGGCAAGAGATACCCGCGTCCCGAAGTGGGCGCCGATCGCCTCCTCGACGATGCGGCGCACCTCTTCGCAGCGCTCACGGTGCGCGGCGTTGGGCAGCGCAAAGGTCGCAGTGCGGTCTTCGACCGAGACGAACCGCCCGGCACTGAAGAGCGCCTTCGCCCTCGCGGGGAGGCCACGGAGGATGTAGTCGCCCCATGCTTCGACGATGCGGTCCCGGTCGGGAACCGACTGACTGTCGCCGTCCTCGCGGGATTCGTTGCCTGCGTGGTCTGCGACATTGCCTGCGTCCGGGATCGCCTGACGATCCCCCCGAGGTGAGGTCGATGCCGGGGAGGGGGGGCCCGACGAGGTGGGGGGGCCCGACGAGGTGGGGGGGCCCGACGAGGTGGGGGGGCCCGACGAGGTCGATGCCGATACGAGGTCGGCATCCTGGGCATCCTCCGAACGCCCTGCACCACGGTGACGGCGAAACGCCCCGAGACCCGGGCGCTCTTCCAAAGCCGGCTCGGCCGGCTCGGCCGGCACAGGGGGGGCCGGCGCAGGGGGTGCCGGCGCTGCGCGCACGGGCGCAGGGGGCGCCGGAGCCGTGGCCGGCGTAGGGGACTCGGGCGGAACGGAAGGTCCGGGAAGTGCGCCCGCACGTGCCGCCGCGAGCGCCCCGCCGGCGGCGATCTGCTCGAGATGCGCGACCCTGTCGAGCAACGCAGCCGTCGAGTCGTCCAGCTCCGGCCGAGCGAGCCGCACGAGAGTCACCTCCAGCACCGCCCGGGGATCAGGGGCGTCGCGCATGTCCACCTGAGCGCGGCCGAGCGTCTCGATCGCGCGAACCACCCTGGCGAGGCCGAGACGGCCCGCTTGGTCCGAGAGGCGTTCGCGCTCGCGCCCGGCAGCTGCGCACAGCTCAGGAGCGAGCACCACGAGAAAGGCCTGACGGAGCTCGTCGACAAGCTCGGTCGCGATCTGCTGGGGCCCCCAGCCGGACTCATGGAGAGCGGCGACGGCCACCAGCGCCTGCCGGGCGTCGTCACCGGAGATCGCCTCCGTGAGCCCGACGACGTCGGGCCGGAGCGCCTCTGCCGACCCCGAGGCCACCACCTGGTCGAGCGCGGAGAGCGCATCGCGCGCCGAGCCCCGACCCTTGCGCACCGCGACGGCGATGTCGTCGTCCGCGAGATCCAGCCCGGCCTCGACGCTCACGTCGTGGAGGAGACCCTCGAGCGTGTCGGCGCCGATCAACCCGAATTCGAGGTGCTGCGTGCGGCTGCGGATCGTGGCGGGCACCTTCTGAGGGTCCGTCGTCGCGAGCACGAACACTACGTGGCCAGGCGGCTCCTCGAGCGTCTTCAGCAGCGCGTTCGACGCGGCGTTCGAGAGCATGTGGACCTCGTCGACGATGTACACCTTCCACCGACCCGGCGTCGCGAGCGCAGCATGAGCGATCAGCTCCCGCATGGCGTCGACACCGTTGTTCGAGGCGGCGTCGAGCTCGTGCACGTCGAAGGAGCTGCCTCGGGCGATCTCCACGCACGAACGACACACGCCGCAGGGCTCGCCGTCGGCGGGTGCCGCGCAGTTCAGAGCCCGAGCGAGAATGCGCGCCGTGGACGTCTTGCCGGTCCCCCGTGGGCCGCTGAAGAGATAGGCGTGGGCGACGCGGCCATCCCGCACCGCGCCCTGCAGCGCCCGCACGACGTGGGGCTGCCCTCGGAGCTCGGTGAACTTGGAAGGACGGAAACGGCGGTAGAGGGAGACGAAGTCGGCCCCTGTCGGCTCAGCCACGTCCGGCGAGCCTACCGGCGGGTGTGCCACGAGAAGAGCGACGTACCCAGCGACCGGCGGGCCGCTTCGACCTGGTCCCTCGATTGCCAACGCCGGCACGGACGCGCCGGCGCTCGGTGCGATGGCCAGGTTGGCTACGGCACACGATCTCACCCGCTGAGAGCTGCTGCCTTCCGACCCTGACTCGGTTCACGAGCGACCGTTGCGCAGGACCCGGCCACCGCACCCAACGCCGGCCCGCCGGCGTGGTCGCCCCAGGCTACTCGCCCTCGGTGCGGCTCGGGCCAGATGGCTTCGGTCGGCGCGGCTAGCCTGTCTCGCTTGCAGCCAGGCGCTGCAGCTCTCGGAGGCGTGCGAGAGCGGCCGAATCGGCACGATTGGAAATCGTGTGTGGGGCAACCCACCGTGGGTTCAAATCCCACCGCCTCCGCTCCCTCTCTGTCGGTATTGGTGTTGCCGCCCCAGTGGGATTGCAACCATGAGCAGGGCGAAAAACGAGAATGAGAGATGCCCATCACTACTGTGGAAACCATGCTGCTGGCAAACGACGGCCGTCCTGATCCCGAGGTGCGTCCTGCCCGCCAGGTGTACCCGGCGGCCT
>JAKBTL010000125.1 GCA_021844425.1 Actinomycetes bacterium | reverse complement strand
CCGACGCACCGTCGATCTCGAGCGCGTAGTACGGACGCCATGCGGTGATCGCGTCCCGCGACGTGAGGCCGAGCCCTTTCACGACCCTGCGGAAACGCATCCGCTGCGTGTCGAAGATCCAGGTGCTGGTGCACGACTCGAGGAGGACCGTGGCCTCCGGTGCGATCGTCGTCATGCCTCCAGGATGCAGCGCTCGCATGGGCGCTCGAGGTGGGGGAGATGGGCGTTCTGTGACGATCCGTACTGCGACGAACCGTACTGCGACGAACCGTGCTGCGACGAACCGTGCTGTGACGAACCGTGCTGTGACGATCCGTGCTGTGACGATCTTCCTCGCGGTCGCGGAACACCCGTGAAGAAGCGTGAGGCAACCTGGGTTCCGTAGGCGGTGCTCATCGGGCATGTGCGCGCGTCATCCCAGGAGCTCTTGGCGGACGGGCGGTACGCCGGGCCGCCGCGCGTCCGGGCCGCGGATCGTGGTGCAATGAGGCCATGGCCCGTGACGAGCTCTCGACCACCGGTCGCGCTGCAACCCCGATCGAAGAAGGTCCCCGGTCCTTCGAGTGGCTCTGGCGCGCTGCGCGTGTCGACCTGCATCCCGGGACGCCACCGTCGGCGATCCGGTGGGCAATCGCCACGGCGGCCGCCGTCGTCGGGTCGGTCGTCCTGAACGCCCTCGCGGTGCACGTCGCTACCACGGAATTCCCGAGCACGCGTCACTTCGTCCATTTCGAGGCAGCCGACTACGGCACGCTCACGGTCGTGGGGGTCCTCGTCGCTGCAGGGGCGTGGGGGGTGGTCGTCCGGGTGAGCTCGGCTGCGCGCTGGCTCTTCTTCAGGATCGTCGTGCTGGCCACGCTGGCGCTTTGGATCCCCGACGCCGTGCTCTTCGCGTTGGGCGAGACGGCGAAGGGCGTCGCCACCCTCATGGTGATGCACCTGCTGGTTGCGGTAGTGACCTACAACCTTCTCGTCCGCGTCGCTGCGTCGCGCGGCTCCTCCAGAACCACTGCAGCCGATGACGTGTCACCCGGAGCGATCTCGAGGCTTCCCGGGCGGCTCGTACGGCGCATCTGGAGCACGATGGCGCTTGTCGTGGTCCTCGAGCTCGCGCTCGGCGTCGGCGTGATCGTGTCCGTTCCCTTCCGTCGGCCCGCAGCCGTCATCCCGGCACGTGGCACGTGGATCTACGCGATGCACGGCGCGGTGGGCATCGCGCTCGGCGTCGGCGCCGTCGCGGTCTACCTGCTCTCGGCGCTCGCGGGACGGATGGGCCGTATCGGCGCGGTGATGGGCGTCGTCGGCGTCGGCATAGGGCTCGTCGGCGGCTTGCTCGCGACGTTCCAAGCCACGCGCTTGGCCGGGATGGGCGTGATGCTGGTGGGCGTGGTGGTGGCGGCAGTGGGCTACCTGGCGCCGTCGCTCGAGGCCATGGGGAAGGCCGAGGCTGCGAGGGCAGAGGCGGCGCGCGCTGCGCTCGCCGGCGCACGGCCCGAGCAGGGGGCTCCGCGTCGGGACGCCCCGGGGGACCCTGACTACCTTGGCGACCCGGACAGGCCGGACAGGTCGGACGAAGGGGGCAAGAGCGTGGAGAGGCCGGTCCCCGGCGAGATCGTTTCCTCGAATGGCCACGGAGCCACCCCCCGGCGATCTGATCCGCACGGGCGCTGAGGTGCAGGGCCCGCCGGCGCGGACCTGCGCGCGGCGAACGGAGGCGGGCCTGCGGGCGGCGCACCTGGCTCGCGTCTGCGCGCGGCGCATGCAGCCGCGCAGTCGGCCACGACATCGGATCCTTGCCTGCGTGCCTGCGGGCTGGCAAAGTGTTTCGAGAAGTATCGCAGCTCTGCATGTCTGAATTTCTGGCCAGCGTGGTGACGGGGGGTCAACCAATGGCAGTGACGGAGCCGGTGCAGGAGCAGCCTGCGAGCACGTCGGAGCGTGCCGAAGGCGGGCTCGCGAGCTATGAGGTGACGGACCTCAAGCTGCGCAAGACGATGGGCCTGACGCAGCTCACGGCGCTCTCGCTCGGGGCGATCATCGGGTCAGGATGGCTCTTCGCCGTGCTCGGCGCGGACGCCACGGCCGGACCGGCCTCGCTGTTCTCGTGGCTGATCGGCGGGGTCTGCGTGCTGTTCATCGCCTTCACCTACATGGAGATCTCCGCGATGATCCCCCGGACCGGGGCGCTGTCGCGCTACCCGCAGCTGACCCACGGCGGCTACGCCGGCACGCTGCTCGGGTGGGCGTACCTGCTGTCGGCGGTCACGGTGCCGACGATCGAGGCGGAAGCATCCGTGACGTACCTCTCCAACAAGTTTCCAGACATCGGGCTGATCCCGCCGCACAGCACGATCCTGTCGTGGCCCAAGGGCATCATGCTCGGCTACGGCTTCATGCTCTTCTTCTTCGTCCTCAACTTCGTGGGCATCCGGCTCCTCTCCGAGTTCAACCGCTGGGTCGTGCTGTGGAAGCTCGTGATCCCGACGCTGACCTTCATCTTCGTCTTCGTCGCGTTCCGCGGATCGAACTACGGATCCGCTGTGGGCGGCATCGCTCCGTTGGGTGCGTCGCCCATCTTCGGGGCGGTGGCGACGAGCGGCATCGTCTTCAGTTACCTCGGCTTTCGCCAGGCGCTCGAGTACGCAGGGGAGGCGCGCAACCCGCAGCGGGACGTGCCGCGCGCGACGATCATCTCCGTCGGTATCGGGATCGTGCTCTACACGCTGCTGCAGATCGCGTTCACCGGTGCCATCCGCTGGGGGTCATTGGGCATCAAGGTCGGCGACTGGTCGGCGCTTGGAACGAGCAAGTGGGCCACCGGCCCCTTTTACAGCGAGCTGCACGCGGCGGGCATCGGGGTGCTCGCCGGGTTCGCCGCGCTCCTCATCTGGGACGCGGTCATCTCACCCGCTGGGACCGGCTACGTGTACATGGGGACGTCGACCCGGACCTTCTACGGGATGTCGGTCCAGCGCCTGCTCCCGCCCGGGCTGCAGAACATGAACCGGTTCTCCATTCCTTGGCCGGCGCTGGTCGCCTCGATCCTCGTCGGCGGGCTCTTCTTCGTGCGTCAGCCGAGCTGGTACAGCCTCGTAGGGTTCATCAGTGCGACCACCGTCTTGACCTACGTGATGGGCGGCGCGGGCCTGATGGCGCTGCGGCGGCTGGCGCCGACGTGGCGGAGGCCGGTGCGCCTCCCGTACCCATGGGTGCTGAGCGCGTTGAGCTTCATCGCAGCCACCGAGGTCGTCTACTGGAGCGGCTTCTCGGTCCTCGTCGAGGTGATGACGTTCGTCTTCGTCTCCGTGGCCGTCTACCTCATGTACTACGCGCCGGCGAAGGGTTTCATGCCCTCCAGCCAGGGGCTCACGCTGGGGCTCGTGTTCCTCGCCGCCTGGGTGTGGATCGCCGCCAAGGGTGGCTGGGTCCTCCGCAGCGGGACACTCCCGGTGCACGGCTCGTGGACCTTCGGCACGTACTTCGCCGCCTTCTCAGTGGCACTCGCGCTCGTGACCGTGGCGACGTGGCTGCTCTCCAACGAGGAAGGGCGCAAGCACGTGCAGGCCTCCTGGTGGTTCATCTGCTTCTCGATCGCCATCTTCTTGTTGTCCTACTACGGAAGCCTCGGAGCGAACGTCAAGAACCCGACGGTCCACTTCCCCTACGACTACCTGATCGCCGCCGCGATCGGGCTGGTCGCGTTCCTTTGGGCGGTCCGAAGCGCCTTCGAGACCGAAGAGCTCCGCGAGCTGCACGTCGCGCTCACCGAAGGTCGTCCCCTTGCCCCGGTCCCGGAGACGGAGGGGGCCTGGACGCCTCTACACGGGGCGAGCCCGGCGACAGGCGGGGGAGCGACGGGGTCCTGAACGACCCGCGGCGCCCCCGCACCGCGGGTCGTTCCACTCGAATGAGGTCAGTCCGCCAGGTCTTGCTCGTCGTCCGGCCCTGCAGGCGCTCGTGCCTTCAGCCAGTCACCGAGCTGCCGGCCGAGGCGTTGCACGTCCCCGGCCGTACGCTCGAGGAACGCGGAGAACTTCGCACGGTACGCGGCGACCGCCGCGTCGAGCTCGGCCGACGGAGGCGGCTCGTGCCCCCGGCGTGGGTACGACCCCGAGCGGATGCGGTCGTACTCGCCCGACTGGACCCAGTCCACGAGCTCCTTCACCCGGCGCACCGCGAAGGGGTGGTCCATCCGGAGCTCCGCCCAGAAGCGGGCGTTGCGCGAGAAGAGATCGTCCTCCTCTTGGTACTCGGTCGCCTGCTTCAAGAAGGCTTCGAAGTTCATGCCCGAGAGGGCGCCGCCTGCCAGCCTCATCATCACGCGGCACGGATCGAGCGGGTCGGCGCGTACGAGCGCGGCCGCGCGGTCCGCCGAGAGCTCTGCCGCACGGGCCCATTCCAGCAGCGCGTAGTAGATGGCCCGCGCGGGGAGCCCCAGAAGGAGCGACTTCGGGAGCGCACCGTTCAGGAACTGACCGAGCAGCACGAGGGCGGTCGTGTAGTAGTAGTGCTCGGAGAGCACATGGGCCGTCTCGTGCGCGAGGACGGTCTGGATCTCGTCGATCGAGTAGCCCGACACGAGCGAGGAGTTCATGACGACGATCGGGCGGTTCGCGCCGAGGGTCATCGCGTTCACCTCGGCACGGTTGTAGACGTAGAGATCCGGGACGGACGGAAGGTCGAGGATCGTCGCTGCCTGCACGTAGCGTCGCCAGACCTCGTCCAGCTGCTCGGGTCCCACCTTCACGGCGTTGCCGAGGACCATCTGGCGCAGTCGCTTCTCGTGCCCGAGGTCGATGAGCCGCTTGATGACCTTGTCGAGTAACGGCACCGCATGGAGGGCGGAGGTCGCCGCCCGGTCCGCAGGGTGCTCGTAGGCCCTTGGGCTGATCTGCTCGTAGCGGTACGACGTCTCGATGGTCATCGCCCCTCCCTGCTGCGGGCGCCCATGCGCCGCGCACCTGGCGTGCCCGAGCGTACCGGTGGTCTCGTCGCCCGGCCCGGCGCCCGGCCTCGACGCCCGTCCTCGTCGCCCGGCCCGGCGCCAATGCGCCCTGTGCCCGGATCGGCGGGCGCTCCGTGCCGGGCATGATGGGAGCATGGACGCGCCCCTCCGCCTCCGTTCCCGCGCGGCCCGCGTCCAAGAGCCGCTGCCTCGCGCCGTCACCCGTCTCGTGGGGGTGCTGGCCCTCGCGATCGTGCTGCAGTGGGTGGGCGCGGGAGCCATCCTTCCCCTGCTTCCCCTCTACGTGAGAGCGCACAGCGGCTCCGACGCCGTCGTCGGCGCGGTCATGGCTGCGTACTTCGCCGCCGCGTTCTTCTTCCAGTACGGGTCGGGGCGGATCTCTGACCGCCTGGGACGGCTTCCCGTGCTCGTCGGGGGTCTGCTCGTGTACGCGGCGGGGAGCTTGCTCTTCCTTGTGCCCGGCCCCGCGGCCTTCGAGATCGTGTTCCGGGCGCTCCAGGGTGCCGGTGCGGGCGGTGCGATCGTCGCTGCACTCGCGATGGTGTCGCACGCGGTGCCCGTCTCCCACCGTGGCCGGGCGAGCGGCCGGATCTACGGCGCCGAGCTCGGCGGTCTCGCCGTCGGGCCGGCGCTCGGCAGCATCGCCGGAGTCGGCGCGATGCGCGTGTTGTTCGTCGCCGCCGGCGTCGCCTCCGTCGTCGCCGCTGGGGCCGTCCTTCTCGCATGGCGTTCGGTGCGCGCGGCCGACGAGGGGGGCGCGACCCCGGACGCCCTGGTGCCCGAGACCCACGTCTCGACGGCGATGCCAGCCGGTCCTGAGGAGCGGGACGCCGACGGCGTTGTGCCATCCCCCGGTGGGCGACAGAGCGCCGCTGAGCGCTGGAGCGGCGGGCGACGGCTTCCCCGGACGGTGTCGGAGCGGGCCGTGTGGGGCGCGTTCGTCGCGGCAGCCTCCATGGGCGTCACCGCGGGCGTCTACGAGACGTGCTGGACGCTCCTCATGACGCGCCACGGCGCCGCCTCATGGGAAGTGGGCGTGAGCTGGACCATGTTCGCACTGCCGTTCGTCCTCATGTCACGGCCTGCGGGTTGGCTCGCAGACCATTTCGACCGGCGATGGCTCGGGATCGCCGCACTGGTCTGGGCGCTCGCATTCTGCGCCTCCTACCCGTTCGTGCCGGGAGTCGTCCTCCTCATGGTGCTCGGGATCTGGGAGTCGGCCGGCTACGCGCTCGCGCTTCCCGCCAGCCAGTCGCTCCTCGGCGAAGGAACCGCCGCCGAGCACCACGGCCATGCGCAAGGGCTCTTCGCCGCGTGCCAGACCGGGACGACGGCGATCGCGGCCGCGGCGGCCGGCGGGCTCTACGGCATCGCGCCTTGGGTCCCCTTCGATGTGGCCGCCGCCTGCTGCGTGCCGCTCGTCGGGCTCGTGGCGTGGTGTTGGAGTGCGGTGCCAGGTCGCGTGAGCACGGTGACCCAGGCCCACGCCACGCCTGCGGACGTTCGGAGGTGACCGCTGTCGGCGCCCTTTCCCGCGCGGCACCGTGCAGATCGGCTACGAATGGTGCATGGACGGCACCCGTTGGACCGACGTCGACAGCTTCATCACCGGCACCTTGCTCCCGCACGACCCTGTCTTCGCGCAGACGCTGCGTGCTGCGGAGGAGGGCGGACTGCCCCCGATCAGCGTCTCGGCGCCGCAGGGCATGCTCCTCCACCTCCTGGTGCGCGCCCTGGGTGCCCGCCGAGTGCTCGAGATCGGGACCCTGGCCGGCTACAGCACCATCTGGATGGCCAGGGCGGTCGCGGACGGTGGGACCGTCGTGACGCTCGAGCTCGATCCGCACCACGCGCAGGTCGCCCGGCAGAACTTCGTGCGAGCCGGGGTCGACGACGTGGTCGACCTGCGACTCGGGCCCGCCTTGGACTCCCTCGCCGCGATCGAGAAGGAAGGTGGCGCTCCCTTCGACCTCGTGTTCGTCGACGCGGACAAGAAGACGTACCCCGAGTACGTCCGTCGGGCGCTCGGGCTCTCGAGGCCCGGCACCCTGCTGGTGGTCGACAACGTGGTACGCGAGGGCGAGGTCCTGGACTCGACGACCCAGGACCCGGACGTGGCCGGGACGCGCCGCGCGCTCGAGCTTCTTGGTGAGGAGCCCGGGGTCGTGGCGACGGCGATCCAGACGGTCGGCTCGAAGGGCTACGACGGGTTCGCTCTGGCCCTCGTGACCGGTTGATCGCCGGCACGGTCGAAGAGGAATCACCTGTGGCTGTCGCGTCGAGGCGACCGGTGCCTAGCGTGGAGGTATGACCAGCTCGACGAGCGCGGCGTCCGCCGCGTCGGCGGCTCCAGCGGTCACCTCGGTCGACGAGGTGCTCGCGTTGGTCCGCGCGCGCGGAGGTCGGGCGACTCCCTCGCGCCGGATCCTCCTCGAGGTCCTCTTCGAATCGAGCGACCATCGCTCGGTGGAGGACCTGGCCTGCGAAGTCCAGGCCCGGGCGCCCGAGGTCCATCTGTCCACGATCTACCGAAACGTGGAAGAGCTGGAACGGCTGGGCGTGATCGCCCACACCCATCTCGGACACGGGCCCGCCACGTACCAGCTGGCGACCATCGCGCACTCCCATCTGGTCTGCGAACGATGCGGCCGTCGCATCGAGGCGCCAGAAGAGCTCTTCGCCGATCTGGCGCGTGCTGCAGCCGAGCGCTACGGCTTCTCGATCGACCCGCGTCACTTCGCGATCCTGGGTCGTTGCGCCGACTGCGCGCAGGAGGCGCGGGATGTCGCCGGCGGCGGCGGTTAGGGTTCGCAATGGATTCCGGGGAGCACGGAAGGCAGGGGAAGGAGAGGTGAGGACGCTGTGCGGACGCTGTACCTGACGCTGATCGGCATGACTTTGTTGTTCGCGGGCGCGATGTCCTTCGCCAGCCTCAGCGTGTACACGGACACCTGGTGGCCCGGAGTGGTCGTCGGAGGGCTCCTGGTCGTCTTCCTCGCGGTGGGTCGCGCGATCCCTGCGACGACGCGCTCGCTCTCGGACCCCTACCGCCGGACCGCCCGGGCCGCGGTGATCATGTCCAGCTCGTGGTGGGGGCTCGAGCTCTTCGTGATGGCCCTCATCACCTGGATCCTGGGCAAGCGCTCGGTCGGCCCGAACAACGCCTACCTCACGCTCGGGCTGCTCATCTTCCTGGGACTCGTCGGGATCGGCATCCCGGGCGCGATCGGGACGACCGCGTGGTTCGTGCACGTGCGGAACCGGTTGATCGTCGTGCCCGCCCGCCGCGCGCGCCTCGAGCGCGAGGCGAGCTTCCACGCTCAGCATCCCGAGGAGCACCGTTCCCCAGTCGGCCACACAGCCTCGATGTCCCAGGCATAGGCACGCGGGGCGCGCTGTCCGGCCGGGCGACCGGCGCGGCCTCGAGCGCGAGCGCTTCGTGCGAGGCGGGCGGGGTCGCGTTCAGGGGCGCTGGCCGAAGAGGTGCCAGCCCGCCTCCGCCCAGGCGGCGAGGGCGACGATCCGCCCGAGCCACGAGCCGAGGAACGCGCGCACGACCGACTCGATCCCCGGCAGCGGCCGTACGGCCCGAGTCACGAACAGCCAGGCGAGCCAGGCCGCGCCGATCGCCGTCCACACGGCCGCCCCGACCGTCACCGGATGTCCTCCTCGTGGAGCCGCGAGGAGGACCGGAGCGACCGGGGCGGCGTGCCCGCAGGATTCCCGAGGCCGCGGCTCTTCTCGCGAGGCTCCTGCAAACCGAGGCGCCAGCCGACGGCGAGGTAGAGCCCGAACGCGAGCCACGCTGCGAAGAGGAGAGCCCGTCCCCACTCGTGGTCGGTGACCGCGCCGATGAGGCGGCTAAGGGTCGGCAGCGAGTGACGTTGCATCGCGAAGCTGAAGCCGTCCCATCCGACAGTGGCCGAGATCACCAGCACCCACCCGAGGACACCCGCGGCCACGGCGCTCCGGGCGCGTCGGCGGACCAGCTGCTCGCGCACGGCGCTCCATCCAACCCGCAGCCATGTCCTGCTCCGTCTGCGCTGGCGCCCTCTGCCGGCGATGGTCGCCAGCACGAGAACCGCCGCGATCACGGCGAGGATGCTCACGTGCGACGCCGTCGAGTAGCGACCCTGCAGCCCTTCCCATGCGACGAACCCTGCTGCCGCGAGGTCGGCGACGAGGCGCGGGAGCGGCCAGACCCAACGGCGGAGGACCGGTGGGCAGGGGACCGGTCCGCGGGGGGCCGGTCGACGGGGGGCCGGTCGACGGGGGGCTGGATCGGGGAGCATGCGGCGCTCCTCGGGCATAGGCGCGAGCCTAGGGAACGGGCTGCCGAGGGCGCTGCACGGGTGCCGAAGAGCGCAGAGCGTCCTGCGCACGCGCGTGGCGCCGAGACGGTGAGCGCACACGCGTAGGCAGTGCGCCTCCGCCCCGTACGCTGAGCGCCAGACGTCGCGAAGGACCATCTGGCGGGTACGAGACCCTCTCCGCGCGCCGGGTGAGGTAGGCGAGGAGGTCGAGCTCCCTGCCGGTGAGCTCGAGGTACTTCGCGCCGAGGCGGGCCATGTGATGGAGGAGGTCAACTCGAGCGCCCCGACGCAGACGGTGCTCGGCGAATCGGCCGCGCCGTCCAGACTGCGCCGAAGCACGACCCGCAGTCGCGACTCCAGCTCGGCCTCGTCGGGCAGGCCGAGGTCGCGCATCACGGCGTCGGGGGTGGTGAGGGAGACCTGGGAGATCCGGTCGCCAGCCATACGCGCCATGACCACGTCGTGGCCCCGGGCCGACAGCGCGATCTGGAGCGCCCGCACGAGTGCTGGTCGTCGTCGACGGCGAAGATGCGCGCCACGCGGCCGCAGGGGCAGCATGTCGGCTTTCTGCGTGGTGCTCCGGCACAATGATGCAGTGGCCGACCCGGTCGCAGTCGACGAGGAGTCCGCGCAGGCGGTTCGCCCAGCCGGGCGCTTCCGCCTCTACGTCGGCGCGGTCGCGGGGGTCGGCAAGACCGTCGCCATGCTCGACGAGGGATGGCGGCGACATGCACGTGGGACCGACGTGGTCATCGGCTTCGTCGAGACGCACGGGAGGCCCAAGACGGCGGAGCAGATCCGTGACCTCGAGGTCGTCCCCCGGAAATCGGTCGAGTACCGGGGGGCGACCTTCTACGAGATGGACCTCGAGGCGGTGCTGCGGCGTCACCCGGAGGTGGCGCTGGTCGACGAGCTCGCGCACACGAACGTGCCCGGATCGGGCCCGCACGAGAAGCGCTGGGAGGACGTCCTCGACCTACTGCAGGCGGGCATCGCGGTGATCAGCACGGTCAACATCCAGCACCTCGAGAGCGTCGCGGACGCCGTGGAGGTGATCACCGGCGCCCGTGTCCGCGAGCGCGTGCCCGACTGGGTCGTGCGGCGGGCGGACCAGCTCGAGCTCATCGACTCGTCCCCCGAGCAGCTCCGCCGACGCATGTTGCACGGCAACATTTACCCTCCCGACAAGATCTCGACCGCGTTGAACGGCTTCTTCCGCACGGAGAACCTCGTCGCGCTGCGCGAGCTCGCCCTGCGCTTCGTGGCCGACGAGACCGAAGAGGAGCTGCTCCGGTTCCTCGAGAGCCACCGCCCCGCGACCGTGTGGGACACGACCGAGCGCATCCTCGTCTCGGTCACGAGCGCGCCGGGGAGCGACGCGGTCGTGCGGCGAGCGGCCCGGATGGCGCAGCGGGCCAAAGGGGAGCTCCTCGTGCTCCACGTGAGGGACCCCGAGCGTGAAGGCGCCGGCGACAGGCCCGCGCTCGACGCGCTGAAGGGGCTCGCAGAGGACGTGGGCGGGCGCTGGATCGAGGTGGATGGGGAGGACCCTGCGGCCGCCATCGTCGAGGTCGCCGCGGAGCACCAGGTGACCCAGATCGTCGTCGGCGCCACCCAGCGGAGCCGCTGGGACGAGCTCACCCGCGGCTCTGTGGTGCGCAAGGTGCTGCGCGCTGCCGCGCAGAGCGGGATCGACGTGCACGTCATCGCACGCCGCGAGCTCGGCGACGCCGGGGACGGCGGGCGCCGGGTCGTCGGCGCCGGGGAGGGGGAGGAGCTCGCCTGATGGCCACGGGGACCACCCACCGCAACGACCCGGGCAACGAGCCGGGCAACGACCCGGGCAACGAGCCGGGCAACGACCCGGGCAACGAGCCGGGCAACGACCCGGGCAACGACCCGGGCAACGACCCTCTCGAGGAGACGGTCGACGCGCTCGTCGACGACCTGCTCTCGGCGCTCCCCCCGCTGTCCACGTCGCCCGAGCAATTCCTCGGCGCCCAGTTCGACCGGGGGCTCGCGTGGGTGCACTTCCCCGAGGGCCGGGGCGGGCTCGGCCTGCCCCCCTCGCTCCACCAGCGCGTCTCCGCCCGGCTGGCTGACGGCGGCGCGCCGACACCTGCGCTGCGCAACGTCATCGGGTACGGCATGGTCGCGCCGACGCTTCTCGCGCACGGCACCGCAACTCAGCTGGACCGCTACCTCCGACCCCTCTTCACCGGCGAGGAGATCTGGTGCCAGCTTTTCAGCGAGCCTGGAGCAGGCTCCGACGTGGCCAGCCTGGCGACCAGGGCCGAGCCCGACGGTGACGAGTGGGTCCTCAACGGGCAGAAGGTCTGGACGACCGCCGCGCACCTGGCGAGCTTCGGGCTGCTCCTCGCGCGCAGCGACCCCGACGTTCCGAAGCACGCCGGGCTCACCTGCTTCCTCGTGGACATGCACGCGCCCGGCGTGGACGTGCAGCCCCTCTACCAGATGACCGGCGAGGCGGAGTTCAACGAGGTCTTCTTCAGCGATGCCCGCACGCCCGACTCGACGCGTCTCGGTGGGGTGGGGGAGGGCTGGCGCGTGGCGCTGACGACGCTCATGCACGAGCGTGTCGCGATCGGGGAAAGCGACGCCCAGCGCGGCGCGGGCCCCATCTCCGAAGCCGTGCGGCTCTGGGGCGAGCGTTGGGCGGGCGACGCGTCGCCGCACGCGCTCGTGCTGCGCGACCGGCTGCTCCAGCGCTGGGTGGCCCACGAGGTCGCTCGTCTCACGAACCTCCGTGCCGCGCACAACCGGCGCGCCGGGATCCCAGGACCCGAGGGCTCGGTCGCGAAGCTCGCGTACGCAGAGGAGCGCAAGCGCACGACGGAGCTCTGCGTGGACCTCATGGGCGCCGACGGCATGCTCTACACCTCGGACTACCCGAGGATCCGGCCAACGGGGCTCACGTCGTCCTCGACCGACGTACGGCGGCAGTTCCTCCGGGCGAGGGCGAGCTCCATCGAAGGCGGCACGTCAGAGGTCATGCGCAACATCCTCGCCGAGCGCGTGCTCGGCCTCCCCCGAGAGCCGAGGAACGACCGGGACCGGCCATGGAGGGACGTCCCGCGCGGCTGAGCGGTCAGCACGGCTCAGGACCGCTCGAGCGACAAGGCGAGCAAGGCGACGTCGTCGCGGCGCTCCGAGGCGATCCCGGCGACGACCCGATCGCACACGGCGACCGGGGTCTGCTCGCCGTCGGCGGCGACCTCGGCGAGGTGCGCCATGCTCTCGTCGCTGCCCGCTGCCCGCTCGTCGACGGCACCGTCGGTGTAGGCGAGCAGCACCTGGCCCGCGTCGATCTTCCCGCGCCACACGCCCGACCGCGGCGCGTCGATGCCGAGCGGCGGGCCAGGGGGCACCGGTAGGAAGGTCGCCCCGCGAGCGCCGACGAGCAGCGGAGGGTAGTGGCCTGCCGAGCCGATGGCGAGCTCGCCGGTGGAGGGGTCGAGGAGCCCGACGACCATGGTCGCGATCCGCTCGAAGCCGAGGAGCCCCCACACCGAGCGCAGCGCGGAGAGGAGGGCGGAGGGCACGGGGGAGCTGCCTGCGAGGGCTCGAGCGGCGGTGCGCAGATGGCCCATCTGCGCAGCGGCGTCGCGGTCGTGACCAGCGACGTCGCCGACCATGAAGAGCACGTCCCCTGCCGGCAGCACGAGCAGGTCGTAGAAGTCGCCACTGACCTCGAGGCCCTGATTGGCCGTGAGGTAGCGGGTCTCCACGATGACCCCGGGAGCCTCTGGCACGCGTGGGGGCAGGAGGCTCGACTGGAGGATCTTGGAGGTGCGGAAGGCCGATTCGTATCGGCGGGCGCGGTCGACCACGGAGGCGACGTGGCGCGCGAGCTCCTCGGCGAAGGTGATGTCGTCACGACGGAAGCTCTGGCTGGTCGACACGGACGTCATCGCCCCGACCACGCAGTCGGACGCGGCGAGGGGGACCGTGAGGTACGAGCGGAATCCGAGCGCGCGTACGAGCTCGAAGTGCACGCCGCTGCGCGTCGTCGCGCGCAGGAGCTCCTCGGATATGTCCCCGGACCAGGTGGCTTCGCCGCTGGCGACCGCCCGGACCGCTGGGTGCTCCGACCCGGGATCGGGCGGGAACTCGGCGCGGAGCCGATCGACGAGCGGCTGGAGGGCTGGGTCGCGGTGCTTGGCGGCCATACGCGCGAGACGCCCGTCCTCGGCGACGACGTCGATGAGGCAGATCTCGCCGATGGTCAAGACCGCGAGGTCGGCGAGCCGGTCGAGCGTCGCGGCGAGGTCGTCCGCCTCGGCCAGCACCTCGGCCGCTTGTGCGAAGAACGACGCTCGCTCCGCGGCCTTCCGCTCGGCCTCTGCCAGACGGGCGCGTTCGAGCGCCTGGGCCGCCTGTCCGGCGACGAGGGCGAGGAAGGACCGCTCGTCGGGCGTGAAGCTGTCCGCTCGGCGCGCCACGAGCGCGAGCGCCCCGACGGCGCCGTCGTGCGCGACGAGCGGCAGCACGGCCCAGCTTCCCTCACCGGTGCTGGTGGTGGTGACCCCGTAGGTGACGCGCCCGCTGGCGACGGCGGCCGCGAGCGGGGAGCTGCCCTCGATGTCCACGCGGTGCTCCCACCCGGGCTCCCATACAGGTGGCCCGTCGCCGGACTCGGCGCAGAGCTCGAGGCGGTTCTCGTCGACCAGCCAGACCCCGCGCCACGTGCCGTGCGCGGGGTGGAGCATGCGCACGATCGTGGCGGCGACCTCGTCGGACGAGTGCGTCCGGGCGAGCTCGGCGGTCGCGGTTTGGATCCTGGCGATGCGTGTCGCGAGCTGCTCTGCCTCCTTGCGGGCGGCGCGCTCGCGCTCGAAGATCTCGATCCGGTCGAGCGCGGCCGCGAGCTGGCCCGCGACGAGCTGGAGGATCCCCGGGCCGGCGAGGCCGAAGCGGTCCTCTTCGCTGCTCGCAGCCCAGAGCACCCCGATGAGGTGGCCGTGGCCGAGCATCGGGACCGCGACCAGCGAGCGCAGGCCGCTTCGCTCCAGGGTCGGGTCGAGGCTGCCCGCGGAGCGCAGCTCGGCGACCACCAGCGGCTCGCGGCTCGTGAGCACCTGTCCGGCCGGTCCTTCTCCCGTGCGGACCGCCCCGCCGACGATGAGCTCCTCGCTGAGCCCGGCGGCGGCGCGCGCGATCACCTCGTCACCGGCCTCGTTCGCCAGCTCGACCGCGACGGCGTCGACAGAGAGGAGCCGGCGCATCGTCCTGAGCGCCTCGCGCAAGTCGGGGTCGAGGGAGCGAGGGGCGCCCGACGCACCGGCGCTCGCTCGCACGGAACGCCAGAGCCCGACGAGGGGGTCGACGAGTGCGGCCGTGGCGCGCTCGACCGCCAGGAGGTCCTCGATCGCGAGCATCGGGCGGAGCGTTCCGGGCGATCCTGCGACCTGCGCCCGAGCACCGCGCGCGGTCATGTCTCGCGCAGGTCCAACCCGAGGTCCAGCGCGGGGGCGGAGTGCGTGAGCGCCCCGAGCGAGAGAAGGTCGGCGCCGGCCGCCGCGTACGCCGGCGCGCTGGCCTCGTCGAGACCTCCCGAGACCTCGACGAGCACGCCGGACCCGCCTGCGCGCAGCGCGCGGACGGTGCTGGCGACCTCGTCGGGAGCCATGTTGTCGAGCATCACGACGTGGGCGCCCGCAGAGGCTGCCTCCATGGCCTGCTCCGGGCGGTCGCACTCGACCTCGACCATCCGCATCGGGAATTGCGCGAGGGCTCGTGCGACCGCGTCGGCGATCGGCAGGCCGCCGAGGTGGTTGTCCTTCACCAAGACGCCGTCGGACAGCGACCCGCGATGGTTCCGTCCACCCCCGGCTCGCACCGCGGCCTTCTGCAGTGCCCGCAGCCCCGGGATCGTCTTGCGGGTGTCCACCACCCTCGTCGAGGGGTTGACCGCGGCGACTGCGTCGACGACGCGGCGCGTCGCGCTCGCCACGCCGGAGAGGTGGCAGAGGAAGTTGAGCGCCGTGCGCTCTGCGGTGAGGATCGAGCGGAGGGGGCCCCGGACGTGGGCGACGACCGATCCCGAGCTGACGGCCGTGCCGTCGGGGGCGTGCCATTCGACCTCGACGTCCCGGTCGACCTGGCGGAACGACTCGAGCGCGCACAGTCGTCCCGCCACGACGCCCGACGCCCGGGCGACGACGGCGGTCGTAGCGGTGCGCGAGACGTCGACCAGCGAGGCGGTGAGGTCTCCGAGGGGCAGCCAGTCCTCGGCAAGCGCGAGGGTGACTGCCTGGCGCACCGCGAGGAGCGGCGGGTCGACCGGAGAGGAAGGCATGGTCGCCTCTAGCGCGCTGCGCCGGGCGACCGCGCCCCGGCGGCTTCGACGAGGCGGGCCGTGGCGACGGTCACGGCCCGTGCCATCGGGAGGTGCAGGAACTCGTTTGGCCCGTGGGCGTTGCTCCCGGGGCCGAGCACCCCGGTCGCCACCAGCGGGACTCCGGGGTAGCGCTCGGTGAGCATGGCGAGGAACGGGATCGTCCCCCCCTCGCCGAAGGAGCCGGGCGCGGTGCCGAACAGCTCCTCGGAGGCGCGGGTGAACGCGTGGTCGACCCAGGCGTCGATCGGCGGTGCCGCCCAGCCGTTCGCAGCGCCGTCGACGCGGACCTCGACGCGTGCCCCCGAGGGCGGCGCTGCGGTCAGGGTCGACTCGAGCGCTGCCTTGGCCGAGGCGGCGTCCACGGTTGGCGGGAGCCGGATGGAGATCTTGGCCGTGGTGGAGGGCCGCAGGACGTTACCGCCGTCTCGCACCGCCGGGATCCCGTCCATGCCGGTGACCGCGAGCACCGGCGACCAGGCTCGGCGCACCAGCCGGTCCTCGTCCGACGTGCCTTCGAGCTCGAGGCCAGGGACGACGGGGAAGGCCTCCGCGGCGTTCCAACTCGGCGGGACCGTCTGCGACCTCTCCGGCCGGCCGTCGGCGTGGAGCGCGGCGAGGCGGACCTCTCCGGTGCGCGGGTCCTCGAGCCGGTCGAGCAGGAGACGGAGCAGCCGGAAGGATGTCGGGACGATGCCGCCGGCGCCGCCGCTGTGGACCCCTTCGGTGAGCACCTGCACCGAGACGGTGGCGACGAGGTTGCCCCGGAGGGACGAGGTGAGCCACAGGCGGTCGTAGCTGAGGCACCCCGAGTCGAGGCACACGACGAGGTCGGGGCTACCGAGCGTGGCGCCCAAGGCGTCGAGGTGCCCGGGGAGGTCCGGGCTCCCGCTCTCCTCGCTCGCCTCCACCATCACGACCACGCGCGGTCGGGGAATGGAGGCGGCGTCGAGGATCTCCACGGCCGTCACCGCGGCGAACAGCGCGTACCCGTCGTCGGCGGTTCCCCTGCCGTAGAGGCGGTCGCCCTCCCGTACCGGGGCGAACGGCCCGAGGCCGTCGCGCCACTCGCCGAGCGGGGGCTGCTTGTCCAGGTGGCCGTAGACGAGTACCGTGCCAGTCCGCCCGCCGGTCGCCGGCGCGTCGACGAGCAGGAGCGGGGTCCTCCCGCTGCCCCCGAGCACCTCCGCGCGCAGCCCGTCGACCGCCTTGCCCTCGGCCCACGCCTGGAGCAGCGACGCGGCCTCGGCGAGATGACCGGATGCTTCCCATCCCTCGTCGAAGTCGGGGGACAGGCACGGGATGGCCGTGTAGCGCACGAGCGCCGGGAGGACGTCGTCCTCCCAGCTACGGTGCGCCCGAGCACGCAGCTCACCGCCGTCGCCCCGGATCGAGCGGCTGGCCTCCTGTGACATCGCCCCGACGCTATCTCCAACCGTGCCCGACGGGCGGAGGGACGCATGCGGTATCCCTGGCGCGACGGTAGGAAGTGGGCGCCGAACGGGCGCTCAGACTGCCTGGCTCGCCGTCGACATGTTCCAGTCCGGCACGCGCAGCGCCGGCATCGCAGTCCGGTTCATCCACGATCCGCCCTCGCGCCCCAAGGTGCGCACCGACGACGACGCGTGGGTCGCGCGGGCCAGCACGTCGACCGGGCTCTCGTTGAAGCGGAAATTGCTCGTCGCACCGACCACCCGGCCGTCCTCGACGACGTAGACGCCGTCGCGGGTGAGCCCGGTGAGCAGCAGCGTCTTCGGGTCGACCTCTCGGATGTACCACAAGCAGGTGACGAGGAGGCCCCGCTCGGTGGCCGCGACGAGGTCTTCGAGCGATCCGTCGGCGCCTGCCAGCGCGAGCGAGAGGTTGTCGGCGCCAGCTGCAGGCCGCGCGTGCGACCGCTCGGCACCCGCGCGGTGGTAGCGGAGCGAGTCGAGCCGTCCGTCGCGCAGCCAGTCGGTCCGGCCGAGCGGGAGCCCGTTGTCGAAGACGGAGGCGTCCGCCGAGGACACGCTCGTGACGAAGAACGGCGCGCACTCGAGCCCGTGCTCGGCGGGGTCGCTCCACAGGTCGAAGCCAAGAGGCGTGAGCGACTCGCCGAGGCGCGTGCCACCGCCAGGCTTCGAGAAGACCGTGCGGCCCTCCTCGGACTCCCGGCCGCTGGCTGCGCCGGCGAAGAAGAGCATGAGGTCGGCGACCGCGCTCGGCGGCAGGAGCACGTCGTGGCGACCGGGCGCCACGTCGATGCGCCGGGCGGACCATGCGAGGCCGCGGTGCACCGCCTCCTCGAGGGACTCGAGCTCGACGTCGAGGAAGTCCGCGCTCCCCGCTCCCGCCCACGACGAGGCGCCGCCGTCGCGCCCGACCAGCTCGAGCGCGGCGGTCGTCTGGACATGGCGGCGCCGGAGCCCGCTCGACGAGGCGAGGTAGGTGGTGGTCACGCGATGCTGCGCGAAGCCGGAGAGGACGGCGCCCGTCGCTTCGGCCCGCGTGAAAGCGGCGGCGAGACCGCTGACGACGGGCGCGAGCCGTTCGAACCCGGTGACGGCAGCGTCCTCGCCGAACTCCGGGTCCTCGCCGCCCCCCACGAGCGGAGCCGCGTCGTCCACCGCGCTCTTGGAGCCGCGCGCCTCGGCGACCAGCTGCTCGACGTCGACCTCGCCGCTTCGGCGCGCGACGCCGGCCGCCCCTGGACCACCGGGCGCCTCTGGGGGCTCGACGACGATCGCGGTCACCCGCCGGTCCACGCGGACGCCGTCGGTCGTGACCGTGTTGTTGGCGAAGCGCACCTCCGCTTCGTGCCGCTCCTCCACGATGGCGATGCACGGTCCTCGTGCCGCCCGCACGACGCGGTCGGCCAACTCTGGGGCGCTCGCCAGGCCCGTCGCGCTCACCGCCCCGACTCCTGGCGGGAGTTGAGCACCCGGACGCCCCGCACGAGGACGGAAGGGCAGCCGTGGCTCACCGGGGCGACCTGCTCCGGCTGGCCCTTGCCGCAGTTGAAGGCGCCGGCGAGCAGGTAGGTCGACTCGCCACCCACGGCTTCCATCGCCCGCCAGAAGTCCGTCGTGGTCGCCTGGTACGCGACGTCGCGGACCTGCCCCGCGAGCCTCCCGCCGCGGATCTCGTAGAACCGCTGGCCGGTGAACTGGAAGTTGAGCCGCTGCATGTCGATCGACCAGCTCTTGTCGCCGACGACGTAGATGCCGCGGTCGACGCCGGAGATCAGCTCCTCGGTCGACGGGCCCGTCCCCGCAGCAGGCTGCAGCGAGACGTTCGCCATCCGCTGGATCGGCACGTGGAGCGGTGAGTCGGCGAACGCGCACCCGTTGGAGCGTCCGAAGCCCGCTGACGCGGCAATCGGGCGGTCGACCTGGTACCCGACCAAGACGCCGTCGCGGACGATGTCGAAGGTCTGCGCAGCGACGCCCTGGTCGTCGACGGCGACGGTGGCGAGGCCGTGCTCGGCGGTCCGGTCGCCGACCACTTGCATCAGCGGCGAGCCGTAGCGGAGGTTGCCCAGCCCGTCGGGCGTGGCGAACGAGGTCCCGGCGAACGCTGCCTCGTAGCCCATCGCCCTGTCGAGCTCGGTCGCGTGCCCGATCGACTCGTGGATGGTGAGCCACAGGTTCGTCGGGTCGATGACGAGGTCGTAGGTGCCTGCTCGCACAGACGGTGCGCGGAGCTTCTCTTGGACGAGGTCGGGGAGCCGCGCGAGCTCGCCGTCGAAGTCCCAGCCGTCGCCCCCCACGTACTCCCAGCCGCGGCCGACGGGCGGTGCGAGGGTGCGCATCTCCTCGAGATCGCCCTCCTTGCTGACCGAGGCCGCTTCTGCCTGCGGGTGGACCCGCACTCGGCGCTGGAGCGCGATCGTCCCGGAGAGGTCGGCGAGGTACTTGTCCTCTTGGACCGCGACGACCGACGCGCTGACGTGGTCGACGCCTGCCGACGCCATGAGCCGCCGGCTCCATTCCTCGAGGAGGGCGACCTTGTCGGCGAGCGGCACGTCGATCGGGTTGCGCTGGAACGGCGACGACCACTCGACGCGACCGTGTGCCGGCTCGTCGGCGAACACGATGTCGCGCCGCCGCGCCGGCGCGGTCAGCCGTGCGGCGTGCACCGCCTCGCGGGCGAGCGCTGCAGCGGGTTCGACGCCCAGCGCGACGCTGCCCGCGAAGCCGAACGAGCCCGAGCGCACGACCTCGACTCCCGTGCCCACCTCGGTGTCGTCGATTGCGGTCTCGAGGATTCCGTCTCGCAGCGCGACCACTTGGGTCCGGATGCGTTCGACTCGCACGGAGGCGTGGGCAGCTCCCGCCGCGCTCGCGGCCGCCAGCGCGGCGTCGGTCATCGCGGCGAGGAGGTCGCCGTCGGCAGGGCCTTCCACCGCCTCGCACCCTACCGACGAGCCAGCGACCGCGCAGAGATGGTCGAGGGGCGGAGCCCTTCGGGGGCCACGGCCGGGTCGCGGACGGTGGCGTGGAGAAGCTCGATGACCACCCTCGTCGGGGCCGAGGGCGCGCCGCGCAGGCGCACCGCGATCCCCACCCGCCGGGGCGGCAGGCCCGCGATGCGCACCAGGCAGAAGTCCGCGCGAAGGTGCCCCGGCACGGCCGACGCCGGGAGGATGGACGGGCCGTAGCCGTCGAACGTGAGCGACGCGATCATCCGCAGCCCGTCCACTTCCATCGACGGGCGCAGCTCGACTCCTCCAGCCCGCGCCGCGGCGTCCATCTCCTCGCGCAGCGCGGTGCCGGGCGCGGGGAGCAGCAGCTCCATGTCGGCGAGCTCGCTGAGCGGCAGCGCGGCGGTGCGGCGGGCGAGCGGGTGTGCGGCGGGGACGACGAGTGCCAGGTCCTCTTCGAAGAGCGGGGAGGCGATGAGCTCGTCGGAGTGCAGCGGCAACGACAGGGCGGCGACGTCCAGCTGGCCAGAGGTGAGCTGGGTCTCCAAGGTCGTGTTGGTGCCGTCGGTCACGGTGAGCCGGATCTGGGGGTGGCGGGCGCGCAGGCCGGCGAAGATGCGCGGCGCGAGCCAGCGCCCGGTGGTCCCGATCATGCCGAGCCGGACCCTGCCGCGGACCTCGTGGCGCATCGACACCACGTCGGCCACCATGGCGTCCACCTCGGAGATCATCCTTCGGGCTCGGGAGACGACGACCTCTCCTTCCTCGGTCAGGCGCCCGGTCGAGCGGTCGACGAGCACGACCTCGAGCTCGCGTTCGAGCCTGGCGACATGGGAGGAGACGTTCGACTGGACCGTGCCGAGGGCCGCCGCAGCCGCCGAGAAGCTGCCGGTGTCGGCGATGCCGACGATGGCCTGGAGGTGCCGCAGGTCCATTCGGAGATCTCCTTTCCTTGGTCCTCGTGCTCGTCGTGCTCGTCCTCGTGCTCCCTCGTGTGCGTGCTCGCGTGCTCGCGTGCGGAGAGCTCGTCCCCAGGCGATCGAGTATATCTGAGAAAGCGATCATAAACATCTCATAAAGCTCATTGACAGATTGCCCGGCGTCCGGCAGAATATGTACAGACCTCAGGGAAACCGGATCCCCCCTCCGTTCCTGGTTGGTCGTGCGAAGGGACCGCCATCCCCCCCGGCGGTCCCTTCGTCGCGTCCAGGCCCCCGCTCCCAGCCAGGCCCCCGCTCCGGGCGGACATTCCCTGACGCCTTGCGCTCCGCAGGATCGCTAACCTCCCGGCGTGTCCCGGATCCCTTCGCGCCCGGAGGTGCGCGCCGAGCTCGACCGGAGCCTGCCGGCACGGGTGCGGGCAGCTGTGGCGGCCACGCGAGCGGTGAACGCGCTCTCTCGGCGCCTCGGCACCGGGAGCGGGACGGTGGCGGGCGGGCACGCGGGGCTCGCGGTGGACCCGAAGCTGCTCGAGCACCTCACCGCCGGACGCCGAGTGGCACTGGTGAGCGGTACCAACGGCAAGACGACGACGACTCGCCTCCTCGCGGTCGCGCTCGAGGGCGCCCTCGGGCCTGTCGCGACGAACGCCACGGGTTCGAACATGCCGACCGGGCACGTGACGGCGCTGGCGGTCTCCCTGCCAGGTGCCCCGGCCGTCCTCGAAGTCGACGAGGGCTACCTGCCCGGCCTCGTGAGAACGCTCGCTGCCGAGGTCGTCGTCTTGTTGAACCTCTCGCGCGACCAGCTCGACCGCACCAACGAGGTCCGCATGGTGTCGAACCGGTGGCGCACTGCTCTCTCCGGCTCTCCCGTAACGGCGGTCGTGGCGAACGCCGACGACCCGCTCGTCGTCTGGGCTGCGTCGGCGGCGGCCAAGCCGACCTGGGTCGCCGCAGGGCTGTCGTGGCGAAAGGACGCGGTGGGGTGTCCCGCGTGCGCCGGGCGCGTCGAGTTCGCCAGTGCGGGGGACGGCGGCTGGTCGTGCGCGTGCGGGTTCGCCCGGCCCCGGCTGGACGTCGTCCTCGACGGCGACGAGATCGTGCTCGCCGATGGCCGACGGTACCGCCTCGCGCTCGCGCTGCCGGGCCGGTTCAACCGGGCGAACGCCGTGATGGCGGCTGCGGCCTCCTCAGCGATGGGCGTCGGATGGGAGGAGGCGCTCCGGCGGATCGCGGAGGTCGACGAGGTGGCGGGGCGCTTCTCGATCGTCGAGGTCGGCGGGTGCACGGCGCGCGTGATGCTCGCGAAGAACCCCGCGGGCTGGCGCGAGCTCCTCGACCTCGTCTCCCCGGGGGGACGCCCGGTGGTCGTCGGCATCAACGCGCGCGTGGCCGACGGGAAAGACCCGTCGTGGCTCTGGGACGTGCCGTTCGAGCGGCTGCGCGGCAGATGTGTGATCGCGACGGGCGAGCGCTGCCGCGATCTGTCGGTTCGGCTGCGCTACGCCGAGGTCGCGCACCGCACCGTGCGCGACGAGGTGGCAGCCGTGCGCGCGGCCTGGATGGCGCACGGAGGGGCGGCGCCCGGCGACGGCCGGGCTTCCGGGGAGGGTGCTGGAGACGGCGCCGACGCCGAGGACCCGGGCGGCGCAGTGGACGTGGACTTCATCGGGAACTACACCGCCTTCACCGACGTGATGGCCCGTGCCGCGGCGAGGACGCACGCGTGAGCCTGCGCGTCGTCGTGGTCCACCCGGACCTCCTCGGCACCTACGGCGACGGGGGCAACGGCGTGGTCCTCGTCCAGCGCGCGCGTTGGCGGGGCATCGGCGCCGAGCTCGTCGAGGCGACCTCCGAGAGCCCCCTTCCTACCGGCGACCTGTACTGCCTCGGCGGCGGCGAGGACGCGGCGCAAGCGGCGTCCGCCGACCGCCTGCGCGCGGACGACGCCCTCGCACGAGCCGTGGAGCGTGGGTCGCCGGTGCTGGCGGTGTGCGCCGGTTACCAGATCCTCGGGCGCACGTTCGCCGTTGCGCACAGCCGACCGCTGGCAGGGGTCGGGCTGCTCGACGTGTCGACGTCGAAGGGCGCCGGACGCCGGGCGGTGGGGGAGATCCTGGCCGAGCCGCTCTGTGCGCAGCTTCCTGTGCTCACGGGGTTCGAGAACCATGGTGGGGTCACCGTCCGCGGGTCAAGCGTCGCGCCGCTCGCCCGGGTCGAAGCCGGGGTAGGGAACGGGGACGGGACCGACGGAGCCGTCTCGGGGAGAGTCGTGGGCACGTACCTGCACGGTCCGGTTCTCGCGCGCAACCCCGCGCTCGCCGACCTCATGCTGTCGTGGGCGACCGGCCTCACGCTCGAACCGCTCGACGACGCCGAGGAGACGGCGCTACGCGACGAGCGGATCGCAGCGGTCCGAGCCCGACGCGCACGGCGGGGCTTGTCGCGCCTCGAGCGCTACGGGCGCTACGGGCGCGGGCGGTCGTAGAAACGGGAGATGCGCACGCGGTAGAAGATCGCGATGAGGTCTGCGAACATGCCGGCCATCGCGCTCGGCGAGACGGTGCTGCCGAACCGCTGGCGGATGTGCACGGGGACCTCGACGAAGCGTCCGTAGCCAAGCCGGCTTGCGACCACGAGCAGCTCGAGGTCGAACGCGAAGCGTTTCTCGAGCATGCGAGGAAGCACCTCGGCGAGGACTTCGCGCCGCACCAGCTTCAGCCCGGTCTGCGTGTCGCTCACGCGGAGGCCGAAGAGCGCGAGGACGAGCTGCTGCCAGACCCACGAGTAGAACCGGCGGAGCGGGGGGTAGACGACCTGGGACGCAGGGTGGCGCTTGGAGCCGAGCACGACGTCGGGCACGGGACGGCCGGGTTCGCGCGCGATCGCAGCCAGGGTCGCGACCTGGTCGGGCGGAAGGTCGCCGTCCCCGTCGATGAACCCGAGGAAGCGCCCTTGGCCCATGGTGAACCCGACGCGCAGGGCCTCACCCTTGCCGCAGTTGTGCCGGAGCCGGACGGTGTGGACCAGGTCGGAGGAAAGGTCTGCCAGCGCCTGCTCGCTCCCGTCGGTCGATCCGTCCGACACGGCGATCACCTCGAAGCTGGCGCCGGTGGCCGAGAGCGTGCGCACCAGCACTTCGACGGTCTCCCGGACGCGGTCGCCAGGGTTGAAGTACGGCACGACCACCGTGAGGTCGAGCGTGGGGCCGTCGGACAGGCTCACGCCCGAATGTGTAGCTGCTCAGATGCTCGGCCAGGCGTCGCGGTCTGTCTCGGGTCGAGGGTCGAGCGCCCAGGACCTGCGCCAAGGGGCGGCGTCGGGACCTCGAAGGGAGGGCGTCTCGCCGCGGAACGCCCGTTTGCGTGCGCTCCACCAGTCGCTCGACACCTCGTCTGCGAGGATCGCGACCGCCTTTTCGATGCGAGCGGCGAAGCGCGGCGCCTTCTCCTCCTCGAGGGGCGAGAGCGGAGTGCCGAAGAGGACCGAGACGCGTGCGCGACGTGGAAGGCGCCCCTGGGCGCCCTTCGGGAGCACGAGCCGGGTCCCGTTCACGTGCACAGGGACGACCGGGCGACCCGTGCGCCGCGCGAGGTAGGCGGCGCCGCCGTGGAAGGGCTGGGCCCACCCGTCGGGCGAGCGCCCCCCCTCGGGGAAGATGACGAGGTTCCAGCCTTCTTCGAGGAGCCCGGCCGCGACGTCGGCGGAGCGCCGGTTCACGCGGGCGCGTTCGATGGGAATGGCGGCGAGCCCGAAGGACCACAGAGCTGCCTTCCAGCGGCGGTCGAAGAAGTAGTCGGCGGCTGCCGCGACCACGGTGCGGTGGCGGAACCGGACGGGAAGCGTGGTGAGGAGGAGGGGCGTGTCGAGGTGGCTCGCGTGGTTCGCTGCGAAGATCACGGGCGCGGCGACGTGCTGGAGGTGCTCCCCGCCGCGCACGGTGGTCGGTGCGACGAGGCGTGCCGCGGGACGGGTCACGTTGTCGAGGACGACCGCTCGGGCCAGGCGCACGGGGTAACGGCGCGACCATTCATGGGCGTAGTCGAGGCCGACGCGGCGCTCAGGCTCAGGACGCGGCACGCCGGTTGGCCAGCTCGGCTTGGCGAAGGGGAATCCCTCGGGCGTCATCGCACGTCCGCGAGGAGCAGCGGCGGCGTGTGGATGTGCGTGAGACTAGGCGACCGGCCGACGACGTCGGAGGCCATCTCGAGGGCGTCGTCGAGGCTCGTCGCGGGAGAGAAGCCCATGCGACGCACCGCTGCGGGGTCCCCGCCTACCACGATCACGCGTCCGAGGTGATCGAGCGCGTGCGCGCACCAGTACCACATGTAGAAGGGGTGCACGCCGTGGTACGCGTGACCGGTGCGGTAGAGGTGCACGTACCACGGATCGGTCGCGAAGGACTCCTCGTAAGTCTTGGACATCTCGACGGGGTCCGTCGTGACGCTCAGCACCTCCTCGAAGAAGTCGATGTAGCTCGGGTGATGTCCCGGGTGGAACTCCCAGGGAGTCGGGTGGTGCATGATCACCACCCCGCCCTTCCTCACGAGCGGCCGCCCGCGGTAGAGGTTGAAGAAGTACCCGAGGCCGAGGCACGCGACGAGCACCGGGTTCATGATCGAGTTCACGTTGTACGGAGAGATGTAGGGCAGCCCCATGGTGAGGATGTCGGTCTGCCCGTCGACCTCGACGCCCTGCTGCTTCCATACGTTGGCCGTCGTGACGGCATGGACCGCTTCCACCTCGCCGGCTTGGACCGAGACGAGCGCGTGGGGTGCTCGGATCGCGTGGAAGATCTGCCGAGCCAGTCGAGGCGGAGTCCGGTCGAGCGCGGCCGCAGTGGCCACGTAGGCCGCACGGTCGCGCAGGCTCCACTCCCATTCCCTGCGCTGGAGGAAGCCGAACTGTCGAGGGAACGTGTCGGTGTTGAGCGTGGTCTCGATCTGGAAGATCTTCACGCCACTGTCTGCGATGAGGCGCCCCATGCGCCAGTTCGACGAGTGGAGCTCGGAGGAGGGAGCGTCCATGAACGACCGGCTGTGGAGCATCGTCGCAGGGTTGTGGTGATGGCGCAGGCTCCTGTAGCTGGCAAGCCCGGTCGCGACGCTCTTGTGCCCGCCGTCCATCGCGACGAGGTTGATGTTCACGTACACGACGAGGTCGCTGGTCGCCGCGCGCTTGTTGATCTCGACGTCCTCGCCCTTGTCGGTGGTCCCCAGGTGCACGAGGTTGGACGGGTCCTCCGCGTCGTGCTGGGTGAGCAGGCCGTGAGGGGCGAACGCGTCGTAGATGCGATCCCCGAGGGCATGGCGCAGCTCGGCCTCGGTCATTCTGCGGTGGAGGGCGAGCGCGGCGACGAGGACGACGTCGTCGACTCCCGCCTCAGCGGCCATGTCGAGCACCTGCTCGATCACGAGCTGGCGGACGTCGGGCGCTTGCATCGGAGGAAGCGGCAGAGAGACGTCGTCGAAGCAGATCGTGAGCCGCATGCCCGGGCGGAGCAAGGCGGGTAGCGGCTCTCGGTCGCCCAGAGGGTGGAGCAGCGCGTGGCGGATCGCGCCTGGTGGGTCCTCGAGCGCGGGTAACGGCTCGGGTGCGTAGACGACCCGGCTCCCTTCGGGCAGCCGCTCGAGGGCGAAGCGCTCGCCGTGCCAGAAGAGGGTGGGCGGGGTGGACCGGTCCACCTCCAAGACGAGCCCTGGTCGGGGCGTCATCGCGTGCCTCCTGTCGTCGATCTGCCGGCGCGGTCGGCGCGGCTTGAGCGGTCGGAGCGGTCGGCGCGGTCGGCGCGGCCGGGGTGGCCGGGGTGGCCGGGGCTCGTTGTGGCTCCGTCCCCGGAGCGCCGTTCGCTGAACGGACGCCGTTCGCTCCCTCGGCGCAGGTCGAAGGCGACCTTGACCGCACCCCGGCGCCCGGCGGCGCCCGCGTGCTGCACCGCTTCTTCGAATCGTTCGATCGGGTAGGTCGCCGAGACCAGGCGGCCCAAGCCGTGTGCGGCGACGACCTCGAAGGCGAGGTCAAAGGTCCGGACGCGTTCGCCGGAGACGAGCACCTCGGTGCCGTACGCGTACGCGCCGGCGAGGCGCACCTCGCGCTGCCAGAGGGGCGCGAGGTCGACATGCACGTGTCCGGGCATGCCGATGAGCACCACCCGGCCGCGCGGTCGGACCATCTCGAGACATTGGGCGATGGAGTCCGCCGATCCGACGCAGTCGAAGACGACGTGCGCACCGCCGGTCAACGGTCCGCTGGCGCGTCCTGGCCGCGGGTGGGACAAGGAGAGCGAGCCGCTCTGCCGACGGACCGCTCTGACCAGCTGGTCCGGCGAGATCGCCGACGCCGCCCCGAGCTCGGCGGCCAGGCGACGCTGGTGCGAGTAGCGGGCCCCCACCAACAGCGCGCTGGGCGTCGGGATGCGGCCCGCGGCAGACAAGGTGGTCACTGCTGCGACGACGGCGAGCCCGAGCGTGCCTGCACCGAGCACCGCGACGATCTCTGTTCCTTCCAGGCCCGCGTCACAGACGGCGTGCACGGCGCACGCGACGGGCTCGACGACCACTGCGTCCTCGTCGCTGAAGGCGTCGGGCACTGCGTGGAGCTGGCTCGGGTGGGCCACGAGACCGGCGTGCGACCACCCGCCGCCCGTGTCGGCGCAGTAGCCGGTCTGGAGGCCCGGAGCGAGATTGCCGAACGCGATGCGCTCGCAATCACCGAGCATCCCGCGCCGGCATGCGTCGCACGGAGGCTCGATGCCGCGTGCAACGCAGCCGAGCACGGGCTCGAGCACCACGCGCGCGCCGGTCTCCAGCTCGCCCACGACCTCGTGACCGGGGACGAACGGGAAGCTCACGATGTGCTCGAAGTAGCGAGAGCTCTTGGCGTCGAGGGTGGCGAGGTCGGACCCGCAGATCCCTGAGAGCAGCGGCGTCACCCGGGCCCAGTCAGGACCCGGCAGCTCGGGTGGCTCCGTCTCGAGGAGCCGCAGCGGTCCGATCGCCGCGCCCCTCCCCGAGCCGAGCGTCGACGCGAGCCTCGACGCGGCGAACCGAGGGAGGTTCCGCTCGAAGACCAGCGCCTTCATGACAGCCTGTTGGCGCGCGAGAGCGGGCGAACGTCGAGCGGACCGAGCGGCAGCGGGCGCGCCGCGCCGCCGGCCGCGCGCGACCAGTGCTCGACGTGCCAGCCCCGGCGCCTGGCGATCGCGGCGAGACGCGACTCGGGGTTGACGGCGACGGGGAAGCCGACTGCCTCGAGCATCGCGAGGTCGCTCGCTGAGTCCGCGTAGGCGACCGACTCTTTCAAGTCGAGACCGTGCGTGTCGGCGTACTCGGCGAGGAGCTGCGCCCGCGCCTCGCCTATGGGCGGGAGCTCGTCCAGCCTCCCGGTGAAGCGCCCTTCGGACTGGGCCATATGGGCGCAGACGATGTCGTCGAAGAGCGGACGCAGGGGGGCGACCACGAAGTCGAGCGCCCCGGTGATGAGCAGCGTGCGGTGGCCGAGCCGTCGGTGCTCGCGGACCCTCGCGAGCCCGGCGGGGAACGCTCGCGGGAGGAGCTGGCGGTGGAACAGCTCCCACGCGTCCTCCTCGAGCTGGGCGACCGGCGCGCCGTCGTAACGGCGGTAGAAGAGCCGGAGGAAGTCGCCTCGGTCTCGCCGGTCGAGGGCGAGGAGCGCCGGGGCTTGGGCGACAAGCTCTCCGACGAGCTTCGGACGCCGCGACGCGGCGAGGTGGCGTGAGGCCAGCCAGGCGTAGCTGTCGACGACGTTCGCGGCGATGAGCGTGTGCTCGAGGTCGAACGCCGCGAGGTGGCGGTCTGGCGAGAGGATCGCCCGGCGGGCCCGCTCGGAGCGGCTGGCGAGCGTGGGACGCGCGGGAGTGGTCTTGACGCGGGCGTGGGCGACCACGGAGGGCAGGTGCACGTCGTGGACGTAGTGGTCCCAGTCGATGACCGAGGGGTCGAAGCAGAAGGCGGCGCGATCGTCGTCGTCGAGGCTCCGCCACACCTCGAGGAGCCGGTCGACCCGGTAGCGCGCCTCGGTCTCGGTGTAGGCGCCGTAGAGCTCGACGTAGCCGAGGGCACGCTTCGCCAGCGAGTTGCGCTCCTCGACGGTGGCCGAGAAGGAGGCCTGCCTGCCCCGCAGGGGCAGGGCCCTCAGCACCCGTTCGGCCGTGTCCATCGCCTTCGTCGCGCGCTGGAGCTGGCGCTGCACGCGACCTCGGCCGGGGAACGACCACTCGGGAAGGCTGATCGGCTGTCCCCGGTCGTCGTAGATCGGGTGCTGGGCGAACCACTCTTGGATGAGCTCGACGAGCCTGCCATAGCGAAGCGGGTTCGCGACCCCCGATGCCACGTGGTACACCGCGGGGTGCTCGGGCGCCGGTGCGGCTGCGATCGCCAAGATGGCCGCGACCACCATGTCGACGGGGATGACGTCGACCACGCCTTCGGGCACTCCGGGGAATTCGCGCAGCAGCCCGCGGGCGAAGGAGATGATGATCGGCTCGGCCATACGAAAGCCGCGGATCCACCCTGGGACCGGCTCGGCGAGCGCCGACTCGATGATCGAGGGCCGGACGATGCTGAGGGGCACCTCCGCGTTCTCGATGAGCGCCCGTTCCCCCATCGCCTTCGTGAACGGGTACGCGTCGGGCCAGCCGAGCGACCGGGCTCGTGCGGTGCCTGCGTCGACGAGGCGGTCCGTGACCCATTCGTCGCGCAGCCGCTCGGCACGTGCGGCGAGGAGGTGCTCGCCAGCGCCGCCGAGCTCCTCGCGAGCTTTCTTCGAGAAGGTCGCAAGGGTGTCGGCGCGCCGTGACCGGTCCTCGAGGTCCTGGCGCAGCCGGCGCGCGTGAGCCACTTCTGCGCGCCAGTCGACGTCGAGCGAGAACCGGTTCGCGCTGAGGAGCTCTTCTCTTGCCTCCCCGTGGTGGGTGCCCGCTACGTACGCGGTGGAGACGGCGATCAGATGGACGGGCGTCACCTGCTCTGCCTCGGCGCGGGCCGACGCGAGCGTGCCTGCCACCCGCGAAGGCCCGAGCAGGTTGATCTCGACTGCCTGGTCCAGCGGAGAGTCGAAGCTGACCGTGGCTGCCGAGTGCACGACCACGTCGCACGAGGCGAGAAGGCGGCGCCCCTCAGCGTCCAACCCGAGGCCGTCACGACTCACGTCTCCTGAGACAGCGGCGAGCCGGTCAGCGGTCTGGTCGAACCGGTCGCCGAGCTCGTCTCGGAGCCGGTCGAAGCAGTCGTTGCGGAGGATCTCGCGCACCGCGCGCTCGCGTGCGCTTGCCCTGCGCCCAGGGCGGACGAGCGCCACCACCTCGGCGTCGGGCACGGTGCGCAAGATCCGCTCGATCAGCGCAGTGCCGAGGAATCCAGTCCCACCGGTGACGAAGAACCGTTTGCCAGCGAGCCCAGCAGGGATCGGCATCCCACTGGTCTACCACCTGGTAGGCACCGCTGTCTACCAGGTGGTAGGGATGGGCTAGCCTGCGGATGTGCCCACCGTGGCGCGCACTACGACGCGCGAACGCATCCTCGACGCGGCGCTGGCGGCGTGGGGGACCCGCGGCTACGAGGCGACGTCGCTCGACGCACTGGCCGCCGATCTGGGGATCACGAAGCAGTCGATCCTCTACTGGTTCCCGAGCAAAGAAGCGCTCCTCGACGCGTTGATCGCGCGCAGCGCAGAGGAGCTCGCCGGGGCGATGGAGACCGGGCTTGACGGCGCGGGAGACGGTTGGGCCAAGGTGGAGGCCGTCGTGCGCTCGGTGTTCCGGCTCGCCTCGCGCCGTCCCCAGCTGCTCGGCCTCGTCCGCGAGGTGTCCCGTCTCGGTCCTCCCGCGTCGACGCGTATGACCGTCGAGCTCCAGCCCCTGCTGCGTCGGGCGTCGGACTTTCTCGAAGCGGAGATGGACGCGGGGCACATGCGGCGCCACGACCCGAACCTGCTGCTGCTCGCGATCTACTCGACGGTGATCGGGATGGTGACCGAGGTCGACGTGCTGCGCGCACTTGGAGAAGAGCCCACCGCGCGCTCGCTCGTCCGCCGTCGTGCCGACGTCCTCCAGCTGCTGCGCTCCGCGCTCATGACCAGCTGAAGCTGCTGTCCGGGCTCGGCTCCTCGAGGCCCGCCGGTCAGCTGGTCGGCGGCGCGACCTTCTTCTTCGGTGGAGACTTGGGGGTGTAGCGCTTGTTCGCCGCGGGCGGCTTTCGCGTTGTGGTCGTCGCCGCTTCCTTTCCCTTCCGCCCGCGCGGAGCAGTCGACCGGGCTCTGCGCGTCGTACCGCGCGGCGGCGGTGCCACCCAGCCAGTCATCGCCGTCCTGGCCGTCGGGGACCCGTACTTCTGCGTGCGCCACGCCCGCAGCATGATCCAGCCCCCCGCGACGCCGTAGGGGACGAGCACGAGCAGAGAGCCGAAAGCGAGGCCGGTCATCACGATCGTGAAGGCGAGCGGCGCCCGGCGCCTGATCAGCACGGTGACGTAGATGGCGGTGGCGAGGACGAGCGACACGATGAGCGGGAGGACGTAGTGGCTCGCCGAGTAGATGCCGTCGCACGAGCTGGTCGACGCCACGTAGTGAAGGTCCGTGATCCCCAGGACCGGGGCGCACGTCTTGCCCGTGGGCTTGACCGTCGTGACGACGGACGTCTTGGACACCATGTAGGGCACGTTGGCGTAGATCGCAAGCGCGACGCCCAACAGGGATGCCGCGATGCCGACCCTCTTCTCGGTCGGGTCGACACCCACGATGCGCGCCCGTTTCTCGTCGTCGGTCATGCGGGAGAAGTCGACTTGCTCGTCGCGAGCAGTCTTCGGGGCCGGCGGCCGGAGGAAGGTCTGGGAGAGGCGCCCCCAGATCGTCGTCTGGCCGAGGTTGCCCAGTGTGGTGGGTTCTGTGGCGGCCCGCGGCATATGCGAGCAAGGCTACCTGTCGGGAACGCCTGGAGCCGCGGGGCGCGGGCGGGTGCCGCGGGAGCGCGTGCCGGTTGCCGCGGGGTGCGGGGGCACGTGCCGGGTGCCGGTGCCGGGTCAAGTGCGGGCTGGGCGAGGGCAGCCGGCGGCCGCCCAGGCCGCGATATGGTCGTCGTGCCGCTTCCGGCACCGGCGTGCTGTCCGGGCGCTTAGCTCAGTTGGTTAGAGCGCAGCCTTCACACGGCTGAGGTCGTGGGTTCGAGTCCCGCAGCGCCCAC
>JAKBTL010000051.1 GCA_021844425.1 Actinomycetes bacterium | reverse complement strand
ATGCCAGGTGCGCCCGTGCTCGGTGTGCAGTGGCATCCCGAGATGCTGCTCGACGCGCAGCCCGATCCGGGGTTCCTCTGGCTCGTCGCCCGAGCCTCGGAGCGCGTGCCTGCGCAGCCTGCGCAGCTGAGGCGTCGAAGCGGACGTTGACGCGACGCCCTGCCGGGCGCGGCGATCAACGGCCCCCGTCCTCGCCCCCGGCTCTGCCTTCGACCCCGTTCCCGCCTTCGACCCGGCCCCCGGCTCCACGCCGCCCACGGCGCCACGCCGCCTCCGCGCTGGAGGCCACGGCGTCAGGGTGCAGGCCGGTTGCCGCAGCGACTCGGGCGACGTCGTCAGGCTCGGCCTTTACCCTCGAGATGCCGGCCTTGACGCGTACCGGCTGGCCTTCGACGAGGACCTCGTGGAGCTCTCTCGACTCGGGCCAGCGCTCCGCGCGCATCGCTCGGGCACCGAGGCTCCCCGTCGTCCGGCGAAGGACGTCCGCCAACGTTTCCGCCCGTGCCGGATCGCACAGCACGTGGACGGTGTGGCCGGGGCGCCCTTTCTTCATCACGACCGGGGTGATCCAGGCGTCGAGCGCGCCGGCGTCCAGCAATGCCGCGATTGCGATGGCGAGCTGCTCGCCGGTCGCGTCGTCGAGGTTCGCCTCGACCACGGTGACCGGCTGCCCGTGGCCCGTGCGCGCGGCAGCCGGCGTTCCGAGCACTACCTGCGTGCAATTCGGGAGCGTGTCGAGCTCCGCCGCGCCTGCTCCGTAGCCGGAGGCGCGCACCGCCATCGCCGGCATCGGGCCAGCCGTGCCAGGTGTCGCGAGCGTGCGCACCAGCGCTGCGCCGGTCGGCGTCGTGAGCTCGACCGGCACCGGGCGCCCGTACGTAGGGAACCCCTCGAGGAGCCGGAGGACGGCGGGCGGCGGGTTCGGCAGCGTGCCGTGGGCGGCGAGCACCGTCCCGGTGCCGACCGCTACAGAGGAGACCGACACCGTCTCGACGTCGAGCACCTCGAGTGCCGCGGCGGTGCCAACGACGTCGATGAGGGCGTCGTGCCCCCCGACCTCGTGGAAGTGCACGGAGTCGGGGTGCGAGTGGTGCAGCAGGCCCTCGGCGTCCGCGAGCGCCGCGAAGGTGGCGAGCGCCCGACGCTCCACTCGCTCGGGCAGCCTGGCCTCGCGGACCGCTGCCGCAACGTCCGCGTGGGTGCGCGTGACCCCCGCGCCCGCGCCCGCCACCGCCCCCGCCCCGTCCAGGTGCACGATCGCGCGCGTGCAGGCGATCCCTCCGCGCAGCACCGGGTCGACCCGGAGATCCCAACCGTCGACGGGCAGGCGCTGGAGCATCGCGACGACCTCGGCCTCGTCGGCGCCCGCGTCGAGAAGGCTGCCTAGGGCCATGTCACCGGCGATGCCGGCGAAGCAGTGGAACCACGCGATCGTGACGCTCATCGGAGGAGGCGCGCCACCGCAAAAGCTGCGCCGTAGCCGTTGTCGATCCCGACGACCGTGATCCCCGAGGCGCACGACGCGAGCATGGCCAGAAGCGCGGTGACCCCCTCGAGGGATGCTCCGTAGCCGACGCTGGTCGGAACGGCGACGACCGGGGCGGCGGTGACGCCGCCGACGAGGCTCGCCAGCGCTCCCTCCATCCCGGCGACCACGACCACAACGTCGGCGTCCTGGAGCTCTTGTGCGGAGGCCAAGAGCCGGTGCACTCCTGCAACGCCGCAATCTGCGAGGAGCGTCGGGGAGAAGCCCAGCGCGTCCAGCACGCCCCGGCACTCGTCGGCCACCGGCAGGTCGGCGGTTCCCGCCGTGACCACGAGGACGCGGCCGGGACGGCGTGGCGCGGGCCGCCACGCAGCGAGCGAGAGGCTTCGCGTCGCGCCGCGCGCAGCGCCGCGCGTCGCGCCGCCCGTCGGGGTGACCGTCGCGCCGCCCGTCGGGGTGACCGTCGCGCCGCCCGTCGGGGTGACCGACGCCTCGCCGTAGCCCGCGTCCGCCGCCGCCTGCGAGGCTTCGGCGACTTGGTCCGGCGTCGCGCGGGTGAGCAGCACCGGACCGGAGCCGGCGCCGAGCAGCTCCACGACGATGGACGCGCACTGCTCGGGGCTCTTGCCGGGGCCGTAGACGGCCTCAGCAAATCCCTGCCGCAACGCCCTGTGGTGGTCCACCCGTGCGAACCCGAGGTCGGCGAAAGGGAGGTGCCGCAGGCGCCTCACGGCCTCGTCGGGGTCGCAATCCCCTTTCGAGACGTCGAAGAGCAACTGGCGCAGGAAAGGTTCGTCCATCTCGGTTCACTATCCTGCCCTGCCATGTCCGGCCTTGCGTCCCGCCCCCCGTCGTCGGTCGCGTTCCTGGGGCCTCTGGGCACCTTCACCGAAGAGGCGCTGCTCACCCAGGAGGACTTTTCGGCGGCGGCGCTCGAGCCCATGTCCACCATCGGCGAGGTGCTCGAGGCGGCGCGCTCGGGCAGAGTGGACGTCGGCTTCGTGCCGATCGAGAACGCGATCGACGGCGTGGTGCGCGACACCCTCGACGCGCTGATCTTCGACGTCGACCTCCTCATCCAGCGAGAGGTCGTCCTCGACGTGCGCCTGCATCTCATGGCGCCGAGGGGGGCGTCGATGCGAGACGTGCGCCGCGTCGTCTCGTACCCGGTGGCGCTCGCGCAGTGCCGGCGCTTCTTCGCCGAGCGACTGCCAGGCGTAGAGACGGTCGCGGCCAATTCCACCGCAGACGCCGCTCGCCAGCTCGGCGAGCAGCCCGACCGGTATGCCGCGGCCATCGCGCCGCGTCTCGCGGCGGATCTCTACGACCTGGTGATCCTCGCCGAGGACGTGGCGGACTTCCAGGGAAACCAGACGAGGTTCGTCGCGGTCACCGACGCCGGGATCCCACCGCCGACCGGCCACGACCGGACGACGATCGTCTGCTTCCAGGATGCGGACCGGCCCGGAAGTCTCCATGGCATTCTCGGCCAGTTCGCGGCGCGAGGCATCAACCTTACCCGGCTCGAGTCGCGCCCCACGAAGCAGGGGCTCGGTGAGTACTGCTTCGCCATCGACCTCGCGGGCCACATCGCCGACGAGGTCGTCGCGGACTGCCTGCGTGACTTGCGAGCGAGCCTCGCGGACGTGAAGTTCCTCGGGTCCTACCCGGCGGGCGGGCGGCACGCGCCGGAACGCCGCCGAGAGGCCGACGCCGCGTGGCGAGAGGCGGATCGGTGGCTGACCGGGCTTCGTTCCCAGATCGTCGGCGCGGCGGGCGGCGATCAGCGGGGGGACGAGGGCCCGCGTGCGGGCAGGAGGCCGGACGACCCTCGTGACCCAGGTCGCGGCCGCTTAGGGGCACGGTAGGGTCAGGTGGTGATGCCGGATCCTTCGTTGCCCGGGACGTCGTCGGGGTCCGATCGCGTCTTCCGGCGCGCCCTTTTGCTCGAGAACATCCATTCCGACGCGGTCTCCGTGCTCGAGTCGGCGGGTTTCGAGGTGGAGACGACAGCGCGCTCCCTCGGCGAGGACGAGCTGCGCGAGCGACTGGCAGACGTCGACGTGGTCGGCATCAGATCGCGTACGCACGTGACCGACGCCGTGCTGGATGCGGCCCACCGCCTCGTGGCGGTGGGAGCGTTCTGCATCGGCACCAACCAGATCGACCTCGCGTCCGCCACCCGCCGCGGCATCGCGGTGTTCAACGCGCCGTTCTCCAACACGCGTAGCGTCGTCGAGCTGGCCATCGCCGAGATGATCGCGCTCACCCGGCGGCTGACCGACAAGAGCGCGGCGATGCACGCAGGCAGGTGGGACAAGTCGGCAGTCGGCAGCCACGAGATCCGCGGCCGGAGTCTGGGCATCGTCGGCTACGGGAACATCGGCAGCCAGCTGTCGGTCGTCGCGGAGACCCTCGGTATGAGCGTCTTGTTCTACGACACGGCCGACAAGCTCGCCCTCGGCAACGCTCGCTCGTGCGGCACCTTGGAGGAGCTGCTCGAGTCGGTGGACATCGTCACCCTGCACGTGGACGGCAGACCCGCGAATCGCGAGATGTTCGGCGAGGAGGAGCTCGCCCGGATGCGCCCGGGAAGCCTCTTCCTCAACCTGAGCCGCGGGTTCGTGGTGGACCATTCGGCGTTGCGGGCGCACCTCGTCTCGGGGCATCTCGCGGGAGCGGCAGTTGACGTCTTCCCCCACGAGCCTTCCAGTAGCTCCGAGCCCTTCGTCTCCGAGCTTCAGGGGCTGCCCAACGTCATCCTGACGCCGCACGTCGGCGGGTCGACGGAGGAGGCCCAGCAGGACATCGGCAACTTCGTGGCCAGCAAGCTCGTCCGGTACTTCGACCGAGGCAACACGTCGCTCAGCGTGAACCTGCCCCCGCTCGACGTCCCCGAGCCGGCCGGGCCAGGCCGTCTGCTATACGTCCACCAGAACGTCCCGGGCGTGCTCGCGGAGGTCAACTCCCTGATCGCCGAGCACGGCCTGAACGTCGCAGGAGAGCTGCTGGCCACCCGTGACGAGGTGGGCTACGTGGTCACCGACCTCTCGGCGGACCCTCCCGCCGAGTTGGTGAAGGCGCTCGAGACGCTCGAGGTCACCGTGCGCCTTCGGGTCGTGTCCCAGGCGGCCCGGACGTCCCAGGCGGCCCGGACGTCGTGACGCACAGCCGGCTGAGCGTGCGACGGGCGCCCAGCCCGGAGCCAGGCATCAGCTGGGAGGCTGCCCTCGCACCACGACCAAGGGGCACTGGGAGTGCGCGGCGCAGTTGAAGCTCACGGAGCCGAGGAAGGCGCCGGCGAGCCCACCGCGGCCCCGGTTCCCGACGACGAGCAGGTCCGCGCCCCGTGCTCGATCGACGAGGACTTGCGCGGGACGGCCTTCGACGACCGCGGTCTCGACGTTCACGGCCGGGTGCTCGCCGAGGACCGCCGACACCGTCCGGTCGAGGGCGGCACGTAGGGGCGCCAGCGGGTCTTTCCCCGGAGGGCTGGACGGAATCCACATGTCCCTGTACGGGTTCTCCCACCCGAGGAGGGCCTCGACGACGTCTCCGCGCCACTTCGCTTCGTCTGCAGCCCAGCGCAGCGCCTCCTTCGAGGAGGCCGACCCGTCCACTCCGACCACGATCCTTCCCATGGGAGCACGATGGCCGCTCTGGGTGCCTGGCGATAGGGAACTTGGTCACACGGGCGCGCCGCTCAGGGTGCCGGAGGGGGCGTGACCTCCCAGACCGGGGGCACGCTCGGTCGTCCAGGCCTCGTGGACGCCGTCAGGGATTCTCCGGATCGAGGAGGGGCGCCGGTATCGGGTGGGGCAGACGGACCCGGGAAAGGGGGCGCATGGGTGAAGTGGACCGTGCCGTCGTCGAAGGCGTCGCCCGTCGGACCGTGCTTACCACCCAGCGCTTGGGCAGTCTCGGGGGGCCTCCCTCCCGCGCCGGTCTCCTGCATCTCGGCCGACCCCTCACGCTCGGCCTCGGCCTCGGCTTGGCCCTGCGCTTCGCCGCGAGCGGGGCGGGTCCGTACGTCCGGCTCTCGGCGTGCAGCCAGGAGCGCGAGGCGCGCTTCTACGACGGAAAGGCGGTCCCGCAGGCTGTTGCGCTCCCGCTCGGCGAGGTCGAGCGCGTCGGCGGCGCGGTCGAGCAGCCGGTCCACGACGTCGGCAAGGTAGCGGTTCGCTGTGCGAGGCAGGTTCGGGTGGCGCAGCTCCGACGCCGTGAACGGTTCGCGCCAGGCTTCCGTGTCGATCACGAGTCGGGGTGTGCCCTGCCCGCGCAGCTCCGCACGTGGAGCAGCGGCCTCGGGGTGCACCGACCTCTCGGGCTTCTCGGAAGCGTGGGCCGGCGGCTCTGGCGTTGGCCGGGCCAGGTAGGTCATGCGGCTTGCCGCCACCGCGTCGGCGAGCCGAGTCGCGGCCGCCTGTAGCTGCTCGGTGGTCGTGGCCAGGTGCCGCAGGATCGCGGTGTGCGATCGCAGGTGGGCGCCGTACTCGC
>JAKBTL010000088.1 GCA_021844425.1 Actinomycetes bacterium | reverse complement strand
TGGACGACGACCTCCGCCGACGGGCCGAGCGTGACGCGCATCGCCTTGCCGGCTCCGCGGGAACCTTCGGCCGGCATCGGGCCTCGATGCTCGCCCGCTGCCTCGAGGAGCTGTTCGAGGGCTCGGCTCCGATCGATCTCACGGCGGTGCCGGACTCGCTGGCCCAGGTCGAATCGCTGCGGGACGAGCTGACGAGCCCTCCTGCAGCTGGCAGCCCGGACGTCGACGTGCGCCCACTTGTCCTGGTCGTGCACCGAGACCCCGAGCTGGCTGCGGCGATCGGGCTGGCCGTCGAGGCGCGAGGGCTCGCCGCGCACGTGACTGGCGGCGTATCGGCTGTCCAGGCGGCGCTCGCTGGTGCGCACCCAGCGGTGGCCCTCGTGGACTTGGGTGAGGGTGGCGACGGCGTCTTGGACCTTGTTCGAGAGCTGAGCGCCCGGAAGCCGCCGGTGGCGGTGCTGGCCCTGACCAGCGGCGTCGGCTTCTTGGACCGGGTCGACGCGGTGCGGGCTGGGGTCCAAGGCTTCCTTCCAGGTTCCCTCGCGCCGAGTGAGCTGGCGGGGGCGGCCGTGGCCATCATCGAGGCCGCCCAGCTGGACCGCTGGCGGCTGCTTGCAGTCGATGATGATCCGTCCGTGCTGGCTGCGCTGGTGGCGCTTCTCGAGCCTGCCGGCTCGACGGTCACCGGAGTGACAGGGCCCGAGCGTTTCTGGGCCGCGCTCGGAGAGACCACCCCGGACCTCGTGGTGTTGGACCTCGACATGCCGGAGGTGAGCGGCATCGAGCTGTGCCGCCTGCTTCGAGCCGACCCCCGGTGGGCAGCGCTGCCCGTGGTGTTCCTGACGTCTCAGGTCGGTCGAGACACGATCGAGGCGGTCTTCGCCGCCGGCGCGGACGACTACGTCGCAAAGCCGGTGGTCGGTTCCGAGCTGGTGACCCGAGTCACCAACCGCCTGGAGCGGACCAGGATCCTGCGAGACCTGGCCGAGACCGATCCGCTCACCGGCCTTGCGAACAGAAGGAAGTTCGAGGCCCAGTGGAACCGGTTGCAGGCGATGGCCGACCGCTACGACCAGCCGCTCTCCTTCGCGCTGCTCGACATGGACCACTTCCGAGACGTGAACAATCGGTACGGACACGAGGTCGGCGACGTCGTGCTGCAACGGATCGCTCAGTTGCTCTTGGAGCGGTTCCGGGGCGAAGACGTGGTTGCCCGATGGGGAGGCGAAGAGATCTCCCTCGCCCTGTACGGGATGACCCGTACCGACGGGGTGCGACGCGTCTCCGAGCTCCTCGCGGCCGTCTGCGACGAGGTGATGGTGACGCCGGACGGGCAGTCCTTCCGGGTCAGCTTCAGCGGTGGGGTCAGCGAGTACAAGGTGGACGGCGCCGCGCTGCACGATCTTTACCAGCGAGCCGACGAGGCCCTCTATGTCGCCAAGGCGCTCGGCCGCGAGCGGGTGCTTCCCGCCGGCCAGCAGGCCGAGCGCCACGACGACGATCCCTCGGTCGACGTCGTGGTCGTGGAGGACGACGACGTCGTGGCCGAGCTGCTCACCCACGCGCTCTCCGGCGGCGGCTATTCGAGCCTGCGCGTTCGTGACGGCCAGGCCGCAGTGGGCCTCCTCACCGGCGCGTCACGACGGCCGGCACGTCTGGTCCTGCTCGACATCAGCCTCCCGGGCCTCGACGGCTTCACGGTGCTCGAGCACCTGCGGCGCGAGGGTGTGCTCGAGGCGACGAGGGTCATCGTGCTGACCGCCCGATCCTCTGAGCCCGAGATCCTGCGAGCCCTCGAGGCCGGTGCGATCGACCACGTCGGAAAGCCGTTCAGCCTCCCGGTCCTCATGCAGCGGGTCCGGCGCGCCCTGGCGGGCTGATCGCTGATGGCCGGGGGCCTGCTGCGCCTCGTCGGCGTCGCCGAGCTGGGGGCGTTGTCGGCGATGCTGGTGGTCTTCATTGCACACAGCCTGTGGGTGGTGGTGACGGCCCGAACGACGGAGCGTCGGCTCGTGGCGCTGCGCCAGACCATGGTCCGCGCCGTCGGAGGAGAGGATCGACTCGCCGCCCCCGCGACGCGTCGGGATTCGCGGCTCCACCATCGAGCGCTCGAAGAGTTGGCTTCCAGGGTCTCGGGGGACGGGGCGGAGTGGATCGAGCAGGCGGCGCGCGAGATGGGTCTTTCCGATCAGGCGGCGCGTTGGTGCCGGAGCCGACGGTGGTGGCACCGGCTGCGCGGCATCCGATCCTTCGGCCATCTCGGCGGGGGCGGGGACCTCGTCCCGGCACGCCTTGCTGACGCGCACCCGCTGGTGCGAGAAGCCGCAGCCAGATGGGTCGCGCGCCATCCCAGCCCGGGGCTCGCCGAACATCTGGTGACCATGCTGGACGACCCCGAGCGTCGCTGCCGTCTCGCCGCACAGGATGCGCTGATCCGTCTCGGTGCAACAGCAGCCGAGCCCCTCGCCGCCTACCTGGCTCGAGTGGCGTGCCCTGGACGGGCGCTGGCGCTCGAAGTAGTGGCCGGTATCGCCGACGGACGATTCCTCGGGCCAGGGCTGCGTGCCTCCGATGACCCGGACCCCGCGGTGCGCGCGCAGGCTGCCACCCTGCTCGCCGCGGTGGCGGGGGGCAGGGCCGAACAGGCCCTCCTCGAGCTCCTTCACGACGCGAGCGAGCCGGTGCGGGTCGCGGCCACCCACGGCTTGGGCGCGGTCAGCTCGTGGGCATTGGCCCCCGACATCGCCGGGCAACTGAGCGATCCCGCGTGGGACGTCCGACGGGAGGCGGCCTTGGCGCTCCGCCGGCTCGGGCCTGCCGGTCGTCTCTACCTCCGCCGGGCGCTCGTCAGCACCGATCCGTACGCGGCGGACATGGCCCACCAGGTGCTGGATCTCCCGAGCGCGGCCGCTGACTGAGTGGACGTGGCGCGATGACGGTCGAGCCGCTCCGCCTCGTCTTCGAGGTGACGCTCCTGGTGGTCATCGGGTACTTCGTCGTCGCGAACGGGTTCTGGACGGCGCTGTTCGTCGCAGCTGCCTGGCAGATGCTCCAGCACCGTCGCTCGAGCGCAGGAGAGGACACCCGTTGGCTCCTCAGCTCCCCGGTCCTTCCCCGGGTGAGCGTCCTCGTACCGGCCCACAACGAGGCGGCGACGGTGGGAGAAAGCGTCCGGGCGCTGCTCACGCTCGAGTATCCGAACCTCGAAGTCGTGCTCGTCAACGACGGGTCGACCGACGAGACGCTCGAGACGCTGGTGCATCACTTCGAGCTGCGGCCCATCCATCCGATCTACCGCCATGTCGTGGCGACCAAGGCCGTGCGCGCCTTGTACCGATCAGGGCTGCACCCCGGGCTGGTGGTGGTCGACAAAGACAACGGCGGGAAGGCGGACTCGCTCAACGCCGGGCTCAATCTCGCGACCGGCGCGCTCGTCTGCGCCATCGATGCCGACACCCTCATCGAGCCCGATGCCCTGCTGCGGATCGTCCAGCCGTTCCTGGCCGGCGAGGACGTGGTCGCCTCAGGGGGGACGATCCGGGTCATCAACGGCTCGAGGGTGCAAGCAGGTCGAGTGGTCGTTCCCCGCGCGCCGCGCCGGCCGATCGTCGGGCTGCAAGCCGTGGAGTACCTCCGGGCGTTCCTCTTCGGCCGTCTGGGATGGAACCTGCTCGGCGGCAACCTGATCATCTCCGGCGCCTTCGGGCTCTTCAAGAGGGACTCGCTCCGAGCGATCGGCGGCTACCAGGTGGACAGCATCGGGGAGGACATGGAGCTCGTCGTCCGCCTGCGGCGAGCCGGCATCGAGCAGGGAGAGGCCAGCAGGGTCGTCTTCGTCCCCGAGCCGGTCGCCTGGACCGAAGCCCCCGAGTCTCTTCGCGTGCTCGGGCGCCAGCGCGACCGCTGGCAACGGGGCCTGGTCGACGTGGTGTGGCGGCATCGGCGTCTCGTGTGCAACCCGCGCTACGGCGCCGTCGGCCTCGTGGTCACCCCCTACTTCGTCCTCGTCGAGCTCCTCGGCCCGGTCATCGAAGCGCTCGGCGTGCTCGGTCTCGCCGTCGGGCTCGGACTGGGGCTGGTCGACCTCCGGTTCGCGTTCTTCTTCCTCCTCCTCGTCTACGGCTGGGGCCTGCTCTTCAGCATCGGCGCCTTGCTCCTCGACGAGCTCACCAGCCGACGGTATGAGGGCTTGGCCGATCGCGTGCTCCTCGTCTGCTGGGCACTGATCGAGCCGCTCGGGTACCGCCAGCTGACCGTCATCTGGCAACTACGTGGGATGATCCGCGCCGCGCGAGGTCGCAGCGACTGGGGAGAAATGTCCCGACGGGGATTCCCGGCCGGTCGACGTGGGGTCGGCCCACCCTGGTCGGTCTCGGGCGAGCAGAGCCAACGGTGAGCAGCACCTGGGCTGATGGCAAACGACAGGTGGAAGAGGGAGCGACCCCGCGTGGCGAGGGTGGCCGCGACACTCGCTACCCAGCCCCTCCAACCGTCGACGTCACTCGACTCGATAGGACATCATCGTCTCCGCTCGAGAAGTGTGCACCTTCTCGTGGTGACCCAGTGCAAGTTTCGGGCATCGGGCACCAGCCCCTGCCGAGTCGCCTCCCCCTCCAAACGACTCGGTGTGCGGGTCCTCGCGCCGCCGGCCCTCCCAGGGGCGACTTGCAGCCACGTGTTTCGTTGGCCACTCCTTGACATGCGAACATATGTTCGATATTGTCAAGAAATGACCGTGTAACGCCCCGCAGACCTCGTGCCGATGTCTCGTGCTCGGGCAACCCTGGGCGTGTCCTCTCGCACCCTGCGGCGCGACACCGCGTCGGGCAAGCGTGAAGACCTGCGATCACCGGGCGGCCATCGGGTGTTCCGCATGGCGGACCTGCACGTTCTCAATGCTGAGCACGAGGACAAGCGCACTGGCGTGCTCATCTACGCGCGCGTCTCGTGTGCCGGGCAGAACGACGACCTCGTGCGCCAGATCGAGGACCTCGAACGAGCAGCAGAAGGACGTGTGGTTCTCGCCACGTTCAGCGATGTCCGGGCTTCCGCAGATGGTAGGCACCGGCTTGGCAGTCACTCCGGCGATCCCCCTCACGAGATGCGCGTCGTGGTGGATGAACACGAGCACAAAGAGCCTGCGGAGGAGAATGGTGTCGACGTGGAAGAAGTCGCACGCCGTCAGCCCTTTCGCCTGGGTGGCGAGGAACTCCGTCCAGGTCGGTCCCGACCTGCGCGGTGACGGGCCGACGCCATGGCGCTTCAGGATCGCCCAGACGCTCGAGGGAGCGATCACGACTCCCATGGTGGCCAGTTCGCCGTGTGCGCACGGCGGCGGTAGCCCCACTGGGGATTCTCCGCCGCCAAGCGGAGCACCACGGCCGTGGCGCCCTTCGGGATAGCCGGTCGACTGGGTCGGCCCTGCGGGTGGGTCCCCAGCGCTTGGCGACGAGGTTCCCGGTGCCAGCGCAGCAGGGTCGCCGGTTGGACGAAGAAGCGTCTGAGATGTCGGCGGGTGAGCAGTCGTGCGAGTCCCGCCAACACCGCCCGGTCGGCCGGCTCCAGCGCTGGTCGGCGCACCTGGCGTCGCAGGACCGCCACCTCGTGGCACAGCAAGACGACCTCGACGGCGATATCGGCGTCACGGCGGAAGATGCGTCAGATGAGCTGGAGGACGCGGTAGAACGCCCGGTAGAGGAACGAGAGGGTCGCGGCCGGATGCTCGCCGCCCCCGAGTCCAGCCGTCAAAGTGCTGGTCGCAGGCTACGGATGGCATTCTCGGCACGGACGGGCACTCCGCTTGACTGCGTGACGGAGTCGAGCTGGCCAGCCACCGCTGGTCGCAGGCCACGGATGGTGTTCTCGGCACCGACAGCTTGCTCGCTTCGCCGCGAAGACTATGATTCTGGTCGATGACCGTACTGCCGCTGTCCGAGGTCAAGGCCCGGCTGTCCGAGATTGCCGAAGAAGTGGCGACCACGCACGAGCGGGTCCAGATCACGAAGAACGGGCGCGAGT
>JAKBTL010000110.1 GCA_021844425.1 Actinomycetes bacterium | reverse complement strand
CCGCTAGAGCTTGGTCACCCGGACCGCCTCCATGCGGCCGAGGTGGCCGGCTACCACGTCGAAGGCGACGCGCCTGCCGACGTCGACGCTGCGCGTGCCGTCCGCGATCTCGGTGCAGTGGAACGGCCACGCGCTGGCGGCGTCGTCGGTCACCGTCCCGAGCCCGCGTGCGTCGTCGAACGCCGACACGACGCCGAGATGGAGCGACCCGCGCACGCCGTCAGTGCACGATCTTGGACAGCGCCAGCTCCAAGATGTCGGTCGCTCCCTCGTCCTTGAGCGCCGGGATGAGCGTGTTGATGTCCGACTTGGCGACGACGGTCTCGAGCGCGAAGCCGCGGCCGCCCGACAGCTCCGAGACGGTCGGCGCGCGCATCGACGGCAGCACGGCAACGACGGCGTCGAGGCGGCCGGGCGGGACGTTCAGCTTGACCAGCACCTTCTGGCGCGCCTCGAGGGCGCCGACGAGGAGGGTGTGGAGCTGGTTCATGGCGTGGCGCTTCACCGGGTCTCGAGCGGCCTTCGGGTTGGCGACGAGCTCGGTGCGCGACACGAGGAGCGTCTCGACGACGCGCAGGCCCGCGGCGCGCAGCGCCCTGCCGGTCTCGGTGATCTCGACGACGCAGTCGGCGATGTCGGGCACCTTCGCCTCGGTCGCGCCGTAGGAGACGGAGATCTCCGCGTCGATCCCGTGCGCGGCGAGCACCCGGGAGGTGAGCTGCGGGTACTCCGTGCTCACCCGGAGACGTCGCCCTTCGGCGCCGACGCTGCCCGCCAGGTCCGCCAGGCTCTTGCACGCTGAGTCCTCTGCGACGGCGAGCACCACCCGGATCGGGTTGGCCGTCGCCTTGGAGTAGGCGAGCTCCCCGAGCGAGACGACGTCCACTCCCCGCTCCTCGATCCAGTCGCGCCCAGTGATCCCGAGGTCGAAGAGCCCCTCGGACACGTAGACGGGGATCTCCTGGGGGCGCAGGATCCGGACCTCGCTCACCCGAGGGTCGCAGATCGATCCCCGGTAGTCGACGTCGGACCCCCGTGCCACGGCGAGGTCGGCCGCCTCGAAGAGCTCGAGCGTCGCCCGTTCGAGCGACCCTTTCGGAAGGACGATGCGCAGCACGCCGTCAGACCGCCTGGAGCAGACGCGCCATCTCGACCGCCGTTGCGGCGGCCTCCCGGCCCTTGTTCGCCTCGCCGGGCGTCGAGCGCGCGAACGCCTGGCCAGTGTCCTCGGTCGTGAGCACGCCGAACGCGACGGGCACGCCGGTGTCGAGCTGGACGCGCTGGATGCCGCCTGCGCACTCGCCGGCCACGAGCTCGTAGTGGCCGGTCTCCCCGCGCACGACCGCGCCGAGGCAGACCACCGCGTCGACGCCGCGCGCGACGAGGGCACGCGCGACGAGCGGCAGCTCGAAGGCGCCAGGCGCCCACGCCACGGTCACGTCGGAGCGGTCGACGCCGCACTCGTCGAGCGCCTCGAGGGCACCTTCGAGGAGCCGCAACGTGAGAGCGCCGTTGAACCTCGAGCACGCGACCCCCACCCTGAGGCCGCCGCCGAGCCCCTGACCCCGGACGGAGGCGCCGGAGCCGACGACCGGGCCCACCGCGAGCAAGCGCCCCACGCGCCGTTCGAGCCCCTCGAGCGCGGCCGCAGGCAGCTCGGTGCCGGTCTCCCCACCCATGGAGCTCAGCGCGCCTCGAGGTCGCCGGTGTCGAGGTCGCCGGCATCGAGGCCGTCGATCAGGTGGCCCAAGCGCTCACGCTTGGTCCGCAGGTACGCGAGGTTCTCGGGGTTCGGCTCCGCCTGCAGCGGCACGCGGCCGACGATCTCGAGACCGAACCCCTCGATGCCGCCGTACTTCGCCGGGTTGTTGGTCATGAGCCGCATGGTCGTCACGCCGAGGTCGACGAGGATCTGGGAGCCGATGCCGTACTCGCGCGAGTCGACGGGCAGGCCCAGCGCGAGGTTGGCGTCCACCGTGTCGTGACCCTCCTCCTGGAGGCGGTAGGCGCGGATCTTGTGGGCGAGGCCGATGCCGCGGCCCTCGTGGCCGCGCAGGTACACGACAACCCCGCGGCCCTCCTGCTCGATGCGCTCCATCGCCGCGTGGAGCTGCGGGCCGCAGTCGCAGCGCAACGAGCCGAACACGTCACCGGTCAGGCACTCGGAGTGGACGCGCACGAGCAGGTCCGGGCCCACCTCTCCCTTCACGAACGCGAGGTGCTGGTCGCCGTCGAGCACGGACTCGTAGACGACGGCGCGCCAGTCGCCTGCGCCGGTCGGGATCCGCGCCTCGGCGACCTGGCGGACGAGCTTCTCGGTCCGGCGCCGCCAGCGGATCAGGTCCGCGATCGAGATGAGGGGGAGCCCGTGGCGCTGGGCGAAGCGCTCGAGCTCGTCGAGGCGCGCCATCGACGACTTGTCCTCGGTCACGATCTCGCAGAGCACCCCCGCCGGAGTGAGCCCTGCAGCTCGGGCCAGGTCGACCGTCGCCTCGGTGTGCCCCCCGCGTTTGAGCACACCGCCGGTCCGGTAGCGCAGCGGGAAGATGTGGCCCGGGCGGTTGAGGTCCGAAGGGCGCGTCGCGGGGTCGATGAGCGCCCTGATCGTGGCGGCGCGGTCGGCCGCCGAGATGCCGGTCGTCGTCGTGCCCCGCGCGTCGACGCTGACGGTGAACGCGGTCCGCTGCGACTCGGTGTTCTCGCTCACCATGAGCGGGAGCTCCAGCTCGTCTGCGCGCTCGGGGGTCACCGGCACGCAGATGACCCCGGAGGTGTACGCGAGATAGAACGCGATGGTCTCTGGCGACGCGGCCTCCGCGGCCATGACCAGGTCCCCTTCGTTCTCCCTGTCCTGGTCGTCGACGACCACGACCATCCCTAGCCGACCGATCGCGTCGACCGCCTCTTCTATCGCCGAGAACGACATCGTCTCACGCTCCCACGGGCTCGAGCTCGACGCGCAGGTCCGCGCCGAGCTGCTCGACCGACACGATCTGGCCGCGCCACACCTCTTCGATGGAGGGGGCCCCGGGGCCGTCGAACAGCGGGCGCGCGTCGTCGCCGCCGAAGAGCGCAGGGGCGAGATAGAGCACGTAGCGGTCGACCAGCCCTGCCGCGTGGAGGTCGTGGGCGACCTTCGCGCCGCCCTCCACGAGCAGCTGCAGCACCCCGAGGCCGCCCAAGTGCTCGAGCACGTCTTCGAGGTTCCCGGCCAGCTCGAGGGCAGGGAGCACCTTCGCGCCCTCAGGAGCCCGGCCGAGCACGACCCGCATCGGCTGTCTGACCTCGCCCGCGGCGCTCCAGGCGTGGCGCACGGTGAGCTCGGGGTCGTCGGCTCGCACGGTCCCGGCGCCGACGAGGACCGCGTCCGACGCCGCCCGCAGCTCGTGCACGTCGCGGCGCGCCGCGGCGCCGGTGATCCAGCGGCTCGACGCGTCGGGCGCCGCGGTCCTCCCGTCCATGGTCGCGGCAAGCTTCAGCACCACCCACGGCCGGCCGGTCCGGCGGTGCTTCAGGTAGGGCGCGAGCTGTCGCTCCACGGCGTCGGAGAGCGTCCCGATCGACACCTCCACGCCGGCGCGACGCAGCGTCTCGACGCCCCTCCCGGCGACGAGGGGGTCGGGATCCACGAGAGCGACGACCACGCGCCGCACGCCCGCGGCGACGATCGCGTCCACGCACGGCGGCGTCCGCCCGAAATGGGCGCAGGGCTCGAGCGTGGTGTACAAGGTCGAGCCAGCCGCGGCGTCGCCGGCATCGGCAGCCAGCCGCAGGACGCAGACCTCTGCGTGCGGCCCTCCGGGCGGCGCCGTGGCCGCCTGGTACGTGGCCGCACCGGTCACGAGAACCGCGCCCACCCACGGGTTGGGCGACGCGCGGAGGCGTGCGGAGTGCGCGGCGGCGACCGCCTGGGCCATGTGCCGCTCGTCCCACTCCTGCTCGTCCTCCGCCGTGCCGGGCGCCCCGGTCATCGTCGGCTGCACGTCGCCTCCAGGTTCTCGCACTGCGCGCTCGCTGTCGTGGCCTGCGATCCTACCGGTCCCGCGGCACCCCCTCGCTGCTGGGACATGACGCCGGGGCCCCGCCTGCACAGCCTGCTCAGCGGCGCCGAGCGCCGGACGCGCGCTGCGCGGCGGCACGGATCTCCTCGGTGGCGTCCCACGGGCGCTCAGACCCGAAGATCGCCGAGCCTGCGACGAACACGTTCGCCCCGGCCGCGGCCGCCCTCGGCGCGGTGTCCCGGTCGACGCCGCCGTCCACCTCGAGGTCCACCGCGAGGCCGCGCTCGTCGAGCCGGCGCCGCACCTCCCTCACCTTCGGGAGCACCTCTGCCATGAACGCCTGCCCGCCGAACCCAGGGAACACGGTCATGCACAGCACCAGGTCCACCTTGTCGAGGTACGGCTCGACGGCTTCGAACGGGGTGTCGGGGTTCGCCGCCAGCCCCGCGCGCAGGCCCAGCGCGTGGCACTCGTCGAGGAGCTCGCCGGTCCGTCCGACCTCGACGTGGACCGTACAACCGTCGGCGCCCGCGTCCCGGAAGGCCTCGAGGTAGTCCCCGGGGTCCGTCATCATGAGGTGGCAGTCGAAGTAGAGGCCGGAGTGCCTGCGCAGCGAGGCCACCACCGGCGGGCCGACCGTCAGGTTCGGCACGAAGTGCGCGTCCATGACGTCGACGTGGAGCCAGTCGGCGACGTTGGCCACCTCGCCGACCGCCTCGGCGAGGACGCCGAAGTCCGCGGAGAGCAGCGACGGTGCCATCTTCAACGCGCCCGGCGTCCCGGGGTCCCGTGCCATCGGGGGCCAGCCTAGGGTCCGCCGGCCCGCTCGCCGGGGAGCGGGCGCGCGCCGCGCAGCCACTCGGAGGCCAGCATCGCAGGGCGCCCCTCCGGCTGCACCCGCCGCAACCGCAGGCCGCCTGCGCCGGTGACGACGACGTCGCCCACGAGCGTGCCGGGCGGCGCCGCTCGGTCCGCCGGCGCCCCGACGGGCTCCGCGTCGAGGACGAGCAGCCGCCTGCCCCTCCACGTCGTCCACGCACGGTCGAGGCGGACGACCCGCTCGAGCTCGGACGCGGACCGCGCCCATGTGAGGCGCAGCTCCGCAGAGTCGAGCTTCTCCGCGTACGTCGGCTCCCCGTGCTGGGGCTCTGGCTCGGGAAGCGGGCCCGCGAGCACGTCGAGGAGGAGCCGCGTCCCTGCGGCGACGAGGCGGCCCCGCAACGCCTCCAGGTGCTCGCCAGGCTCGATCGCCACCTCCTCGCACGCGTACAGCGGCCCGGTGTCCAGGTCGCGCTCGAGAGCCATCACGCAGACCCCGGTCGCCACGTCGCCGGCGAGGATCGCCCGTTCGACGGGCGCGGCCCCGCGCCAGCGAGGGAGCAGCGAGAAGTGGAGGTTCACCATCGGCAGCTGCTCCAAGATCCGTCCGGGCACGATGCGGCCGTACGCGACGACGACGCCGAGCTCTGCGCCAGCGTCGACCGCCGCGTCGAGATCGTGGGCCACCCGCAGCCCGAGGCGCTGCGCCTCGGCCTTGACCGGGCTCGGCGTACGCGCCGACCCCCTCCCCCGCCGGCGGTCCGGCCCGGTCACCACGAGCCGCACGTCGTGCCCCGCCTCGACGAGCGCGTCGAGCGGCGTCACCGCGAGCGCAGGCGTGCCGAGATAGACCAGGCTTCGGGCCGCGGCCGCCGCTCCCTGCTCAGCGCGCGAGCACCCGGGCGCGCAAGGCCTGGAGCGCCTGGCGCCGCTGGTCCTCGTCGAGGCGCTCGATGAGCAGGGTGCCGTCGAGATGGTCCACCTCGTGCTGGAACACCCGCCCCTGGTACTCCTCGGCGTCGATGGACAGCTCGCTGCCGTCGAGGTCGAGCCCGACGAGGTGCACCTTGTTCGGCCGGACGATCGTCCAGCTGAGCCCCGGCACCGACAGGCACCCTTCCTCGAAGGCCCACTCCCCCGACGTCTCGGTGATGCGCGGGTTGATGACCACCTCGGGGCCGTTCCCGATGTCGTACACGAAGAGGCGGCGCTGGACGCCGACCTGGTTGGCCGCCAGGCCCACGCCCGGCGCGGCGTACATGGTCTCGAGCATGTCCTCGACGAGCTTCGCCACGCTGCCGTCGATCTCCTCGACGTCCTTCGTCACCTGCTTTAGCACGGGGTCTCCGTACTGGCGGATCGTGAGCACGATGTCGCAGTTTAGACGTCGAGGGGGTCCACCCTGGCCCCTCCGTGCACCTTCGCGATCGCGTCGCACAGCGTCCGGTGGTCGGGCGCGCGCACGAGCCAGCGGCCCGCGCCGAGCGGCGACATCTCCACGCGCTCGCCTTCGAGCACGGGCATCGCGTCGACCTTCAGCGTCGCGAGCGCGCTGAAGGGAGGCAGGCGGAGCTCCTTGCGCAGCTCGAGCTCTGTGAAGAGGCCGGGATCGCCTGCCACGGCGGCACGCAGCACGTCGTGGTCCGGCAACCTGGTCTGGACCATCACGACGCCCGGGCCGACCCCCGAGCGGCGCCGCGCGCCTAGGTCGCGGCCGCCGACCAGACGCCCGGCGCGCACGAGCAGCGCGAGCGCCTGCTCGCCCGCGGAAAACCGCGGGGCGCACAGGTGCTGGTCGAAGTCCAAGAAGGCGACCGCGCCCGCATGGCGGACCCTGTGCAGCACCGCCTCGGTCCCGACCAGGACCGTGTCGTCGGGCACCGGCTCGTCGCCTGCACGCCCCGACACCTCCCCGACCCGGACCCCGAGGAGCGCTTCGAGCTCCTCGCGCACCCGTGCGACCCCCTGGCGCAGCACCTTCATGCGCAGCGACCCGCACTCAGCGCACACGACGGGACGCTCCGCGGCGCACCCCCTGCAGCGCAGCACCGTGCCGGTCGACTCGACCGCCCGCCCGCAGACCGTGCAGCGCACCAGCGCGCCGCAGCTCGCACAGGCGCTCAGGCGCGCCCGCCCCGTGCGATTGAGCACGCAGACGAGCTGCTCGCCGAGCGAAAGGACCCGGCGGGCGAGCTGGACAAGCTCCTCGGAGAGGAGCCCCGTGCGAGGGTCGGAGCCACGGCGGTCCACCACACGCAGCGCGGGCCACCCTGCGCGCTCTGCGGCGCGCTCGGGCACCTCGGGGGGGCCGTAGCGCACGCGCTGCACGGCCGTCGGGCACGCAGAGACCAGAAGGCATGGCGCGCCGGCGCGCCGCGCCCGCTCGGCGACCACCTCCGATGCGTCGTAGCGGTCCTCGTAGTCGTGCGCGTCGAGCACCACCGCGGCACCCAGCCGCGGCACCGGCGCCCATGCGGCCGCTCTCGACCCGACCACGACCGGCCAGCCGGCGGCGGCCTCTGCCCAGCTCGACGCGACGTCGACGCCTCTTGCCCGGAGCCTTGCCGCGAGCCGCTCGGCCCACCCCCTGCTCGGGACGAGGACGAGCGCGCTCGTGCCGCTCCTCTCCGAGGAGGCGACCACCTCCAAGACCGCGCCCAGGAGATCCTCGGCGGGGGGGAGGCGCCGCAGCGACACCCCGGCAGGGAGCGTCCCCCCGCCGCCCCCGGGGCGCGCGGGCCGCTCGGCGATTCGGGGACCCCCGCCGCCCCCGGGCCGCGCGGCACCCTCGGCGAGCTCGGGGAGCGTCCGGACGTTGCGCTCGGGCGAGGCCACCCGAAGGAGGGTGGCGAGCGGTATCGCCCAGCGCCACGCGCCCCACTCGGCGAGCTCGAGGACCGCCGGCGGGGGGCCCCAACCCGAGACCCCCGTCAGCTCGCGCACCACGACGCCCGAAGGCGGCGTCACCTCGCACTCGACGACCCACGCCCCGACCCGCCGTCCGTGGAAGGGCACGCGCACCCGCGTGCCGGCTCGCACGTCGGCCCGCCAGCGCTCGGGGACCGCGTAGTCGAACCGCCGGCGGCTCACCGCCGGCACGTCTGGGACGACCCTGACGATCAGAGGCCCAGCACGCGGCGGAGGTCGTCCACCTTCGGCGTCTGCTCCCAGGTGAACTCCTTGTCGTTGCGGCCGAAGTGCCCGTAGCTGGCGGTGCGACGGTAGATCGGGCGCCGCAGGTCGAGGTCGCGGATGATCGCCGCGGGCCGCAGGTCGAAGAGCTCGCCGATCGCGGCGACGATCCGCTCGGGATCGACCGTCTCGGTGCCGAAGGTCTCGAGCGACAGCGACACCGGGCGCGCGACGCCGATCGCGTAGGCGACCTGCAGCTCGCAGCGCCGGGCCGCCCCCGCGGCGACCACGTGCTTGGCGACCCAGCGAGCCGCGTACGCCGCGGAGCGGTCGACCTTGGAGGGGTCCTTCCCCGAGAACGCCCCCCCGCCGTGGCGCGCCATGCCGCCGTAGGTGTCGACGATGATCTTGCGGCCGGTGAGCCCAGTGTCCGCATGCGGGCCGCCGACCTCGAATCGCCCGGTGGGGTTGGCGAGCAGCTTCATGCCCTGGGTGTCGAGGTCCTTCGGAAGGAGCGGGTGCACGACGTGCTCGCGCAGGTCGGGGAGCAAGAGCGTCTCCACGTCGATGCCCGGCTGGTGCTGGGTCGAGAGGAGCACCGTGTCGACGGCGACCGGTCGGCCCTTGTCGTAGACGACGCTCACCTGCGTCTTGCCGTCCGGCCGCAGGTAGGGCAGCACCCCCACGCGGCGGACCTGGGAGAGGCGCTGCGACAGGCGGTGCGCGAGCCAGATGGTCATCGGCATGAGGTCCGGCGTCTCGTCGCAGGCGTAGCCGAACATCATCCCTTGGTCCCCGGCCCCCTGGGCGTTCAGCTGGTCCTCGCCGCCCGTGCCGCTGCGTAGCTCGAAGGCGGCGTCGACACCGCGGGCGATGTCGGGCGACTGGCCGTCGAGCGCCACCATCACGCCGCAGGTGTGCCCGTTGAACCCGTACGCGTCGTTGTCGTAGCCGATCTCCGTGATGACCTGGCGCACAATCGTCGGGATGTCGGCGTACGTCTGGGTGGTGACCTCGCCCGCGACCACCACGAGCCCAGTCGTGACCAGCGTCTCGCACGCCACCCGGCTCATCGGGTCCTTCTCCAACAACGCGTCGAGCACCGCATCGGAGATCTGGTCAGCGATCTTGTCGGGGTGTCCCTCGGTGACCGACTCCGACGTGAAGGTGGTTCTCATCAGCCCTCTTTCGTGTCCCTCTTCGAATCGTTCGAGCCTGTCGTGCCTCGCCGGAGCCGTGCGACCACCTGGTCCAAGATCGCGTCGGCCACCTGCCGCTTGCTCGTGAGCGGCACAGCTGCAACGTACCCGTCCGCGCCCAGGATGGTCACCTCGTTCGTGTCGTGGTCGAAGCCGGCGCCGGGCGCCGACACGTCGTTCACCACGACGAGGTCCACCCCCTTGCGCTCCAGCTTCCGCCGAGCTCGGGCGACGACGTCCTCGGTCTCTGCCGCGAAGCCGACCAGGACCTGGCCGGGCCGGCGCGCCGAGGCGAGGTCAGCCAAGATGTCCGGCGTCGGCTCCAAGACGAGCTCGGGAAGCCCGTGCGTCTTCTGCGCGGCTGGCGCCTTGGGTCTCCAGTCCGCAACCGCCGCGGCCATCACCACCACATCCGCGCTCGGCGCAGCAGCTGCGATCGCGGCGTGCATGTCCGCTGCGGACTCCACGTGCACGACCTCGACGCCGGCGGGGGGCTCCAACGCGGACGACGTCACGAGGGTGACCCGTGCGCCGCGCGCCGCGGCCGCCTCGGCGATCGCGTGGCCCTGCTTCCCCGACGAGCGGTTCGTGATCACGCGCACGGGGTCGATCGCCTCGCGCGTCCCCCCCGCGCTCACGACGACCTGCGTCCCGCCCAGGTCGCCGTGCCGGGCAGACAAGGCGAGCGCCGCCGCCACGATCGTCGCAGGCTCGGCCATGCGGCCGACGCCCTCGTCGCCCCCGGCGAGCCTTCCCGACCCGGGCGGGACCACGTGCACGCCGCGCCGACACAGCGTCGCGAGGTTCTCGGCGACTGCAGGGTGCTCCCACATCTCGGTGTGCATCGCGGGGCACACCACCACGGGAGCTCGCGTGGCGAGCAGCGTCGCGCTGAGCAGGTCGTCGGCCATGCCTGCGGCGTAGCGCGCGAGGAGATCGGCGGTGGCCGGCGCCACCACCACGAGGTCTGCGCGCTGGCCGAGACGGGTGTGCGCGATCCCGCCCTCCCAGCGCTGCCAGAGCCCTTCTGGCACAGGATGGGTGGCCAGCGCGGAGAACGTCGCCTCGCCGACGAAACGTCGCGCTGCGTCGGTGAGCACCGCGGTGACCTCGTGGCCGGCGTCGACGAGGCGCCGGCACACCTCCACCGCCTTGTACGCGGCGATGCCGCCGGAGACACCGAGGACGATCCGCACCGGGACGCTCCGAGCGTGTCGACGGAGAGGAGCGACGGCGAGCCCGGCTCGCGCCTAGCTCGCCGTCGGGCCTTCGTCGACGACGGCAGGATCCTCCCCGAACGCGCCGCCGGCCAGCGCAGCCTCCATCGCCTCATCCCTCGCCCGATCCTCGGCGTGCTCCTCCTCGTCGAGCGCGCGCTCGTAGGCGACCTTGTCCGCAGCGATCTCCTCGAAGGCGATCGACAGCGGCTTGCCCGACACCGACGTGACCTGCGGAGGGACGATCCGGCCGAGGCCCTCGCCGAGGCTGTTGTAGTAGGAGTTGATCTGACGGGCCCGCAGCGCGCCGAGCACGACGAGGGTGAACTTCGAGTCCACCTTGTCGAGGAGCTGCTCGATCGGCGGGTCCATCAGGGTGCTACGAACCATCGACGTCCTTTCCGCGGGTCTCAGCCACTATAGCGGCCAGCTCGTCGACGGCCTGTTGCAGGTCGGCGTTCACGACGACGTGGCGCGCGAGCTCCCGGCCGCGCTCCACCTCCTCACGACCCTTGTCGAGCCGCCTCGTGACGTGCTCGGCAGGATCGCCGCGGGCGACGAGCCGCGCGCGTTGGACCTCTTCGGAGGGCGGCAGCAGCAGGACGACCACCGCCCCGGGGCAGGCGGCGAGGACCTGCTCGGCCCCCTGGAGGTCGATCTCGAGAAGGACGTCGCTGCCGGGAGGCGGGTCCGGCACCGGCGTTCCGTAGAGGTTGCCGAGGTACTCGGCCCATTCGAGGAACCCGCCATCGGCGACCCGCCGGCGAAACTCCGCAGGGCTCACCCACACGTAGGCGTCCTCCGCCTCCCCCGGTCGCCGCGCCCGGGTCGTCCAGGAGCGGCTGAGCCACAGGTGCGGCACGCGAGTGGAGAGCGCAGACGCGACGGTGCCCTTACCTGCGCCTCCCGGGCCGATCAGGACGAAGACCGTCAGCGCGAGGCGGTCTGCTCGAGGAGGTCGGCCCGCTGCTTCGTGCCCAGGCCCTGCAGCCTGCGGCTCTCGGCGATGCCGACCGCGGCCATCAGCCTGCGGGCCTTCACCTTGCCGAGCCCGGGGAGGGACTCGAGCACGGACACCACCTTCATCTTCCCAACGGTCTCGTCGGACTCCGCCTGATCCAAGAGCTCGGCGAGGGTGAGGGCGCCCATCTTGAGCCTCTCCTTCACCTCTGCGCGTTGACGTCGCACCTTGGCGGCCTTCTCGAGCGCAGCTTGACGCTGCTCGGCGGTGAGTGCGGGAGGTTGCGGCATGGACCCGACTGTAGCCTCCCCGGTCAGGCGAGCGCGGCAGCGAGCTCGTCTTTCAGCCGCTCCGCCGCGGCGCGCACGCCCACGGGACCCTGGCCGAGCACCGCCCGTGCCGCGACGGGCAGCACGCTGCCTCGTGCGCAGGCAGCGAAACGACGCGCCACGTCTGCGACCGTGGCACCCTGCGCGCCGAGGCCTGGCGCGAGCACCACCCCGGCAAGGCCGTCGAGGCCATCGGGTGGGGCGCCGCCGGTGGCGCCGACGACCGCCCCGACCGCCCCGAGGCGCCCGGGGCCGCCCATGCCCGCCTCGCCCGCCTCGTCCGCCTCCTCGACGTTCCAGCGGGCGATCGTGCGCACCATCGCCTGCTCGACGCTGCTGCCGTCGCGGCACAGCGCCTCTTGGACCTCCCGACCCTCGGGGTTCGAGCTCGTGACCACCACGAAGAGCCCCCGGCCGGTCGCACGCGCCGCACGCACCATCGGGAAGAGCGCGCCTGCGCCGAGGTACGGCGTCGCCGTCAGAGCGTCGGCAGCCAGCGGCCCGCGGAACCATGCGTCCGCGTACGCCTCAGTGGTGCTGCCCACGTCGCCGCGTTTGGCGTCCGCGACGACGAGCATCCCCGCCGCTTGCCCGAGCGCGACGGTCGCTTCGAACGCCGACATGCCCGCCGCACCGTGCCGCTCGAAGAACGCGACCTGGGGCTTCACGACCGCGACGACCCCGTGCAGCGCCTCGACGCAGATCTCGGAGAACGCGCGCAGGCCGTCCGGCGCGTCCGGCAGGCCGAAAAGGCCGAGCAGGGCGGGCGAGGGGTCGATGCCGACGCACAAGGGGCCCAGCTCCGCCACGGCGGACCGGACGCGCTCGCCGAAGGCGGGCTCAGCGGCGGGCGGCACCGCGCACCTCCTCGACCGTCGTCGCGTGACGCGCGCACCAGCGCTCGAGCTCCTCCTGCACGCGCCATGGCGCCCGCGGATCGGCGAACGTCGCGGTGCCGACCTGGACCGCGTCGGCGCCCGCACGGAGGAGCTCCACTGCGTCCGTGCCCGTCGCGACCCCTCCGACACCCACGATCGGCGCGTCGGAAAAGGCGCGGCGGCAGTCGTGGACGGCCCGCAGCGCGACAGGACGGAGCGCCGGCCCCGACAGGCCGCCTGCGAAGGGCGTCCCGCGGCCCTCGGCGTCGACCCACAGCCCCGGCAAGGTGTTGACCAGGGTGAGCCCCGAGGCTCCGGCACCGAGCGCTGCCCCGGCGATCTCGCAGATGTCGGCCACCGCGGGACTGAGCTTGGCCCACAGCGGAACCCCGGCGCCACCGAGCGTCGCGGCGACGGCCGCCAGCGCCTCCGCCGTCGCCCTCGCGGAGCCGCCGAGCACGTGCCCCGAGAGGTTCGGGCAGCTGATGTTCACCTCGACGGCGGCCACGCCGTCGGTGCCCGCGAGCGCCTCGGCCGCGGCGGCGAGCTCGTCGGCGCTCCTGCCCCAGATGCTCGCGACGACCGTCGCACCGCACGCAAGCAGCGGGGGCAGGTCCTGCTCTCGCCATGCAGCGACCCCGGGACCCTGGAGCCCCACACGGTTCAGCATCGAGCCACACGGAGCGCCGTGCACCCGCAGACCGCCGTTCCCCGGCCATGGGAACGCCGCGAGGGACTTCACGACCACCGCGCCGAGGTCGGCGAGCCGGCCGTAGGCGGCGAGCTCCGCGCCGTGCCCGGAGGTCCCCGACGCCGTCATCACCGCGGAGCCCAGCTCGAGCCCGCCGACGCGGGTCGCGAGCACGCCGGGCTCAGCGGCCGTCCGCGGCACCGTGGAGCTCCTGGAGGCTGCGCACGACGAGCGGGTGCCGCGCGCTCTCGGCGATGCCTGTGACCGCGGCCCGCGCCGCCGAGATCGTCGTGATGCACGGCACGTGGTGCGCGACGGCGGCCGCGCGGATGTGGACGCCGTCGTCGCGCGAGCCGCGGCCCCGCGGCGTGTTGACGACCATCTGGACCGCTCCCCCAGCGATCAGCTGCACGGCGTCCGCTGCGACCCCCTCCTCCCCGACCTTGGCCACCAACGTGGCGACGCCCACCCCGTGGTCGCGCAGGTACCCGGCGGTGCCGAGCGTCGCAGCGATCGTGAAGCCGAGGTCGACGAGCGCACGGGCGACGGCGACCCCGCCCGGCTTGTCGCGGTCGGCGAGCGAGAGGAAGACGGTCCCCGCACGCGGGAGCTGCGTGCCGGCGGCGGCCTGGCTCTTCGCGAACGCCAGCCCGAACGTCGCGTCGACGCCCATGACCTCTCCGGTCGAGCGCATCTCGGGACCGAGGAGGGAGTCGACCCCGGGGAACCGGTCGAAGGGCAGCACGGCCTCCTTCACGCTCACGTGCCCGGGGCTCTCGACCGCGCCCGTCGCCTCCAAGAGCCCCTCGGTGCGCAGCGCCTCGAGCGTCTGGCCGACCATCACCCGAGCGGCGAGGGCGGCCACGGGGACGCCGGTCGCCTTGGCCACGAACGGGACCGTGCGGCTCGCCCTGGGGTTGGCCTCGAGCACGTAGACGGTGCCGTCCTTCACTGCGTACTGGACGTTGAGCAGGCCTTCGACCCCCAGCGCGTCGGAGAGCGCGCGGGTGTAGCGGTCCACCGTGTCGAGCACGCCAGCCGAGAGCGATTGGGGCGGCAGCGCGCACGCGGAGTCCCCCGAGTGGACCCCGGCCTGCTCGACGTGCTCCATCACCCCGCAGACGAGCACCTCGCCGGCCTTGTCGCGGATCGCGTCCACGTCGATCTCGACCGCGTCGTCCAAGAACCTGTCGACGAGCACCGGTCGCTCCGCCGTGACCCCGCCCTCGCGCTCGAGGCGGAGGCCCGACATCACCCGGCGGAGCTCCGCGTCGTCGAACACGATCTCCATCGCGCGTCCCCCGAGCACGTAGCTCGGCCGCACGAGCACCGGGTAGCCGACCCGGCGCGCGACCCCGAGCGCCTCGTCGACCGTGCTCGCCGTCCCCCCGGCAGGCTGGGGGATGCCGAGCTCCTCGCACAGCACGTTCCAGTGCTTGCGGTCTTCGGAGCGGTCGATCGACTCGGGGCTCGTGCCGAGGACGAGCTCGGGAGCCAGGCTGTGGGAGAGCTTGAGCGGGGTCTGCCCGCCGAGCGACACCACCACTCCGACGAGGCGGCCGCCTGCACGCGACTCGGCGTCGACCACGTTCGCGACGTCCTCCGCGGTGAGCGGCTCGAAGTAGAGGCGGTCGGACGTGTCGTAATCCGTCGACACCGTCTCGGGGTTGCAGTTCACCATCACGGTCTCGTAGCCGGCGGCGCGCAACGCCGTCGAGGCATGCACGCAGCAGTAGTCGAACTCGATCCCCTGGCCGATGCGGTTGGGACCGGACCCGAGGATGACCACCCGGTCACGGCCCGAGGGTCGGACCTCGTCTTCATCCTCGTAGGTCGCGTAGTGGTACGGCGTGAACGCCTCGAACTCAGCGCCGCAGGTGTCGACGGTCTTGTACGTCGCGACCACCCCTGCTCCGAGCCGTGCCGCACGGACCTCGGGCTCAGAGCGTTCCAGGAGGTACGCGAGCTGCGCGTCGGAGAACCCGAGCTGCTTCATCCGCCGCCATGCGGGCCGGTCCATCGCCTCCAAGGTGCGCGGCAGCGTGCGGCGAGCCTCGGCGAGCCGCGTGATCTGGGCGAGGAACCACGGGTCGATCCCGCTCGCCGCGGCGACCGCCTCGACGCCGAGGCCCCGGCGCAGCGCGCACTCGACCTCGAAGATCCGCTCGGGGGTCGCGACGGCGAGCCGCTCGAGCAGCTCGTCGTCGGAGAGCCCGTCGAGGGCGCGCTCGTGGGGGTCGGCGTTCAGCCCGCCGCGCCCCTGCTCGAGGGAGCGGACCGCCTTTTGGAGGGACTCGCAGAACGTGCGCCCGATGGCCATCACCTCGCCCACCGACTGCATCCGGGTGCCCAGCCTCGCGTCGGCGCCGGGCAGCTTCTCGAACGCCCACCTCGGGATCTTCGTGACCACGTAGTCGATCGTCGGCTCGAAGCTGGCGGGCGTCGCCCTCGTGATGTCGTTGCGGATCTCGTCGAGGGTGTAGCCCACCGCAAGGCGCGCGGCGATCTTCGCGATCGGGAAGCCCGTCGCCTTCGACGCGAGCGCGGACGAGCGCGAGACCCTCGGGTTCATCTCGATGACGAGCCGCCTGCCGGTCGCCGGGTCGACCGCGAACTGCACGTTGGAGCCGCCGGTCTCCACACCCACCCTCCGCAGGCACGCGAACGCGTCGTCCCGCATCGCCTGGTACTCCACGTCGGAGAGCGTCTGGGCGGGCGCCACGGTGATCGAGTCCCCGGTGTGGACGCCCATCGGGTCGACGTTCTCGATCGAGCAGACCACGACGCAGTTGTCCGCCCGGTCCCGCATGACCTCGAGCTCGTACTCCTTCCAGCCCGCGACCGAGCGTTCGACCAGGATCTCCCCGACTGGGCTCGCGTCGAGACCGTCGGTCGCCAGGCCCACGAGCACGTCGGGCGCGGGCGCGATCCCCGTGCCCTTCCCGCCGAGGATGAAGCTCGGGCGCACCATGACGGGGTAGCCCAACTCGTCGGCGATGCCGAGCGCCTCTTCGACCGAGTGCGCGAAGCCGCTCGCCGGCACCTCGAGGCCGATCTCGGTCATCGCGCGGCGGAACATGTCCCGGTCCTCTGCGGTGCGGATCGCCTCGGGCCGCGCACCGATCACCTCGACGCCGTCGAGCGCGCCGCGTTCGAGCAGCGCCATGGTCAGGTTCAAGGCGGTCTGACCACCGAGCGTCGGCAGCAACGCGTCGGGGCGCTCCTTCTCGATGATCGCCTCGAGCACCTCGGGGTCGAGAGGCTCGACGTAGGTACTGTCCGCGGTCAGCGGGTCGGTCATGATCGTCGCCGGGTTCGAGTTCGCCAGCACCACCCGGTACCCTTCGGCGCGCAGCACTCGGCAGGCCTGGGTCCCCGAGTAGTCGAACTCGCACGCCTGCCCGATCACGATGGGCCCCGAGCCGATGACGAGCACCGAGGCGATGTCCTCTCGCCGCGGCACTAGCCGAGCATCTCCGCGAACGACGAGAACAAGTAGCGCGCGTCGTGGGGCCCCGGACCTGCCTCGGGGTGGTACTGGATGCCGAACGCGTCTGCCGATAGGCAGCGCACGCCCTCGACCACGCCGTCGTTCAAGTTGACGTGGGTCACGTCGACGCCGGGGACCGAGGTCACCGCGTAGTTGTGGTTCTGGCTGGTGATCTCGACGGCGCCGTCCGACAGTCGCTGTACCGGGTGGTTCGTGCCGTGGTGCCCGAACGCCAGCTTGTACGTCGACCCACCGAGCGCGCTGCACAGCAGCTGGTGCCCGAGGCAGATGCCGAAGATGGGCACCTTGCCGACGAGGTCCGCGACGGCCGCCGTGGGGCCCGGCAGGGCGCCCGGGTCGCCGGGGCCGTTGGACAGGAACACGCCGTCGGGCTCGAGCGACAAGACGTCGGAGGCGGGCGTCGACGCCGGGACGACCGTCACGGTCGCGAGCCGCCCCAGATGCCGCAGCATCGTCTCTTTCACCCCGAAGTCGTACGCGACCACCCGCCGAGGGCCGTCCCCGCGCACGAACGGCGCGGCGGTGGTGACCTCGGAGACGAGGTCGCGCCCGTCGGTCGGCAACGCCTGGGCGGCCGCGTCCCGCAGCGTCGCCTCCCCCGCGGTGCCGAACGCGCAGGGCATCGCGCCCTTGTCGCGCAGATGCCGGGTGAGCCGGCGGGTGTCGATGCCGGACACCGCGGGGACCTCCAGGCGCACGAGCCAGCTCTCCAGGGTCTCCGACGCGCGCCAGCTGGAGGGCTCGGACGACAGGTCGCGGACCACCACGCCGCGGCAGTGGACCCGGGGAGACTCGTCGTCCTCGCGGTTCACGCCGTAATTCCCGATGTGCGGGTAGGTGAAGGCGACCACCTGCCCCGCGTAGGAGGGGTCGGTCAGGACCTCCTGGTAGCCCGAGAGCGCGGTGTTGAACACGAGCTCGCCCGTCGAGACCGGCTGGGCGGCGCCCGCTGCCTCGCCTTCGAACACCTCGCCGTCCGCGAGCACGAGGAGCGCCCGGGCGCGGGGGTCCGCGCTCATCTGACGAGCTCCCCGTCGACGACGACCGCGTCGCCGGCCACGATCGTGTGGCGGACCCTCCCGGTCAGCGTCCACCCCGCGTACGGGGTGTTGCGACTGCGGCTCGCGAGGCGCGCCGGATCGACCGTCCACGTCGCCGACGGGTCGATGACGCAGAGGTTCGCCTCGGCGCCCTCGGCGACCGGCCCGCCGTGACGCGGCGCGAGCCCGGCGATCGCGGCTGGGCGCCAGCTCAGGCAGGCGAGCGCGCGCTCGAGGCCGAGGACCGAGAGCGCGACCGCCAGCGCGGTCTCGAGCCCGAGCATCCCGGGAGGCGCCTCGTCGAACGGCAGGTCCTTCGCCTCGGGGGCGTGGGGGGCGTGGTCCGTCGCGATCGCGTCGATCGTGCCGTCTTCGAGCCCCGCGCGCAACCGCACGAGGTCCTCGTCCTCGCGCAGCGGCGGGCTCACCTTGAAGGTGGGGTCGTACCCGGCGCACGCGGCGTCGGTCAGCACGAGGTGGTGGGGCGCCACCTCTGCGGTGACCAGGAGGCCCTCGGCCTTGGCACGCCGGACCAGCTCGACCGAGCCCGCGGTCGACAGGTGCAGGAAGTGGAGCCGGCCCCCCGTGAGGCGCGCGAGCGCGACGTCGCGCGCGACCATCGCCTCTTCCGCCGCGGCCGGCACGCCCGGCAGCCCGAGCCGGCTCGACCACGCGCCCTCGTGCATCGCTCCTTGCCCGGCGAGGCGCGCGTCCTCGCAGTGCTGGGCGAGCGTCACGCCGAGGCCGCGCGCGTAGTCGAGCGCTCGGCGCATCACGGCGCCGTCTTGGACGCCGGCGCCGTCGTCGGTGAACAGGCGCACCCCGAGCGCCGCGAGCTCGCCCATAGGCGCGAGCCGCTCCCCCGCCCGCCCCACGGTGATCGCACCCGCCACCGCCACCTCGACCGGCGAGCGCTTGCCGAGCGCGAGGACCTCCCGGGCGACCGCCGCGCAGTCGACGGGGGGATCGGTGTTCGGCATCGCGACGACCGCGCTGTACCCGCCAAGCGCAGCCGCCCGCCCGCCGGTCTCCACCGTCTCGGACTCCTCCGCGCCGGGCTGGCGGAGATGGGCGTGGAGGTCGACCAGCCCGGGCGCCAGCACGCACCCCGAGGCGTCGAGCACCCGCGCGCGCGCGGGCGCCGCGCCCGCGACGTCAGGCCCGACCGCACGGACGACCCCGTCGGCGACGACGACGTCGGCGCGGCGCCGTCCCGCTGCGTCGACGACCTCCGCCCCCCGCAGCAGGAGCGCTCGGCTCACATCGCACCGCCGAGGAGGAGGAACAGCACCGCCATGCGGACCGCCACGCCGTTGGCCACCTGCCGGGTGACCAGCGCCTGGGGCAGGTCGGCGACGTCGCTCGCGATCTCGACGCCGCGGATCATGGGGCCAGGATGGGTGACCAGCGCGCCGGGGGCGAGCAGCGCAGCCCTGCGCGCGGTCAGCCCGTAGCGCGCGGTGTACTCGCGCAGGCTCGGGACGAAGGCGCCGCTCCCGCGCTCGGCCTGGAGCCGCAGCAGCGACACCACGTCGGCCTCGGGGAGGGCGGCGTCGAGGTCGTCTGCGACCTCGACCGGCCACCCCTCGAGCGAAGGAGGAAGGAGGCTCGAGGGTGCCACGAGGGTCACCGACGCCCCGAGCGCGCTGTAGGCGAGGACCTGCGAGCGGGCCACGCGGCTGTGACGGACGTCGCCCACGACGAGGACCCGCAGCCCGCCGATGGCGCCGCGTGCCTGGCACACCGTGAAGCAGTCCAGCAGGGCCTGGGTCGGGTGCTCGTGCCACCCGTCGCCGCCGTTCACCACCTTGCAGCGCTTCACCCACCGGCTCACCTGCACGGGCACTCCTGCAGACGCGTGGCGCACCACGAGCGCGTCCATCCCCATCGCCTCGATCGTCTCGACGGTGTCGCGGACCGACTCCCCCTTCTTGACCGACGAAGAGGCCGCCGAGAACGAGAGCACGTCCGCCGACAGCCGCTTCGCCGCCGTCTCGAACGACAGACGGGTGCGCGTCGAGTCCTCGAAGAAGAGCGTCGCGATCGCCCTGCCGCGCAGCGTCGGGACCTTGCGGACGGGGCGCGAGCCGACCTCTGCGAAGGCCTCGGCGACCCGGAGCACTTCTTCGATGCCCTCTCGCCCGAGGTCGGCGATCGAGAGCAGATGTGTCACCCGAGGACCCCGACGGTCACCCCGTCCGCGGAGACGTCCACCATCTCGGCCCTGCGCGTCGGAAGGTTCTTGCCGACGTAGTCGGGCCTGATGGGGAGCTCTCGGTGCCCCCGGTCGACCATCACGGCCAGCTGCACCGCGCGCGCCCGGCCGAAGTCGCTCAGCGCGTGTAGCGCGGCCCGCACCGTGCGGCCGGTGAACAAGACGTCGTCGACGAGGACCACGACCTTGCCCGTGAGGTCCCCGGGGATCTCGGTCACCGCCTCGGGCAGCACGGGGCGCAGGCCGATGTCGTCCCGGTAGAAGGCGACGTCGAGCGTCCCCACCGGCACCTCGACGTGCTCGGCGTCCTTGAGCGCCTCAGCCATCCGGTGTGCGAGGGGCACGCCGCCGGTCTGCAGGCCGACGAGCACCACGTCGTCGAGGCCGCGGTTGCGCTCCACGACCTCGTGCGCCATCCGGATGAGCGCGCGCTGGACGTCTGCAGCAGAGAGGACGTGAGCCCGGGGAACGAAGGTGCCGCCGCGGGTATGGCTGCGCTCGCGTTCGGCCACCGGTCCTCCTCTCCGTACGGGCCTCGCCGGACCCGCTTCACGGTCAGCGCAGCACTCTAGCGGACCCTCGCGGCGACGGTGCGCAGGATGCCGTTCACGAATGCCCCCGAGTCCTCGGTGGAGTAGGTCTTCGCGAGCTCGACCGCCTCGTCGATGACGACAGGGGTCGGAGGACCCTGCGCCTCGAGCAGCTCGGCGACGGCCATGCGGAGCACCAGCCGGTCGACCACCGCCATCCGCTCGAGAGGCCACCCCACCGACGCGTCGGCGACCAGCGCGTCGGCCTCCTCCCCGTGGCGCTCGGCGGCGGCGACGAGCTCGGTAGTGAAGGGGTCGGCCGGCACGGCGAGCGCGGCGAGCACGGACGTCGGGGCCTCCCCCTTCATCTCCGCCTCGTAGAGCAGGCCAAGGGCGCGCTCACGCGACTGGTGACGCGTCGGCTCGTCGGCTGCCACGCTCTCTGACCACGGGCTCAGGCCCGGGTCAGGTACTCCCCCGTGCGGGTGTCCACCCGGATGGTGTCGCCCGGGTTGACGAAGAGCGGGACTTGGACCACGAGACCGGTCTCGAGCGTCGCCGGCTTACGGGCGCCCGAGACGCGGTCGCCCTGGACGCCGGGCTCGGTCTCTGCGACGGTCAGCTCGACGGCCGCGGGCAGGTCGACCCCGACGATGTCGCTCCCGTGCATCTGGAGGTAGACGGCATGGCCTTCCTTCAGGTAGCTGGCGGCGTCACCGAGCGCCGTGCGGGGCACCTGGAGCTGCTCGTAGCTCGTCGAGTCCATGAAGACGTAGTCCTCTCCGTCACGGTAGAGGAACTGCATCTCCCGCTTGTCGATGATGGCCTGCTCGAGCTTCTCGTCGGCACGGTAGGTCCTGTCGACGACCGCGCCCGTGCGAAGGTTCTTCAGCTTGGTGCGCACGAAGGCGCCGCCCTTCCCGGGCTTCACGTGCTGGAACTCGACGACGGTGAAGAGGCCCTCGGCGAGGTCGAGCGTCATGCCGTTCTTCAAGTCGTTGGTGGAGACGGGCATCGTTCCTCTGGTGGCTGGACTGGTCGCTGGACTGGCTGGTGGCTGGACTGGTCGCTGGACTGGCTGGTGGCCGGTGACTGCTGGCCGGTGGCTGGAGTGGGCCGGCGGCTGGGGCCTGCAGGTGGCGGTGCCGGGAGCCCCGGTGCCGCCTGCCTACGCCGCGGCGGTCTTCACGAAGGTCGTGAGGGCCCGGCTCCCGGTCTCGGTCACCACCAGGGTGTCCTCGATCCGGACGCCGCCGATGCCCGGGAGGTACACCCCGGGCTCGACCGTGACGATCATGCCGGGAGCCAGGGTAGCAGTGCCGAGCGGGCTCAGGGTCGGAGCCTCGTGGATGTCCAGGCCGACGCCGTGGCCGGTGCCGTGCTCGAAGCGGTCCGCCCAGCCAGCGTCTTCGATCACGCTGCGGCAGACCTCGTCGACCTCCTTGCAGCCGACCCCGGGGGCGACCGCTGCGACCCCGCGTGCCTGGGCGTCTTGGACGACCGCGTACACCTTCGCGAGCTCACCCTCCGGCTCGCCCCCTGCGAAGAACGTGCGGGTCATGTCCGAGCGGTAGCCCTCGAACGTCGCGCCGAAGTCCACCACGACCGGTTCGCCGCGCCCGATGCTGCGCTGCGTCGGGCGATGGTGCGGCTTGGCGGAGCTCGGCCCCGACGCGACGATGGTCTCGAACGCCGGCGACTCCGCCCCGTTGCGGCGCATCGCGGTGTCGAGCGCGAGCGCGAGCTCCGCCTCCGTCACCCCGCTCGACAGCATTGGCAGGACCTCCCCCAAGGCGGCGTCCGCGATGCCGGCCGCCCGCGCCACGCGGTCGATCTCGCCCTCGTCTTTGATCTCGCGCAGCGCCTCGACAAGCCCGGTGGTCGGCACGACCTCGCCGACGAGCTCACCGAACAGCCGGCTGTCGCTCCAGCTCACGTGGTCGGCCTCGAGGCCGACGTGCGCAGCGTCGGAGACGAACGCCTTCACGGCGTCGCGCTGCGCGGCGAGCGCGCCGACGAATATCTCGACCGCGGCGCCAGCTGCGGCCACCTCCTCGGCAGACTGCGTGCGGTAGCGACCGTCGGTGGTGAGCAGCGCGCCCGACCGAGTCAGCGCGAGCACGCCGGCAGATCCCGTGAAGCCCGTCAGGTAGCGGACATTCTCAAGGTTGGTGACGACGAGCGCGTCGACTCCCGCGTCGTCGAAGCGCCCTCGAAGCCGGTCCGTCCTCGGCCCCACCTGCAACACGCTCATGGCTCCTCCTTCCCGGCTCCATCGTGCACGCGTGCGGCGACCAGGCGCACGACAGCCTCGATCGCGAGCTCGTAGCCGAGCCCTCCCATGCCGGCCACGAGCCCGTCGGCGACCGGTGCCACCACCGAGATGTGGCGGAACGGCTCACGCGCTGCAGGGTTCGAGAGGTGGAGCTCCACCACCACCCCGTCGAACGCCGCGAGCGCGTCGTGCAGTGACCAGCTGGTGTGGGTCAGCGCCCCGGCGTTCACCACGAGCGCGTCGGCCCGCCCGCGGGCGTCGTGGACGGCGTCGACGAGCGCGCCCTCGTCGTTGGTCTGCACGTGCTCGAGGCTCCACCCGTGGGCTTCGGCGACCGCGCGTGCGCGCCGCACGTGGTCGGAGAGCCTGTCGGTGCCGTAGACCTCGGGCTCGCGCTGCCCGAGGAGGTCGAGGTTCGGGCCGGACAGCAAGGTCACGTGCACGACGGATCCTCCAGCTCCTCGAGCGCGCCGAGCGCGTCCTTCACGGCGACGCCGCGGACCAGCTCCACCCCGCGGGGCCCGTCGAGGACGAAGGAGAGGTCGTGCGTGGCCTTCTTGTCCCGAGCCATGTAGGCGAGGAGCTCCTCGGGGTCCATGCCCTCGAGCCCCGGGGGCAGCCGGTCGGAGAGGCCGAAGCGCTTGACCACCTCGTGGTGGAGCGCCACCCGGTCGTCTCCGATGCGGCCGAGCCGGCGAGCGAGCCCGGCGGCGTAGACGAGGCCCAGCGCGACCGCCTCCCCGTGACGCAGGTCGACGCCAGAGCGCAGCGCCGCCGCCTCGAGCGCGTGGGCGAGCGTGTGGCCGTAGTTCAAGAGCACCCTCGTCCCCGTTTCGCGCTCGTCGGCAGCGACGACCATGGCCTTGCGAGCGACGCAGCGACCGACCTGGGCCTCGAACGGGAGCTCCAGGAGCTCGGGCTCGCCGAGGAACGTGTACTTCGCCATCTCACCGCGCCCCGACGCCCACTCGCGCCGAGGGAGGGTCTCGAGCAGCGCGGTGTCGCAGAGGACGCCCGTCGGCTGCCAGAACGCGCCCACCAGGTTCTTGCCCTCGGGGAGGTTCACGCCGGTCTTCCCCCCGATGGCCGCGTCCACCTGGCCAAGGAGCGACGTCGCGACCGTGCAGTACGGCGTCCCCCGGTGGTACACCGCAGCGGCGAACCCCCCCAGGTCGCTCACCACTCCGCCGCCCACGGCGACGACCACGTCGCTGCGCGCCAGCCCGCTCAGAGCGAACGCCCGACAGAGGGACTCCACGTTCGCCATCGTCTTCGCGCGCTCTCCCGCCTCGACGGCGTGCACCTCGTAGGGCAGGCCAGGGTCCATGCGGGCGAACCAGGGGGTGGCGGCGACCGCCTCGTCGGTCACGACCGCGGCGCGCCGCGCCGATGGCACGCGGCGGGCGACGAGGTCGGCGAGGCGGGCCGATGCGCCGTCGCCGACCAGCACGTCGTAGCCGCGCGCGCCTGCCTCCCCGTCGGTACGGGCGGCCTCGCCGGCGCCCAGGACGACCGGGACGGTGATCACGCCGGCCGTCTCACGCGCTGACCTGGACCAGCTCGAGCACCTGATCTGCAACGGCCTCGGGCCCGATCTCGTCGACGTCGACCGCCACGTCGGCCACCTCTTCGTAGATCGGCCGGCGCTCGCGCTCGAGCCGGACGATCGTGCCCGCCGGGTCGCGATCGAGGAGGGGGCGGTGGTCGACGACGCCCGGGCGCGCCTGCGCCGTGCTCGTGTCCGCGCGCACGCGCTCGAGCAGGGTCTCGGGGCTCGCCCGCAGCCACACCACCATGCCGGCCCGGCGCAGGAGCTGACGGTTGGCAGGGTCGAGCACCGCTCCGCCGGCGACGGACACGACCGCGGGACGGTCGTCGTCGAGCGCTGCAGCGAGCGCCTCGCTCTCGAGCGGGCGGAAGGCCTTCTCCCCCCCGGCCTCGAACAGCTCCTTCACCGTACGGCCCGTGGCGGCCTCGACCGCCTCGTCGGAGTCGACGTAACGCCAGCCCAGACGGCGAGCGAGCAGCTTGCCCACCGTCGTCTTGCCGGCTCCCATCATCCCGACGAGGAGCACCCGGCGCGGGGCAGGTCGCAGCACGTGCACGATCACCCTCGCTCGGGCGGGGACAGCGTCTCGCCGAGCGACGCGAGGTAGCCGTCGCGATTGCGGACGAGCTCCGCGACCGAGTCACCGCCGAACTTCCGCAGCGCTTCAGCGGCGAGCACGAGCGCGGTCATCGTCTCGGCGACGACCCCCATCGCGGGCACCGAGGTGACGTCGGTGCGCTCCTTGAAGCTGACGGTCGGCTGCTTCGTGGCCACGTCCACGGTCTCAATGACCGGACGGCTCAACGTCGCGAGCGGCTTCATCGCCGCGCGCAGGACGACGAGGTCCCCGTTCGACATGCCTCCTTCGATGCCGCCCGCCCGCGTCGTCGGGCGGCTGTACCCGCCCGAGGCCTTGGCACCGGGGTCGGGGCGGATGGCATCGTGGGCCGCCGAGCCGCGGCGCGCCGCGACCTCCCAGCCGTCACCGATCTCGACCGCCTTCACGGCCTGGATGCTCATCAGCGCCTGTGCGAGAAGCCCGTCGAGCCGGCGGTCCCACTGCGCGTAGCTACCCAGCCCGACCGGCACCCCGTAGGCGAGGACCTCGGCCACGCCGCCGAGCGAGTCCCCGTCCTTCGCCGCGGACTTCACCGCCGCCACCATCCGCTCCTCGGCCTCGGGGTCCGCCGTCCGCACAGGCGACTCGTCGATGCGGTCGAGGTCCTCGGGAACCGGCCGCGTGGCCTCGGCCACACGCTCAGGGCCGAGCTGGACGACGTGGCTCAGCACCTGGATCCCCAGGCGGGCGAGCAGGAGCTTCGCGAGCGCCCCTGCCGCGACCCGGGCCGCCGTCTCGCGTGCAGACGCGCGCTCCAGCACGTCGCGCGCGTCGTCGAAGCCGTACTTCTGCATCCCCGCGAGATCGGCATGGCCGGGGCGGGGCTGGGTGAGGACCCTCGAGGGCGCACCGGGCGCAGGGGACATCTCCTCGGTCCACTTGCGCTCCCACTCGGTGTTCCCGATCTCGATCGCGACCGGCGAGCCGAGCGTCCTGCCGTGGCGGACCCCACCGACGATGGTCACCGCGTCCGCCTCGAAGCGCATCCTGGGCCCGCGGCCGAAGCCAAGGCGTCGACGCCGAAGCTCTGCGGCGACGTCCTCGACGGTCACCCGCAGCCCAGCAGGAAGGCCCTCGATCACGACGACGAGCGCCTTTCCATGCGACTCTCCAGCGGTCAGGAAGCGGAGCACCGCACCACGCTACCGAGCCGAGCGAAGGTAGTCGGCGAGGCGGCGGTCGGCGTCTACCACCTCTGCAGCCAGAGGTTCCCGAGCCACGTGCCCCAAAGCACGCCGAACAGCGTGCCGAGCGCGAGCGCGGGCGCGAACGGGAGCCGGTGCCGGCCGCGCGCGACCAGCATGACCAGGCCCACGATCGCCCCGGCCACGAAGGCGGCCATGAAGCCGACGTAGAGCGCTGACAGGCCGAACCAGCCCAGCGCGCCGCCGCAGAGCCCCGCGAGCCTCACGTCGCCGAAGCCCATCGCCTTGGGCGACGCCAGCCAGATGCCCCCGAGCAGCGCCAGCCCGGCCGCGGCCCCCACCAGCGCGTCGAGCATCGGGCGCCACGTGCCGTCGGCCGCGGACGCGCAGAGGAGCGCGACCCCGACGGTCGCGCCGGCGGCGTAGACGATCCGCCGTGGGACGAGGCCGGTGCGCAGGTCGGTGAGGGAGACCACGACGAGGGCACCCGTGAGAAGGCAGTACGCGGCCAGCTGGGGGACGGCCCCGAGCCGGAGCGCGCCGAGCACGCAGAGCACCGCGGTCAGGACCGCCACGCCCCCGCCTTCGCCGACGGCTGCGCGTCTCGACGCCCGCGCGACAGCTGGCGCAACCGAAGTGGCAAGCGAAGCGGTGGCGGGTGCAGAGGTGGCGGGTGCAGCGGGAGGCGCAGCCGCTCGAGACGTCGAGGCGCCAGGCGCGAGGCCCTGGGCGTCCGGGCGCCGGACCCGCCGCGCGAGCACGTCGAGGAACGGACCGGCCACCCCCCCGCCGATCCCGCACGCGGCCACCACCCCCCAGGCCGTCATCGCTCGACTAGTAGTAGGGGTTGTCGCCGCCCGCGTGGTCCGTGACGTCGACCACCCGCGTGAGCTCGGGCACCTCTTCGCGCAGCGCGGCCTCGATGCCCTGGGTGAGCGTCATCCGGGACATCGCGCAGCCCTGGCAGCCCCCCGAGAGCCGCAGGTACGCGACGCCCCCGCTCTCGTCGATCGCGACCAGGTCGGCCCGGCCGCCGTGCGAGGCGATCGAGGGGTTCACCGCCTGGTCCAGCACGGCGCGGACCCGGCTCCCGAGCGGGCCGTCGAGCCCCGCCGCCATGACCTCGGCAGGAACCCCGAGCTCCTCGGGCTCCGGCGCATTGGGGTTCACGAGGACGAGCCCGCCCTCCCCCTCGCTGCTCCACTCGAGCCGAGCACCGCGCAGGCGGTCGACGCTCGGCTCCGGGACGACGACGGTGATCTCGCCGTCATCGACCACCGAGTCCTCTTCGGCGGCGTCCGCGGCCGCCTGGAAGTAGAGGTCGTAGACGAACTGGGCATCCTGGACTCCGCGCACCTCCAGCCAGAGCGCCAGACGATCCGGGTCGGGTTCCTGGGACATCGCCTCGCGCACCACGTCACGCGCCTCAGGCGTGATCGTCACGACGTCGAGCTGTTCAGCGGTTCGAGCCATCGCGCCATTCTACGGCTAGGGTCGGGCCATGGCGACCGGCCGGCCCTCCGTGCCGGCGCACGAGTGGGTGAGCTTCGACGACCCCGACGAGGACCGCACCTGGGTCTTCGACATCACCTTCCTCTCGAGCAGCTGGACGTGCATCTACGGCCGCGGCTGCCGGGGCGTCCTCACCGATCCAGCTCCCGAGCTCATGCAGGGCTGCTGCTCCTATGGAGCGCACTTCGTCGACGACGACGACGTCCGCCGCGTGGAGAAGGCGGCCGAATCTCTCGGCGACGAGGACTGGCAGTTCCGCCGCCGTGCGATGCGCAAGGGGATCACGCGCACCACGAAGAGGGGCGAGACGGTGACCCGCCTCGTCGACGGGGCATGCATCTTCCTCAACCGCCCCGGCTTCCGCAACGGCCCAGGCTGCGCGCTGCACCACGCCGCGCTCTCGACCGGCCGGCGCCCGCTCGACTTGAAGCCGGAGGTCTGCTGGCAGCTGCCGCTTCGGCGCGAGGACCGAGTCGACGACGATGGGCACGTCACCTCTACCGTCGGGCAGTGGGAGCGGCGCCACTGGGGCCCGGGCGGCCAGGAGTTCGCGTGGTGGTGCACCGAAGAGCGCCACGCGTTCGTCGGCACGAAGCCGGTGTACGAAGAGCTGGCCGACGAGCTGGCCGAGATGACGGGCAAGAAGGTGCAGCGTGCGCTGGCGGCGTACCTCGAGGACCGTCGCCGCGGTGCACGGACGCCCCTCCCCCATCCTGCCGTGCGCCGCCGCGGCTGACGCGCCGGCTCTGGCCGTCAGTCGTCGAGCGGGTCGTGCTCCCGGTCTTCGTGCGAGGGCGCGAGCGACCCGAGTATGCGGTCGTACTGGTCCTCCTCGGCGAGGCACCACGACGCGTGCACGTCCTCGGGCTCGGCTCCGCACTCGGGGCACCGCTCCCCGGCGGTGGTGACCGAACGTTTGAGGCTTCGCGCTTCTTCGAATCGCCGATGGCGTCCCTTCTTCACGACCACTCCCTTGCTGCCCGCCCGGGTCCGAGACGCTTGCTCGACCGAGCCGGGGGCCATGTAGACGACCTGGCCGAACACCGCCCGCCGCGTTCGCCGGCGGGTCCCCGGCCCTCGGGCCCATTGTAGTCGTGTAGCCGCTCACCGGGGGCGCACCGGTCACCTCCCGACGGCGCGCGTGCGCTGCCGCCCCCGCCATAAGCTGCGACGACGGTGGACTTCGACCCTCAGGCAATGGTCGCTCGGTTCCGAATGCGGGCCCAGGCGGTGAAGGAGCGAGGCCTTCCTCCCGTGGAGGGCCCCGAGCGCCAGAGGTTCAGGGAGCAGGCACAGCTCGACTACATGGACTTCGCCATGATCGGCGACGCCGAGGCCACGTTCGAAGACGGGATCCTGACGCTGCGAGTCGACCTGCGGCCCCACTGACGCTGGCGCGCCCTCAGCCGCCGTAGCTCATGCGGGTGTCCTCCATCCGCAGCACAGGCGGCATCTCCTCCGATGGGCCGCCGACCGCGACGACCTCCCCGACGAACAGGTCGTGGCTTCCCGCTTCGAGCCGATGCCAGAGCGCGCAGTCGAGCCACGCCACCGCACGTGCGAGCACCGGGGAGCCGGTCGCGTGCGCCTCGACCGGCTCCCCGTGCATCGACACGACCGCCCCTCCTTCGGTCACGACCTCCTGCTCGGGCACCGGCTTCACGAACCGCCGCACGACCGCGCGGTCCTCTCGTGCGAGGAGGCTCAGCGAGAAGCCCCCTCCCTCCACGATGAGCGCTCGGGTCACCGACGTCGCGTCGACCGCGACGGCGACGAGCTTGGGCTCGGTCGCGACTTGGATCGCGAGGTTGGCAGTCATCAGGTTCGCGCGGCCGCCCGCCGCGCTCCCCACCACGTACAGCCCGCTGGGCATGGCCCACAGCACCCGGCGTCGGAGACGATCGTCCACGTCGTGGGCGCGCGTCACGAGCGCCCCGTCGCGCAGAGTCGCCCCGTCGCGCAGAGTCGCCGCGTCGCGCAGAGTCGCCGCGTCAAAACAGCGCTGTCCCTGTGAGGTCGGGGACCGTGGTCGTGGTGGTCGGCACGCTCGAGGCGGTGAGCAGGCGAACCCGGCGGAGCGCCTGCTGGAACAGGCGGGCCGCCTGGCCGGCGTCGCGTGCGGACACCGCAAAGAGCCGAGAGCCCGGCGACGAAGCCCGGTAGCACGACTCCGCGGCGTCGTACTCGAGCGCGTAGGCGCGCGCGAGGAGCTGGGTGAGCCTCGAGTCCGGGGAGGGCAGGTCGTCGTTGTATGTCTGCGCGTCGTTTGCCATGGCGGCGCAGACCGTGTGCGCCGCGGCGACGCCATGGTGCGTGGCGAGCTCCCTGCGCACCGAGGCGGCGTCCCCCTCGAGGGTGCCGACGCCCTGGCCGAGGTCCGTGGAGGCGACCCAGCTCTTCAACCTCTGCTGCGGGGTCGCAGGCGCGCCGAGACCGAGCGAGACGAAGGCGACGACTCCCACGGCCACGACCACCAGCCCCCCGATCCAGAGCCACGCCCTTGCGATCACAGGTCGTGACGGGCGCAGGTCATCGCGCGACGAGCAGGTGGTAGTCGCGTCGGCCTCGTCTGAGCACGACGTAGCGGTCACAGAGGAGGTCGTCGGGTCCGAGCGCCCGCTCCTCGCCCTCGACGCGCCGGTTGTTCACGTACGCGCCCCCTTGCGCGATGGCCCGGCGCGCCTCGCCCCTCGAGGAGACGAGCCCAGAGGAGGCCAATGCGTCCACGACCGTGATCTCGCCGCGCACGAGCGCGTCGCGCGCCACGGTGCTCGAGGGCGCCTCGCCGACGACGTCGAGCAGCGTACGCTCGTCGAGCGAGGCGATCTCCTCGCCGAACAACGCCCGAGACGCGCGCTCTGCCCGCGACGTCTCCTCCGCGCCGTGGACAAGCACGGTCACCTCGTGTGCGAGCGCACGCTGCGCGACGCGGCGCTGCGGGTGCTCGGCGGTCTGGGCGTCGAGGTCCGCGATCTCGCCGTGGTCGAGGAAGGTGAAGTACCGAAGGTACGCGCCGACTACCGCGTCCTCGGTGTGCAGCAGGAACTGGTAGAAGCGGAAGGGGCTCGTGAGCCCGGCGTCAAGCCACACAGCGCCCGAGGCCGTCTTGCCGAACTTCGTCCCGTCCGCCTTGACCACGAGCGGCGTCGTCATGCCGTGCGCGACCTTGCCGGAGAGCTTGCGGATGAGCTCCACGCCCGTCGTGATGTTCCCCCACTGGTCGCTCCCGCCGACCTGCAGCTCGCAGCCGTAGTCCTGATGGAGCCGTAGGAAGTCGTAGGCCTGCAGGAGCATGTAGCTGAATTCGGTGTAGGAGATGCCCCGGTCGGGACGTTCGAGACGAGCGCGGACCGCTTCCTTCGCCATCATCTGGTTCACGGTCACGTGCTTGCCGACGTCGCGGAGGAACCCGATCATCGACAGCTCCGAGAGCCATGACGCGTTGTCGAGGAGCAGGCCGTCGGCCAGGTCGACGAAGCGGGCGAGCTGAGGACGGATGCCCTCGACGTTCGCCGCGATCTGCTCTCTCGTGAGCAGATGCCGTTCGTCCGTTCTGCCGCCGGGGTCGCCGATCATGCCGGTGCCGCCGCCGGCCAGCGCGATCGGGCGGTGGCCTGCGCGCTGGAAGCGGCGGAGCAGGGCGAGCTGCAGCAGGCTGCCGATGTGCAGGCTCGAGAACGACGGGTCGAAGCCGACGTAGAAGGTCAGCCGGTCGTGGTCGAGGCGGTCCAACAGCCGCTCGTCGGTGAGCTGGTGGACCAGGCCCCGAAAGCGCAGATCCTCGGGGAGCGACGGCATCCGCTCAAGCCTGCCATACGACGCCGCCCGTCCTCCCCAGGCGCCTTCAGATCCCGAGGTCGGCGAGCGCGCCGGCCACCGCGGCGTCCAGGCGCTCGTGGAGCGCGCGGTTCAACTGGCGCGAGGGCACGCGTGCGCGCACGATCGTCACGCCGTCGCGCCGGGTCGCCTCCAGCACCGCCTCGCCCAGCTCTCCCGGCGTGCCGACGTCCGCGGTCTCGAGCCCGAGGCCCTCAGCCACGTCCACCACGTCGGGGACCTGGGGGGTCGCGAATACCCGCTCGAGCTCCCTGCGCTCGAGCAGCGCTCGCTGGGGCAGGAGCTCGAAGATGCCGCCGCCGCCGTTGTCGACCACGACGACGGTGCAGCTGCCTGGACCCGGCCCGTCCGCCGACCGGACGAACGACGACAGGTCGTGGAAGAACGCGAGGTCACCCACCAGCGCGACGACCGGCCCCGCTTTGGCCGCGGCCGCTCCGAGCGCCGTCGAGCACACGCCGTCGATGCCGTTCGCACCGCGGTTCGCCAGGACCCTCGGGGGGTCCGGGCGCGGCAGGGCGAACCATTCGAGGTCGCGCACGGGCATGGACGAGGAGACGACGACGACGGAGCCCTCGGGAACGTCGCGCGCCACACTGCGCGCGACGAGCGGCTCACTCAGCTCGGCCCCGCGGAGGAGGGCCTCGATCGTCTGCTGTGCGGCCCGCTCGGCGTCCTGCCACCCTTCGAGCCATCCGGGCGAGGGTCGCTGCGGCACGGTCGCGCGCGCGGCAGCCAGCCAAGCCCCAGGCTCGACGCGGTGGACGACCGACACGCGCCGGTCCGGGTCGTCCCAGCGCCACCACGGGTCCACTGCGACCACCTCAGCTTCGGCGAGGTAGGCCGGCAGCGCCTTCGACGCCCACGACGCGCCGAGCTGCACCACGACTTCGGGACGCAGGCGCGCCGGTGCGCGACGAGCGATCGCGTCCGCCGCCGCGACGACGTGGGGGTGCGGCACGCGGCATCCCGAGCGGGGGTCTGCGAGGACGGGCCACCCGAGGTGCTCGGCGAGCGCGAGCACGCCATCGGCCGGTCCGCACCCCGCGCCGGCCACCAGGACGCCGTTGGCAGCGGGCGAGCTCCACGGCTCGGCGACCCCGCCGTGCGCCACGACGCGGTGCTGCGGCGCGCCGCCGGGGCGTCCCTCGGGCAGCGGGCCTGCGTCGGCGACGAGCGGCTCGCGGAACGCGAGGTTCAGG
>JAKBTL010000011.1 GCA_021844425.1 Actinomycetes bacterium | reverse complement strand
CCCTGCGGCGTATCGGTCCTCCATTCGCCGTTCCGTCACCGGTTGTCTCGCCCGGACGTGAATGGTTACTTCTCGTGGCTCCTCGATCCATAGAGCCGGGCTGAGAATACCGTGACGATCTCGATCATGTCTGCTGCCAGGTCTTCTTCGAAGGTGGAGTCCTCCGATGCGTTCACGATCACGACCTCGCAGGCAAAGTGCTCGCAGAGGGAGAACACAAGCTCGGAGCCGAACCGTAACAGGCGGTCCTTGTGGCTGATGACGAGTCGACCCACCTCGCCCGAGCAGATCCGGGCGATGAGCCGGCGAAGCCCGCGCTTGGAGTAGTTGAGCCCGGAACCCACGTCGGTGATGACCTCGTAGGTCCATGCGTTCGCGGAGCAGAAGCTCTCCAGGAGCGCCACCTGGCGGGTGAGATCGTCCTTCTGCCCGTTCGTGGAGACACGGGCGTAGGCGATGGTGTTGCGGGTTGACGGGGCCCTGTGCGGCGCAAGGGTGCGGAGTTTGGCGAGGTCATAGCGACGCCTGCCACCCGGGGTGCGCTCTGGAAGCTCAATCTTGCCCTCCCGCTCCCACCGGCGCAGGGTGTCGGGGTGTACTCCCATCTCACGCGCTCCTGTGCCGATTGAGACAAGTTGCGCCACATGGGTATCAGCCCATTGTCTGCCGAGCAATACGTAATTACAGCGGAGCAGTTGGGGGCCCCAGTCAGTCGGCGTCGGTTCTCTTCTCTACGACCATCGTGTTGTTGGTGTGGCACGAGGATCAGGGAGGCAGATCATGGTCGAGACCCAGTCGGCGAGCGAATGGTCGGAGCGGTCGGCGTCACCGGCTGCCGACGATCCTCTGGCGGGGCTGCTGCCCGGACCCCTACGGCGGGAGCGGGAGCGCTGGTACACGCCGGACCGAACCGTCCGGAACGTCCACTGGGTGCGCTTTGCGTTGGTGCTGGTGGCACTCTCGAACAGGCCGTGCACCGTGGGGCTCCCGGCTGGCACGAGGTCGGAGTCGACACGCCCTGCCCGGAGACCCGACGGGCTCGCTAGGCCGAAGGGGGACGCTGGTACATGGCGAAGCTCGCATGCCCACCGCCGCCGAGAAGCAGCGTGCCGAACGTGGCATTCCGCCCAGGGTCGGCGAGGACCGGGCCCCGAGCGTCGTGGGCGACCAGCGCGGCGATAGCGGCGGTCATCCGCCTCGCCTCGTCTCGGTCGACCTCGCCTACCTCCTCAGCTCCGAGCCTGAGGAACACCGGGACGAGCTCCGCCTCGGCGGGCCAGCCGTAGCGGAGCGCCTTGGCGGTGAGCTCGCGAGGCGACTCAGACGGGGGGTCGAGCAAACACAGCAGCGTGCCCGCCGGCGCCGGCACAGCCTCGCCCGGCTGCCAGTCACGCAGGCCCGCGGGGGATTGCTCGCCGGGGTACACGACGAGGCCACGCTGTATGCCGGCGTTGCCCATGACCACGGCCGAGTGGCGGGTGCTCTCCCCGTCGACGCTCACCTCGAGCGCCAGGTCGATCTCGTCGCTCCAGCGAGCCCACGGCTCGGCCCGCCACAGGGCGAGCGCCTGGGCGACGAGCACCCGCCAGTCCTCGGGGTCGGGGAGCTGTTCAGGCTGTGCCCGACCGGCCATGTGCCCGACGAAGCAGTCGAAGATGTCCTCGGCTTCCGTCCCCGGCACCACTTCGGTGATCGGCGGCAGCGCGCTGGCGGGCATCAGCGCGCCGAGCGACTCGGCGAGAAGGTCTGCGAGCCCCGGGCCGCACAGCACGCCGTCGGGCCGCAAGGGTGGGAGGCGGCCGGCGGGCTTGGCAAGCGCCGTGTCGCACGCCGAGCCGAGCGCCTCTGAGTCGCTCGGGGCCACTGCGACCCCGCGGACGAAGCCGGTAGCGACGTCGAGCACCATGGCTGCTCGGAGCTCGGCGTGGCCAGGCACGCGGACAGCGTGCGAGACGTCGCGGGCGAGCACGAGCCATCTGCGATCGGTGCCCGCCATGACGACCAGTATCGCCCCTATCCAAGTGGGCACGCTCGAGTGGGCACGCTCGAGTGGGCGCGCTCGTGCGTGCCGACGAACCGGTCGCCAGGAGCAGTGGCTGCCCTGGGCGTGCGCGTAGAGTGCAGCATGGCCGAGGAGACAGTCCACACCCACCCCACCCTCCCGCGATGACACGCCGGGCCAGGGCTGGAGCGTCGTCGCGGGTGCCCGGCGCCGGCGACGTGGAGCTCGCCGCGGCGCTCGCTGAGGTAGCGGCCATCCTCGACACGCCGCTCGCTGCGCTCATGGGCACCGAGGAAGAACGGGCGCACGCGCAACAGCTCGGTGCCGACGCGGCGGCCGCCCCGGCGATGTCGCGGCTCGCGGAGGTGGTCGCTTTCGTGGGCTCGGGGCGTCCGGCGACCCAGGCCGGCAACCTGAGAGCCGCCGACGCGATCGCACTCGCGCGCCGCCTCGACACCGGAGAAGAGATCCCCGAGCGGGTCCGCTCCCTCGACGACCTGCCCGACACCGCGCACGACTTCGCATGGGCAGCCGCCGCCGGCTTTCTCGCCCGGAGCGCCACCAAGGTCGTCGCCGGACCTCTTGCAGGCGACATCGAGCGCGACCCCCTCTCCGCCTGGATGAGCGCTGCCACCACCTTGTTGGAGAGCGGCCTGCTCGGCGGATTCCGCCAGGGCTGGCGTAAGAGCTACGTGGAGCTCCTCGACTCAGCAGCACCGGGTCTGCTCGCCGCTCTCGTCTCGGCGGACGGGGCGGCCCCGCTCGCCGCCGTCGAGGACCAGGGCTGGGCGCTCGTCGCCTCCAACGAAGGCTACGACCTCGACGACGAAGCCGAGCGTCGCCATGTGGTCGCCCTGGTGAGGGCCATGGTGTCCGCGCTCGCCGACTTGGGGATCGTCGCCCGACGCGGCGATACCGTCGAGCTCAGCGCGCTCGGCACCCTCCTCGCCTATGCAGTCGCCATCTCGGTCGATGACGAAGACGACCCCGTCGTCGGTGGGGCCCCCACAGGCTCCTGAGCGGCCCCACACGGCACAGGACTCCCGTAAAGAGCGACGACGGTTGAAGGCGGGTGCCGATGCGGTAGCGCTCTGCCGCGGCCGGCGATCTCCGACTACAGGGTGCGCCGGGGTCAACGAATGCCTTCCTCGCCTCGGCCCGCCCGCAGGGCGCGTCGTTCCGGCACTGCCGGAAGCGGTTCGGCTTGCGGACAGCGAGCAAGCCGGCGCGACGAGAGACAACGGTCGTCGTTCATCACGCTGACCGTTACACGCACGAGATGTGCTGCTGTCGTTTCGCGACCGGGACACAGCGGCCGTCTGGCATCGCCAACGGACCTCCAAGTTCGGGGACGCAGTCAACCGGGCAGCGCACCGCAAGCTGCTCATCCTCCACGCTGCCCGGTCCCTCGACGACCTTCGGGTTCCACCGGGGAACCGACTGGAGAAGCTTCGTGGTGACCTGGCCGGTCGACATAGCATCCGGGTCAACGACCAGTGGCGCATCTGCTTCCGCTGGACGCCAGCTGGTCCCGAGGACGTAGAGATCGTCGACTACCACTGAACGGACAACCACCATGACCCGCACCCTGTACCCCCCCATCCATCCCGGTGAGGTCCTCCAAGAGGAGTACCTCACGCCGCTCGGGATCACCCAGCACCGTGTGGCCGTCGCCATTGGCGTCCCGCCCCGGAGGATCAACGAGATCGTCCACGACACCCGTCGGATCACTGCGGACACCGCCCTCCGCCTCGCCCGCTACTTCGGTACCAGCGACGAGTTCTGGCTGAACCTCCAGGCCCACTACGACATGGAGACCGAACGGGAGCGTCTCGCTGACGCGCTCGGCCAGATCAGCCCACTGGCCAGCTGACGCTCGGCCTGCGGGACGGCAAACATGCCGCCACACTGACGGCGGACACGCGAAACTCCCCATAGACGGCCACTGAATCTCCCCGCGGACGGACACCAAAAGTCCCCGCGCGCGGCCAGCAGATCTCCCCGCGAACGGACAACGACCGGCGTCTTGCGACCGGGCGGCGCTGGGTCCGAAACGGGGACCGCTGGACGGTCACGGCCACCCACGACGACGGTGCCATGACCGTCACCCGGCTCGGCGGCGCAGGAACGCTTCTCCTGCCCGCCTGCTACGTGGCCGAGCACGTGGAGCTCGCCTACGCCTCGAGCGCGCACCGCGCTCAGGGTCGGACGGTCGACACGGCGCACGCGATCGTGTCGCCTACGACCACCCGTGAGGTGCTCTACGTGTCGGCCACTCGGGGCCGGGAGTCCAACCGGCTCTACGTCGACACCCACTACGACCCCGAGCCGCAGACCGGCCACGACGCGATGACCGAGCACGTGACCGCGCGTCAGGTGCTCGCAAGCGTCCTCCGCCACGAAGGCGCAGACCTGGCCGCGCACGAGATCATCCGCCATGCCCACGACGAGGCAGAGGGGATGGAACGCCTGTCGGCCGAGTACCTGACCCTGGCGGCGCTCGCCCAGGCAGAGCGCTTCGACGCCCTGCTCGTGCGCTCGGGGCTCAGCTCAGACGAGCTGGCTGGGCTCGGAGCGAGCGAGGCCAAAGGACCGCTCTTCGCCGCCTTCCGGGACGCAGAAGCCCGTGGGCTCGACATCGACGCCGCTCTCCCCCGCCTCGTCGCCGGCACGAGCCTCGACGACGCAGACGACATCGCCGCCGTCCTGCACCACCGTCTCGAGCGCTGGACGAACGCTTCGTCGGGCCGGAGGCAGAAGCGGCCCGGGAACCTGATCGCAGGGCTCATCCCCCGAGCCAAAGGCGTCACCGATCCCGAGCTGGCGACGGCCCTCGCCGAGCGGGACCACGCGATGGAAGCCCGCGCACAGGCCTTGGCGGCACGAGCAGTCGAGAACGCCCACGTGTGGGTCGGCGCCCTCGGAGCCCCACCGGGCGACCCGACCCGCCGGGAGCGGTGGCTGCGCGAGGTCTCGACCGTCGCCGCCTACCGGGACCGCTGGCACGTCGCCAGTGCCCGTCCCCTCGGTGCACCAGCCGACGTCTCGAGCATCGAGCAATCGGTCCAGTACCGCCGGGCGCAGGCGGCGCTGCGACGTGCGAAGGCTCTCGGTCTGGCCGGGATGACGGATGCGCCCAGTCCCGTTGTCGAGGTAGAGGTGCGGGTGCAGAAGGGAGTCGAACGATGAGCAAACGTGCGGACGCCAAGGCAGTAGCTCGCTGGGAGCATGACAGCCGTCAGTGGGCCATCGACCTCGGCCCTGGCGCGTTACCCGGACCGGGTCGTCTGCCGCCTTGCCGACGACCGGTTGCACGGCTATCGCCGGGAGAGTGCGGTCGGAGTTCGCGTCGACCTCACGACGGCGGGGAGCCGTCATCGTCGCCATCGAAAGCGAGCCCACTGATCTGGTCCCGGCCGGGCATCGCCCCGATGGTGGTCGCCGCCATCTTCCACCTCTATGGTCTCATCGCCATGATCGAGCACCTTGGCCCGTCTCCGCTTCAGGGCGCCGTAGGTGCTCCATCATGGGACGCTCCGAACAGTTGAGGCCGGCCGACATAGAGTCGTGCGGCATCGATTCAGGCGTCGATGGCGAAGGCGAGAATTCCATGGTGGCGGGGGTTCAGGACCATCGGGTTACAAACCCGACGAAGCCGCTGGTCACAGCGTCTGCCCTATGCAGCCGCCTGGGCGCGTGCCCTACTCAACCGGCCTCGCGGCCGACGGTGTCCCAAGAAACCGGAGCGTCGGAGCGATCTCCGTTTCCTTGCGGCTCAGCTTGCCTCTCGGACCCGAAGGTCAAGGTGCAGTCCGGCGGCGGTGAGCATGTTCACCAGCGTGTCAATGCTGAAGAGGTCGATCTTCCCTCGCTTGAGATCGGAGATGCGAGGTTGGGTGACTCCAAACCGGTGGGCCGCTTTGGCCTGGGTCATCCCGGCGCGCTCGATGTAGCGGGTCAGCTCCTGCATCAGCGCGCTGCGGATCTTCATGTTCTCGGCCATCGCCGAGTTCTCCTCGAGAGCGTCCCACACGTTGGCGTGCCGTTCGATCGCACTCATCATCTCTCCTTTGCACGGGTCATCTCGATCAACTGCTTGTA
>JAKBTL010000071.1:4283-32847 GCA_021844425.1 Actinomycetes bacterium | reverse complement strand
GCCGGGGGAACAGAACTACCCCGGTGCGGGTCAGGAGCACATGCTCCTCCGGTCGGAGAGGTGAGCACTGCCGATCCGTCCCCTACTCGCCGCGGGCAAGCCGGAGTGATCCGGCCCTACCGCTCCCATGGCGTGCTCCGCTGCGACGCCGGCGTCCGCAGGTGCCGCACATGCCACCTCGGATGGACCACTTGCGCTGGATGTCTCGATGGGCTCGGCCGGCGAGGTACCCGTGGCCAAGCCTGGCCAACGCGAGTAGTTGCGGCTCCAGGGTCAGAACAGTGAGGCGCGCGGGCGCTCGCCGGCGCAGCGAGCGCAGCGGGTCTCGTCCCAGGGACGTTTCGCGATCCACGAGAGCAGCTGGGCGCTCGGCGGCCAGCCCGGCTGGATGTGCCGGCCGATCACGACGGGGCCGACGACCGTCGCGCCGTGCTCCCGGAGGGCGGCGGCCGCGCCGAACGCGCTGGCGCCGCTCACGAAGGTGTCGTCGAGCAGGAGGATCCTGTGGTCGCTCACGTCGGCGGAGACCGCGAACCGAGCAGGTTCGAGCGCGCGTTCCCCGGTCTCCGGACGCGACGCGAGGACCTGGCGGTAGCGGCAGGCGAAGAGCTGGATGCGGTCGACCACTGACTGGAGCGCCACCCGCGTCGCCGAGGGGACACACGTGGCGTAGTCCCATTCGCCGACGCAGCGGGCGTGCTGGGACATGAAGGTGGCGAGGAGCGCCGCGAGGCGGAGGCTCATACGGCTTCGGACGGCCGCCGAAGGACTGTCCTTGTAGTTCCGCAGGTGGCTGTGGATCAGCTCTCCGTGCACGGACAGCGTGATCGGGAGGATCTCCGGCGGGTCGGCTGCTCCTGCCTCGCTGCAGGGCAGGCAGCGGGAGAACCCGATCTTCGCACTGCTGTGGCAGATCGAGCAGACGCCGTCCTGGGGCTGGGCGGGAACCGGGACGAGCGCGCCGCGAAGAGGGAGGATGAGCTCTCGGGCGCCGGGCACGGCGGTGCCTAGGCGAGAAGGGCCGTGTCGGTCATCAGGTCGACCTCGACGGCCGACACGATCTGGTCGACCGAGTCGACAGCGAGCACGTCCGGGCGCGCGGCGATGTCGCGGGCCCACTGCTGGGCTCGCACGAGGCGGTCGAGGAGGAAGACCCGCTTGCCGTGCCGGAGGGCGGCCTCTGCCTGGAGACGAGCCCCGGACGTCTCCCCGGCCTCGACGACGACGGTGCCCAGCGACAGTCCGGACGTGACGAGATTGCGGACCGGGAACGTCCACCGGGCTCCGCGCATCGAGGGCCAGAACTGCGAGACGCACGCTCCCGAGCGAGCGACCGCAGCTGCGAGCGCCCGGTTCCTGGCTGGGTAGACCACGTCGATGCCGGTGCCGAACACGGCGATCGTCCGTCCTCCGGCAGACAGGGCACCACTGTGGGCAGCGGTGTCGATCCCCTCGGCCAGCCCGGAGACGACCGTGACGCGCCGTCCCGCGAGCTGACGCGCCAGCTCGTACGCCGCAGCGCGCCCTTCGTCGCTCGGTCTGCGGGCGCCGACCACTGCGACAGCCCGCTCGTCGTCGTGGACGAGCGCGCCTCGGCCCATGAGGAAGGGGGGACGGTTGTGGATCATGCGCAGGTTCGCCGGGTAGTCCTCGTCGGCGGTGTCCAGCATCCACACGCGGCGCTGAGCGAGCCGGTCGAGCTCTGCTTCCCAGAACCGGATCCGCTCGTCGGTCACGCGGGCGAGCCCTTCCTCGAGCCACGCGGCACTCTCTGCGGGAGCAGCGCCTGCGCCGAGGGCGCCGGCCTCGACCAGCTCGGCGAGCCGCTGCGACGAGGGGCCGTTCAGCGACGCGGAGAGCACTTCGCAGACAGCGAGGAGCCGCGCGTGGCGGGATCGGCGCTCCTCACGGCCCATCAGCCATCTCCCATCACCATCACCGTCACCGTAGCTACTCAGCAGCTACTCAGCCCTCCACCGAGAGGGGAAGTCTAGAGGCGAACAGGTGTTCGCCACAGTAGCGCAGGAGCGCGAGGGTGGCGCGTGCAGGGCGGCGCGTTCAAAGCCTCGCCCGTGCCCACCAGCGCCCGTCGCGCTGCTCGACGTGGACGCGCACGCCGAAGCACCTCGACACCAGCGGCCCGGTCAGCACGTCCTCCAGGCGCCCTGCGGCGAGCACGCGCCCTGCGGCGAGGAGGAGCCCGTGGGTGAACCCGAACGGCACCTCCTCGAGATGGTGGGTGACGAGCACGACTGCGGGCACCCCTGGCTCGCATGCGAGCGCTCCCAGCCGCGCGACGAGGCGTTCGCGCGCCGCGAGATCGAGACCGGACGCGGGTTCGTCGAGCAGGATGAGCTCCGCGGCACCCATGAGCGACCGAGCGATCAGCACCTGCTGACGCTCGCCTTCCGAGAGCACTCCGAACGCTGCGTCCGACAGCGGGGCTGCCTCCGGCCCCATGACGCGCTCGAGGGTGCGGTCGGCAGCGGCCCAGTCCTCCTGCGAGTAGCGGTGCCCGAGCGGGTAGAGCGCCCCGTCCTTCCCGGTCACGACCACCTCGCGCGCGCTGAGGGACGGTCGCAGGGCTCGCTCTGTGGCAGCGCTCACCAGCGAGACCCGGGCGCGCACTGTCCGCAGGTCGCTGCGTCCGAACTGCTCGCCGACGACCGACACGGTGCCGCGGCTCGGCATGAGGCGGGCACCGGCGACCTGGAGGAGGGTCGTCTTCCCCGAGCCGTTGGGGCCGAGGACGACCCAGCGATCCTTCGAGCCGACCTCCCAGTCGATCGATTCGAGGATCGGCCGCCCGTCTCGCACCACCGACACGCCCGAGAAGCAGACGGCTGGGAGAGCGGCGGGCTCGGGCGCGACCTCGGAGGTCACCTCGGCACCTCCGGCGCGCCGGCGAGTCGGCCCCGCCGCTCGGCCGGCGTCGTTGCGTCGTTCACGGCTGGGAGTCTGCCTCAGGGCCGCGCACGCGCCGCGCCGCTGCCGGCGGTGCGCTCAGCCTCGGCTCATCGGCTCCCATTCGAAGGTCCGCATCGCCGACCAGGCCGAGAGCGACGTCCACCCTTCGCTTCTGGCCCCCCGAGAGCCGCCCGATCCGCTCGTCGGCGTTGACCGAGAGGCCGACGACGTCGAGGGTCCGGTCGATCGGGGTCGGCGAGTCGAAGTACCTGGCGAACATGGTCAACGTTTCGCGCACGGTGTAGACAGGGTTGAGCTCGGACTCCTGCAGGACGATCCCGATGCGATTGCGCCAGGCTCTGTCGGCACGCGCAGGGTCGACACCGAGCACGAAGACCTCTCCGGAGCTGCGCGGGCGGTAGCCCTCGAGGATCTCGATGGTCGTCGTCTTGCCCGCACCGTTCGTCCCGAGGAATCCGAGGATCTGCCCCGCCTCGACGCTGAAGCTGATGCCGTGCAGCCGCTCGACCTCGCCGTAGGACTTGCGTAGCTCGCGGACGGTTACGACGGGTGCCATCGTGCGGTGACGGCGGGCGTGCGGCCCGAGAGCGAGGGCACCGCTCCGAGTCTGCCAGCCACGGTCCCGCGGCAGCACCATGCGGGAGCGCCCGAGCGCATGGGACCCGCCCTTCGCGCCGGAACCCTGCTCTTGGTTCGTGTTCTCCCGACGGCCGCATGGCGGGCGCGGCAGGAGGAGACGGTCGCGAGCGGACTAGCGTTGCGCGGGGTGGAGCGACGTCTTCAGTGGCTCGTTGCAGACCTCGCCGAGACCGTGGCGTCCCGATCGCGGGCGCCGGACCACGAGGACATGCAGACCCTCCTCGGGCTGCTCGCAGACGAGCACGGGCAGGCGCGACGCCCCGCGCCCCCTGATCCCGACGTGCTCTGCGACGAGGCCGACGACGAGCTCGCGGACCTGGCCTCGCTCGTCGGGATGAGCTCTCTCGACACCTCGCTCTTGGTGGTCGCCGCCGCTGCCGACCTGGACATCCGGTTCGGGGCGTTGTTCGGGTTCCTCACGGGCGTGCCCACGCAGTCGCGCGCCACGGTCGCGCTGGCGCTGGAGCTGTGTGGCCATGGCTCGATGGCCCCCTCCGCGCGAGCCCGTCTCGGGCCGTTCACGCCGCTCCGCCGCTACGGGCTGCTGCGCTTCAGTGACGACGCGGCGCCCTTCGTCGCGCGCCACCTCGTCGTGCCCGATCGGGTCGTCGCCCACCTGCTCGGCGACCGCTCACCGGACCCCGTCGTGGCGCCGCTGCGCGTCGAGGTGCCGCTCGCAGGCTCTGCGATGGCCGACGAGCTCGCGGAGAGCCTGCGCTCGGGGGTGCGGATCACCCACGTCCGGGCGAGGCCTGGCTCCGTAGGGGCGTCGGCCGCCGTGGGAGCGCTCGAGCTGCTTGGGCTCGGGCACGTCGCCATCGACTTGCGGCGCGCGCCTGGAGACATCGACGCGAGCGCCATCGCTGAGCTGGCCTCGGTGGCGGTGCGGGAGGCGACCCTGGCAGGTGCCGCCCTCCTCCTCGTCGACCCCGATGGGATGCTTGTCGGACAGCGGCTGGTGTACTCGCTCCTGGAGACCTCCCCGGTTCCGGTGGTCGTCGTCGACGACGAGGACTGGGACGCCGCGTGGTTCGACGACGCCGTGCTCGACGTCGAGGCACCGGCGCTCGTGCGCAGCGAGCGGCTGGAGCTGTGGCGGGCGGCCCTCGGGAAGGAGCCCGCTGACGACGCCTCGACCTGGGAGAAGGTGCTGTCGCTGCGGCTCAGCCCCCAGCAGATCCTGGCGTCTGCCCGGAGCGCGTGCCTTCGCAGCGTCCTCAGCAGCTCTCCGGTCGACTCGGCCGCGGTCGCCGACGTCGCTCGCGGGCAAAGTGCGGTGCGGCTCCGTGGCGCGACGGTGATCCCGCGTCCGAGCGCGCGACTCGACGACGTGATCGTGCTGGAGCGCACCCACGCGGCACTCGAGACCGTCGTGTCCTGGGCGCGCCAGCGCGAGGCGCTCCTCGTCGGCAGTGACTTGGCTGGCAAGGGTACGAAAGGCCAGGGCATCGTGGTCCTGTTCGCAGGTTCCCCTGGCACCGGCAAGACCCTTGCGGCTGAAGCCCTTGCCGGCGAGCTCGGGCTGGCGCTGTGCACGGTCGACCTCTCAGCGATGATCGACAAGTACGTCGGGGAGACCGAGAAGAACCTCGAGCGGCTGATCAGCGAAGCGGAGAACCTGAACGTGGTCCTCTTCTTCGACGAAGCCGACGCGCTGTTCGGTAGCCGTTCGGCTGTGCACGACGCCCGTGATCGATATGCGAACCAAGAGGTCTCCTACCTGCTCCAGCGCATCGAGCGATTCCAGGGCCTCGCCGTACTGGCGACCAACCTGAAGGAGAGCATGGACGAGGCCTTCGTGCGCCGGCTGCACCATGTGGTGGTGTTCGACGATCCTGACCCCCCGACGCGCCGGCGCCTCTGGGAGGCGCACCTGCGCTCGGCGCCTGCGCAGTCGCGCGACGACCCAGTCGACCTCGATTGGCTGGCCGAGACGGCGGAGCTCACCGGCGGCGGGATCCGCAACGCGGTCATGGCCGCCGCCTTCGCTGCGGCCGAGGCGCAGCGGCCAATGGGCATGCGTGACGTGCAGGCAGCGGTACGCGCGGAGTACGCGAAGCTCGGCCGGCTCGTCCCGTTCTTGGACGACGCCTCGCGCTCGGCAGAGCCCTCGCGCGCGTCGAAGAAGTGTTGACACGAGCCGTGACCATGGACGACACTGGCGCTCCGGTAGCCACTCGGGGGGCGCGCCGCGTACCCCGGAAGACTGGCGGGCGCAGGCGAGAGCAGGTGAGCGTGTGAGTGGTCGCGCTGCGGGATCGAAGGAGCGAGTCGAGCGGCCTTCGCGGCCGCGGGTCGCGTCGAACCGGGGCGCCACGATGCGGCTGGCCGGCGCGCAGCACGGCGCGTCAGCGCGCACGCCGGCGAACGGCTCCGCGACTGCGCCCGCAGCCGCGGCCGCGGCCGCGGCCATCGTTCCGAGGGCCGCCTATGGTCGCCAGGCCGACCGCCAGACCCTCGAGGTCGGCGCGACCCACGATGCCGCCGAAGTCGCTGCCAGCCCGGTGACCGCTGCTGCCACCGATGCACTCCACGCGGGCGCTGCGCGTGCCCGCTGGCAGGGCTACGGCCCGCCCAGCGCTCCGGCGGAGATCGGCAGAGCGGGTGGGCGCCTCTCTCCCGAGGCCGGCCGTGAGGTGTCGGCCGCCCGAGGTGCCGGTCGCGCGCTGCCCGCAGACGCGCGTCGGGCGACGAGCCCCGGGGACGGTGAGAAGACCGGTCTCGAGCGCGAGGAGCGTGACGAGGCGCGCCAGGAGAGCGGCGCGCAGGCGCCTGGGATCGGCGTGTCCTCGGAGCAGCAGCACGACCCGTCGGTGGCGAAGATCCCGATCCCGGGGGTGACTTCCGAGCTGGAGGAGAACGACCCCTACGCCGCAGTCGGCGTCTACGTGAAGTACACGGGCGACCTGCTCCAGAAGACGCAGAAGCACGAGACCGCTATCGAGGCGTTCGCGCGCAGGATCGAGAACGAGCATGTGCGTGCCCTCGCCGCCAAGTCGGAGTGGGACCAGCTGAACCAGGGCGTCATGGCCGGTGGCGGCGAGAAGGCCAAGAAGAAAGCGGAGAAGCGCAAGAGAGAGCTCGAAGACCGGCTCGGCGCCAAGCTGCTCGAGAAGGCGGGTGTTCCCCGGACGAGCGTGTGGACTGTCGTGATGAGGATCGCGGAGGAGCGCACCCGTGTGGCGAACCTCGCGCGCCAGGACGCCGACGAAGATCTCCCCATGGTCGACGGGGTCTACGAGCTCGCCCGCGACGCCAAGAAGCAGGTCCTCACGATCACCGGGGGACGCAGCCGGGAGCACACGACGAAGCGGTACCGTACGAAACTGGACAAAGACGACTTTCAGGGCGCGATCAAGCACCAGGGGCGCTTCACGAACTTCCCGGCGGCGACCGACACCGCCCGCAGGATCGGGCTCGCTGCGCGGGAGGCCAAGCTGAGCGCGGACCGCCTGGCTGTCAAGGAGAAAGAGCTCGAGGTCCACAACACCAGCATTGACGCCGCGATCCCGACCGCTGTGAAGGCAGGGACCCTGTTCAAATGGGTCGCGCGGACCGGAGCGAACGTCGCCCTCGGCTTCGCGACCGCGACGGTCGCCCAGGTCGAGCAGGAGCGGGTCCGTACCGAGAAGATGAGCGCGACGTCGCAGAAGTCATGGAAGGTCACGACGATCTCGACGCGCTTGGACCGGGAGATCTCGAAAGCCACCGAGCTGTTCAAGAAGAAGCCCTACGGCCGGGTGACCAGCTTCCATGTCGGGCTCCAGTTGCTCAACGTCGTCCTGCGCGAGTCGCGCAACATCATCGCCGCGATCGCCACTCTGGTGGGCATCGCCGCGGCGGCGGCGTTCGCCGCGCCGCCGGTGGCCTCCGTGCTCTCCACCATCAGTATCGTGCTCGGGCTCATCGCGGCGGCCATCACCGCGGTGAAGCTGGTGATCGAAGGGATCCTCGCGAGCTGGAGCGTGATCCGCAGGGCGATGTCGAGCAACGCTCGGAACTACAACCTGCTCAACGAACAGATCAAGGCGCAGGGCGGAGAGTCGCTGGTCGACGCGACCAAGGTCGGGATGTCGTTCGCCTCGCCGGCACTGGGCAACGTCGTCGGGCTCTCCGGCGGAGCGACCTACCTGAACCCCATCCAGCAGCTCCAGTACGCGCACCAGGGTGTCGGGTTCATCGCACACACGGCGGTGACACGGAGCCTTCTGATGACGCTCGGCCAGACCGCCGCGAAGACGGGCACGACAACGGTGGCGGGAATCGGTGCTGGCGTGGTCGACAAAGCGCTCACCTCGGGAAGCGCCACCCGCCAGAGCCTGGCGGAGAGCCCCCGATCACAGGTGAGAAGCCCTGTCCGGAAGCACGACGTCAGCCCCCCGAGGGGCGAGGAGCCTGCGTGGGTCCGAAAGGCTCGCCAGAGTGAGCAGGCCACGCGCACGTCGGCGATCGATTCGCTCGTGACCGCCCACCAGGCGAAGATCGGTCGTTTCAGCGAGCGCACCCAGGCGCTCATGCAGAAGGCCTTGGAAGCAAAGAGCGCCGCTGCCAAGGGGTCGTCTGTGACCAAGCAGCAGGATCCCGAGGACTCCGCCGGCAAAGCGAAGAGCGTCATCGGGAAGATGGCTGACCTGGCCAAGGCGGCGCTCGACGGCAGCGCGGACCTGAAGAGCAACTTCAAGAACGAGGTCTCGACGACGTCGTCGGGAGCGCCCGTCCCCTACGACGTGGCCGAAGCGCGCGAGCTCTCGGGTGTCGACCTCTCGGAGGGCAGCGAGGGCGGGGAGTAGCCCTGACCTCCGACGTGGTCACCTTCGTCTCGGCGTCCGGCGACCTCAGAGCCGCTGTGACGTGGGCGGACGACGGCAGCGACGGCGATATCATCGCGGCGGTCGAGCCCGCGGAGCTGGCGCGCGTGAGCGATGCCGGCCTCTTCCACCTCGATCCATCGTCGATGCCCTCGGGCGTGTCGATCGACCTCGACCACGGTGCCGTCCTCATGCTGCGACCGACCCCCGGGGCCGGGCAGGCCCCTCGCCCCGGGCCGACCTCCGCAGCTGACTGGCTCCGCGGTCATCCCGGGCGCCTCGAGACCGACAACTGGTACGCCGCGCGCCTCGAACAACCCGACGCAGAGCCGCCCGTCGACATCCGCACCCTCTGGTCCTACCTCCCCGCGACGAAGGAGGCTCTCGACGCCCAAGGCATCGTGCGCGCGATCGCCGCGTTCGTCTCCGAGCAACGCCCCGAGCTCGAAGGTGCCGCCGATGCGTTCGATGGGCTCGTCACCGGCTTGACCGGTCTCGCCGGAGTGGACGGGACGATCGGCGACGTGGGCACAGAGGATGTCGACGTGCTCGGCGTCGTCGCTGCAGTCGTCGAGTCCTCCGGCGGCGAGCCCACCCGTTTCGACGAGGGCGAGGCCATCGGATTCCCGATCCAGGGAACCCATGGCGTGTGGCTGTGCGTCGCCGATGTGTACCGTGCCGAGGTAGGGACGCTGCTCGTCCTGTCGAGCGCCTTTCCTGCAGTCGTGCCTCCGCCGCGCCGCGACGACGCTTACGTGGCGTTCGGCCACTGGAACGCGGACCAAGGGTTGGCCACGTTGGACCTGGCTGCGGAGAGCGGCCGGGCGTCTCTGCGCACCCCTATGTTCCTCGACGGTCCGCCGAGCCCTGGAGCCGTCCGCCACCTGATCGACGTGAACATCGATGCGGTCGAGGGGACCTGGGAGCTCGTGCACGCCTACGCGACCGAACCTGACGCCTACGTCACCTGAGCCGCCGTGCGGGGTCGTGCCGCAGGCGCTCGTGCGTCGTCGTCGGCGCGCTGGCGGGTCTTCAGGCGCGCGGTCTCGCGCCTCGGACGACCGGGAGGTCGAAGCCTGCGATCGTGTGTGGCTCGTAGGGCTCCTCCAGGCGGCGGAGCTCCTCGTCGGTCAGTTCGAGCTCCACCGCGGCCACGGCGTCGTCGAGGTGCTCGAGCTTCGTGGCACCGACGATCGGGGCGGTGACGACAGGGTTCGACAGGACCCACGCGAGGGCAACTTGCGCCCTCGGCACGCCGCGCTCCTTGGCGACCTCCGCGACCCGCTCCACGATGGTGCGATCGGAGTCCTGGTAGAGCTGGGCTCCGAAGCGGTCCGTCTCCGACCGGTTCGTCTTCTCCCCCCACTCACGCGCGAGGCGGCCGCGCGCGAGCGGGCTCCAAGGGATGACCCCGACCCCCTGATCGGCGCACAGCGGCAGCATCTCGCGTTCTTCTTCCCGGTTGAGCAGGTTGTAGTGGTTCTGCATGCTCACGAACCTGTTCCACCCGTGGATGTCGGCCGTGTAGAGCGCCTTGGCGAACTGCCAGGCGTACATGGACGACGCACCGAGGTAGCGAACCTTGCCCGCCCGCACCGCGTCGTGGAGCGCCTCGAGCGTCTCTTCGATCGGCGTGGAGGGGTCGAGCCGGTGGATCTGGTAGAGGTCGATGTAGTCGGTGCCGAGCCTCGTGAGGCTGTGGTCCAGCTCGGCCATGATCGCCTTGCGAGACAAGCCTGAGCCGTTGGGGCCCTCGCGCATCTGGCCGGACACCTTGGAGGCGACGACGACTTCGTCACGGTTGGCGAAGTCACGCAGGGCTCTGCCCAGGATCTCCTCGCTCGTCCCCGCCGAGTACACGTTGGCGGTGTCGAAGAAGTTGATCCCCGACTCGAGCGCCGTCCTGATGAACGGGCGGCTCTCCTCCTCGGAGAGCGCCCACTGGTGGTTCCCGCGGGACGCGTCCCCATAGCTCATGCATCCGAGGCAGATGCGCGACACGTCGAGCCCGGTGTGGCCCAGCTTCACATACCTCACGTCGCCCTCCTCCGTTCCTCGCGGCTCTCCCCGTGGTGCTCGGGCCCGGCGAAGCGCTCTTTCGCCAGCGTGTAGAGGTCGGCGGGAAGCGGACCCTTCTCGGCGATGGCCAGGTTCTGGGCCAAGTGTTCGGGGCTGGCGGTGCCGACGATGGCGCTCGACAGCCCGGGATGGCTGAGCGTGAAGCGGATGACCAGCTCCATACGGCTCATGCCGTCGACGAGCTCGTCGGCTCCCGCCTGCTCCCAGCGCGCCCGGGCGACCCCCTCTTCCACCCCGATCGGCCCCCGCTGCCAGCCCTTGTCTTCGGCTGGCGCGCCTCGAGCGGCTCCGCCGCGGACGAGGGTGCCCGCGCCCTGCTCGGCTGCCTGGGTGATCAGGTCCTCGTGGTCGCGCTGGACCAGCGAGTAGGGGATCTGGAACACGTCGAAGACGCCCATGGCCAAGTGGTCGGGAAGGTTCGGGAGGGTGCCCGACATCCCGATGAAGCGCACCTTTCCCTCGTCTCGCAGCTCCTCGAGGGTCCCGACGGTGTCGTCGGCCTCGAGCTGAGCCTGGGTCGGCGACATGTGCACCTGCACCAGGTCGAGCCGGTCGGTCCGCAGCCGCCGGAGGCTCTGCTCCACGCCGGCGCGCACGTTGTGAGGGCGGTAGTCGTGCGGTGCGGGCACGGGGTCGCCGGGGAGCGGAGACAGCGGGCAGCCGCACTTGGAGGCGAGGAAGTACTCGTCGCGACGTCCCGAGAGGTAGCGCCCGATCAACTCCTCACTTCGCCCGTAGTCGATCGACGTGTCGATGAGGTTGATACCGGCGTCGAGCACGGCACCGAGGATCCGGCCGGCGTCTTCGTCGCGGATCGCCGGACCGCGCGGCTGACCCCGCAGCTCCATGGCGCCGTAGCCGAGGATCGTGACGTCGCTGCCCGTCCTCCCGAGTCGTCTGGTCTCGAGCGCCATCGCTACCGCGCCCTCCGGCGCAGCCGCTCGGTCGAGGTGGGCGCACGAAGCGCTCCGTGCCGGTGCGGCGACTGGAAGAAGGACTGGAAGAAGAAGGATGCGCGCACTGCCGTCCCCTCTCTCGCTCTCGGGTCTGTCTCGTGCTCGCCCGCCCCGGCGCGCGGGGCGACGGTACCAGCGGCGACCGGCGCGGCACGCGCGACCCCGTGCGGGGAGGGCCTGGTCAGCAGTCGAAGAGCCCGGCGGCGCGATCGCCCACACCGGCCACCACTCCGTCGTCGAGACGATCGAGCTCACTCGTCACGCCGAGCGCGCGGGCGCCGACTTCGCCGTGGTCGTCCGCCCGTACTACCCGGCCGCGGCGGACGACGGGATCTACGACTTCTACTCGGCGGTGTGCGGAGCCGTGGACATTGGCGTGTGGATCTTCGACACGGCCTACGCGGGGCCGCCCCTTCCCCTCGACCTCGTCGACCGGCTCGCGGACATCGAGAACGTCTGCGGCATCAAGGTGGGCCACCCGCGTTCCCACTACCTCGCGGTCCTCTCGCGTGTCGCAGACCGCATCTTGGTGTGCGCACCGGCGGAGCAGGACCTCCTCGCCGATATCCGTGACCGCGGCCAGCGGGTGCACATGTCCTCGGCGGCGCCCTACCTCTACCAGACGCCGGGGTGGCGACCGATGTTCGAGTACACGCGCGCTGCGCTCTCGGGAAACTTCACGGAGGCTGCCGAGGTCGCGGCGACCCTCGACCCGGTGCGCGAGGTGGCGGACAAGTGGCTGCACGGTCGCTGGAATCGGGAGCGCGTGCACCCGCTCCCCTGGATCAAGGCCTGGGCAGGGCTGCTCGGGATGTCCGGTGGCGCCGTGCGCCCCCCGCTGCGCTCGCCGGGCGCCGACGAGGTCGCCGCGCTCGGCCGCGACCTGACCGCAGCCGGCCTCCTCTGAGCCCGCCCGGTGGGCGGTAGGTTCGGACTCCGTGAGCGCCACGTTCTCGGTGTCTTCGCAGTAGGTCCTCCGGCCGAGGAGGTCTCCGGCGTGCGGGACGCCGCGTTCGTCGACGCGCTCAGCGGCGCGGCACGAGGGACGCCGCCGCCACCAAGGCGACGGCGAGTGGCCACAGTGCCCACAGGCCGGTCGAGACCTGGACGGCGAAGGCCGCAATCACGACGAGTCCGGCACCGGCGGCGAGTGCACGCCGGCGCGTGGCGTGCGGCACCGACGTGCTGGGTGCAGCGTCGAGGGACGGGAGGTCCGCGACGAGGCGCTCGAGCTCGTGGAGATGACGGCTCCGGAGCGCCGCGTCGATGCGATCGGTGCCCTCTTCGAAGCTCAGGCGGCCGTCGCCGACCGCCTCGGACAGCCGATCCACGATCCGGTCGCGGTCGAGGTCTGATGCGAGCACCGCCGCCGCACGGAGCGCGTCGCGGGCCCTGGTGGTGCCGGGCCGCGCGCCGCCGGACCGAGCGGCGGCTCTCGACCTGCTCCGGCGCGCTTCGCGCCAGCGGCCCGCACACTGCCCGCCCATGACCACGATGGAGAGCACGGCCAGCACGAGCAGGGGTCCGACCAATGCGATCGGCCCGATCCAAGGCGCGAAGTGCCAGTGGCTGTACATGGCGTACTGCCCGAAATGTCCTGACGGCATCGACAAACCACCTGCCCGTCGGTCTCGCCTACCACCTGCCGATCGCTCTCCGCACCCGCCCCGAGCTTACGCGCTCGTGGCCGTACCAGACCATGGGTCCCCGCCCGGTCAGCCCTCCCGGAAGGGAGCCGCGACCTCCTCGATGAAGCGGTCCATCGCATCTCGCCTCGCGGCCCCCGGCGCAGAGGTTCCAGTCCGACACGACGACCTCGTGCACCTGCGCGTCGGAGAACGCGTGCAGGAGCTCCTGGAGCTCGGCGACGCTGCCCGATGCCGTCGGGAACCCGTGCCGGCGGGGGGTGCCGGTACGTGTTGCCCGCGACGAGTGGCCCGATCTGCACGCGCGACACGTTGGCCGCGATCGCCGAGAGCACGGTGAAGCACTCGAGCATCGGCCCGTCCGTAGGAGGCGCGGCCGGCATGAAGTGGTCAGCAGCCCCCACGCCGTCCCAGCCCGTCGCCGCGGCGTGCGCCGCCGCGTCGAGGAAGTCCTCCCAGGGTGGGACGTCGTCGGCCAGATGCTGAACCGCACACGGGCACGCTACCTGCCCCGCGATTCTCCCCAGGGGTTAGGCTCTCGCTGCTTCCGTGAACATCGTCGTGAGCAACGTGAAGGGCGGGGTGGGCAAGACCACTACCGCCGTGTACCTGGCCGCCTGCGCCGTCGAGCGGGGCCTCGGTCCCGTGCTGCTCGTCGACGCCGACCGGCAGGCCTCGTCGGCGGAGTGGCTCGAGGCTCGCCCGATAGAGGGGATCGAGCTTGCGGAGGCGCCTTCGGAGCGGACGGTGGCCCGGGCGATGGAGCGGCACGACGGCCTCGCGGTGGTGGACACCCCGCCGGGAGACGAGCGCATCGTCCGAGCGGCGATCGAGCGGGCGGACGCGGTCGTCATCCCGACGCGCGCCGGCGGAGTGGAGTACTCGCGCGTGGTGGCGACCGTCGAGATGGTGCCGGAGAGGACCTCCTACGGCGTCGTGGTCTGTGCCGCACGGCTGGGCACGAACGACCTCGCCCAGACCCTCGCGTGGTGGGAGTCCGAGAAGGTGCCGATCTGGGGGGTCGTTCCCGAGCGCGTGGCGATCGCGAGCGGTCCCGAGGCGCGGCTCAGCCGCGAGGGCGTGGAGACGTACGCCGAGATCCTCCGGCGCGCGCTTCGCCGGCGGTCGCGCTGAGCGGCTCGCCCGCGAGCGACAGCTGCAGCTCAGCCGTCGCGCGCCCGGAGCGCCGCACGCGCGGTGTCTGCGACCAGCTCGTCGTCGGCGGGGTCCACCGTGCGCAGGTCGAGGACGGTCCTCCCCTCGTGCACGCGCGCGACGACGGGCACCACGGCGCGGCGGAGGGACGCGGTGCAGTCGCCGGGGAGGGCGATGCCGGCGGAGCCGATCTCGCGCCCGGGCAGCGTGCCCCCGCCGCTGACCGAGCTGCAGCGCACGACCTCGCCGACTCCGAGCGCTCTCGCTCGTTCGAGCAGCTCGTCGGAGGGGATCTGGGCCATCCGCCAGAACGGGATCGCGTCGCCGTCCCGGCGCAGGTAGGCGAGGGCGACGTCCTGGAGGGCCTCGAGCACCAGGCCCCCTGGCCGAAGCGCCCGGGCGAGAGGGTGCCGGGCGCAGGCCTCCACGAGCTCTCGCCGCCCGGCGATCACGCCTGACTGGGGTCCTCCGAGGAGCTTGTCGCCCGAGAAGGTGACCAGCGCGGCGCCCTGCTCGAGCGCCTGCCGTGCGGCCGGCTCGCCGCGGAGCCACGGCGGGGTGCCGGCCCGGAGCCAGGGCGTGGACTCGTCGAGGAGGCCCGAGCCGATGTCGAACACGACCGGCGGCCCGAGGGTCGCGAGCTCGCGGACGCTCACCTCCTCGGTGAAGCCCACCATCTGGTAGTTGGAGCGGTGCACCTTGAGCACGAGCCCGGTCGGGGGGCCGTCCGCGTCCAGGGCACGCTGGTAGTCCGAGCGCCGGGTCCGGTTGGTCGTCCCGACCTCCACGAGGGCTGCGCCCGACGCCGAGAGCACCTCGGGGATGCGGAACCCGCCGCCGATCTCGACCAGCTCTCCCCGGCTCACGGGCACACGCGTGCCGCAGGCGAGCGCGCTGAGCGCGAGCAGCACCGCCGAAGCGCCGTTGTTCACGACGAGCGCGCCTTGCGCTCCGCAGGCGAGCGCGAGCAGCCGGGCGGCGTGGTCGCTCCTCGAGCCCCTGCGACCGGTCGACAGGTCGAGCTCGACGTTGGCGTACCGGGCGGGCGCACCCCTCAGCGCGAGCGCGACCGGCGCCCGCCCGAGGTTCGTGTGGAGCAGCACGCCCGTCGCGTTGACCACCTGGCGAAGCAGGGTCGTCGCGAACCGCTCCGCCGCTGTGGCGGCCCGTGTGGCGGCCGTCGTCGGGTCGCCCGAGGCGATCGCCGCTCGTGCGGCGTCGACGAGGAGCGGGTGAGGGAGGCCGGACGCGGCCATGGAGCGGGCGAGCGCGTCCACCGACGGCGGCCGGGCGCTCCGGGCATCCCCGGCGGGCGAGCTGTGCCCGTTGACGGGCCCGCTCACCTGAGCAGCACTTTCGCCGTCCCACCGGCCACCTCGCCGATCGGCACGAACCCGGTGCCGGCGAGTGTGGGGACGACGTCGGCATCCACCGTCGCGAGCAGCCCGCCGGAGGTCTGCGGGTCGAAGGCGAGTGCCTCTCGTGCCGATGTGGCCGAGGACTCCACATGCCCGCGGAGGTGGTCGCGGTTGCGCCGGTCGCCCCCGGTGCGCACGCCTCGGGCTGCGGCGTCGAGCGCGCCGGGGTAGAGCGGGAGCGCCGCGGCGTCCAGCACCAGCGTGACGCCCGAGCGCTCGGCGACCTCCCAGCTGTGACCGAGGAGCCCGAACCCGGTCACGTCGGTGACCGCGCCGAGCGTGGGGCCGAGGGCTTGGAGGTCGAGCGACGCCTCCTTGTTCAGCTTGCGCATCCCGGCGACTGCTGCACGCCGCTCGTCGTGCGTGCCGTCCTGGAGGACGATGCCCGTCCCGAGCGGCTTCGAGAGCAGCACCGCCTGGCCAGGCCGGGCGCCTCGCTTGGTCAAGATACGTTCGGGGTGCACGAGGCCCTGCACCGCGAGGCCGAAGATCGGTTCGGCCGAGCGGATCGTGTGACCGCCTGCCACGACCCCGCCGGCCTCGGCGACCACGCCGGCTGCCGCCGAGAGGATCGTGTCGATCACGTGGTGGGGGAGGTGCTCGGGGAAGGCGGCGATGTTCAGCGCGAGCACGACGCGCCCGCCCATCGCGAACACGTCGCTGCACGCGTTGGCGGCTGCCACCGCGCCGTAGTCCGCAGGATCGGCGACCATCGGGGGGAAGAAGTCGGTCGTCGACACGAGGGCGAGGTCGTCGCCGAGGGAGAGGACCGCCGCGTCGTCGAACGCGTCGAGCCCCACGAGCAGCGAGCCGTCGGTCGTCTGCGAAGCCAGGGCCGCGAGCAGCATGTCGAGAGGTCCCGCGCCCCACTTCGCCGCGCACCCTCCGCAGGTCGTCCACTCGGTGAGGTCGAAGGCGGCCGTCGGGGTCGTGGTGGGATGCTGCTGGGTCACGTGGCCCTCCTCTCTTGCGTGTTCAACACGTCCAGCGTGTCGCCAGCGGAAGGTGGCGGCAGCTTCGGGCCGGCGGTGCGGAGGTCGCCTTCGCGCCGGGTGACGCCCACGGCGTCGAGGTGCGCGAGCAGCGGGAGCACCGTGCGGCGCGACGCACCGAGCGCGTCGCGCACCTCTGCGACCCGCACGCCGTCGGGCTTCTCGGCGAGCAGCGCGCGGACGCGTCTCGTGGCGTCCTCGACGGCGTCCGCCGCGAACCACAGGCCGTTCGTCTCGACGACGAGGCCGCTGCGCACCAGCCGGCGGAGGTCGTTGCGGGCGACGCCGGTCGGGGGTGGGGGATCGAAGGGCGAGGCACGGAGCGCGCCCAGGTAGGGGTGGGTGAGGAGGTCGGCGTCCGCGCCGGCCTGTCCCGCGCGGACGACGCCGTGGGAGATCGCGAGCTCGGGGACGGTGGCAGCGACGGCACGCTCGAAGTCGGTGAGGACCGAGAGGTCGAGCCCCGACGGCCCTGCCTCTTGCACGCGGGTGGCGACCGCAGCGCGTGCGCGCTCGAGCGCCTCGGGGTCGACCACCCAGCGTCCGAGCGTCGGCGCCGCGGGCCTGCCGGTGAGCCGCTCCAGCTCGTCGGCACCCACCCAGCCGCGCTCGGCGACCACCCGGTCGACCGAGACGCTCGGGTCGGCCTTCGAGACCGGGAGGACCGGGGCCACGTCGAGCAGGGTCCCCCCGCCGATCACCTCGTTGCGTCCGGCGTCACGCAGGACGAACCGGTCGCCTGGGGCGAGCGGGAGCGGGGCGCTCAGCCACAGGCGGACCTTGCCGGTCGCGCCGGGGGCGATCTCGGTGCCGCTCCGCCCGAGGACCCGCAGCCGCACCGCCTGCTCTCCGGTGCCGAGGTGGGCGAGGTAGGCGCCGCGTGCGGACACGGGGTGGCCCAGACCCGGGGTGGCGGCGAGCTGGGCGTCCGCGACGCTGCAGCGGTGCCACTGGCGCGCGCACACGAGCGCCGCCCCGCGCGCCGCTTCGTGGTGGTCGATGCCGGCGAGGTTCACCGCGAGGCGCCGCCCCGGCTCGGCCGAGGTGAGGCGCCTGCCGTAGCTCTCGAGGCCGCGCACTCGGACCGGCATCGGCGCGGCGGCTGTCGAGGAGACGACCTCCAGGTGGTCACCGACGTGGATGGTGCCGCCGGCGAGGGTGCCGGTCACGACGGCTCCTGCGCCGCGGATCACGAACGACCGGTCGATCCACAGGCGAGGCCGCCCCAAGTCAGGCGCCGCAGGCAGCGCTACGACCATCGCGTCGAGCGCCGCCCGCAAGCCTGCCGGCCCCTCGAGCCCGATCCCCGCCGGCACGTCCACCGCCACGACCGGCTTGCCCTCGAGGAAGGTCCCGGCGACCCGTTCGGCGACCTGGTCGCGCACCTCGCCGACGCGTCTTTCGCCGGCCGTCGCCGCAAAGGTCAGCGCGACCATGCCGTGGCGCACGCCCACGGCGTCGAGGATGCGCAGGTGGTCCTCGGATTGCGGCTTCCAACCCTCGGTCGCCGCGACCACGAAGAGGCACGCGTCGAGCACGCCCACGCCTGCGACCATGTTCTTCAGGAACCGCACGTGCCCGGGCACGTCGACGAGGCCGACCTCGATGCCCGAGGCGAGCACGGTCGACGCGAAGCCCAGGTCGATCGTGAGCCCGCGGCGGCGCTCCTCGGCAAGCCTGTCGGGGTGCGTGCCGGTCAGCCATTCGACGAGCGTCGACTTGCCGTGGTCGACGTGGCCCGCGGTCGCGACCACCCGCGACGGCGGGGGACCGCCCACGGACGTCGTGCGGGAACCCACGGAGGTCGCGCGGGCGCCCACGGAGGTCGCGCGGGCGCCCACGGAGGTCGCGCGGGCGCCCACGGAGGTCGCGCGGGCGCCCACGGAGGTCGCGCGGGCGCCGCGTGGCATCAGTCGAGGACCTCGAGGCGGATGCGCTTGTTGGCCTTGCCCTTGGACTCCGTCTTCACCACACGGATGCGGCCGACCTCGGCGGTGTTGCGGACGTGGGTGCCGCCGTCCGCCTGCTTGTCCAGCCCGACGATGTCCACGACGCGCAGCTCGGTGACCGAGGCGGGCACGAGGCTGACCTTGGTCCGGATGAGGTCCTCGTCCTCGAGCGCCGCGTCGCGGGGGAGCACGCGGACCTCGACGGGCCGGGACGCGGCCAGCTCCTCGTTCACCCGGGCCTCGACGGTCGCTGCGAAGCCCTCGGGGAGCGGGTCGAATTCGAAGTCCATGCGCGCGCGGAGCGGCTCCATGTTGCCCCCGGTGACCGCTCGTCCCCACTCGTGCCAGATGACCCCGGAGAGGACGTGCAGCGCGGTGTGCGTCCGCATCAGCGCGTGGCGTCGGTCCCAGTCGAGGTGGCCCTCGACCCCCGTGCCGATGACGGGGACCGGACCGTCGAGGACGTGCCAGACCTCGTCGCCCTCTTTCCGGACGTCGATCACGCGCGCGTCGCCGAGCATGCCGGTGTCGTGAGGCTGCCCTCCGCCCGTCGGGTAGAAGACCGTGCGGTCGAGCGTCACCCGGTCTCCGTCGACGCCGGTCACGGTCGCTTCGACGTCGCGCAGGTACGCGTCCTCGAGGAACAACAGCTCGGTGGCCACCTCAGCGCACCTCGGGGCGGAGGCGGGACGCCGACGCCGTCCTGACCAGGTGAGAAGCCGCAGCGGAGAGAAGCCATCCGGCTGTGGCGCCGTCACGTAGGAGCCCGAGCGAGCGACATTGGACGCCACGCCCAATGCCAGGCAGCCCTCTGCTCATGTGCAGGCAAGAGCCCACGCCCCGACCATATCGGCCTACGCCCTCGTAGGGCGCGGCCTCAAGGGTCAGGCTGGCGGTGAAGAGGGTGTCTTCAGCTGACTTCTCATGTCGTCCCTTGGGCGACGTCGTTGACAGTTGATCAACATGCAGAGTAACGTCCTTGTAAAATTTTGAGGGTTGTACTCGGACGTCGCCGCTGCAGGTGGGGTAGGTCGCAGCGGTCGCCGAGGGAGTGGTGACTAGAGGGAGAGGTCGTCGCCATGGCAGATACCCGTCCGCCCGGGAGCAGTGGTGCTCGCCCGTCGGTCGACACCTCGCTCGTCACCGAGGTGGCGGACGGGGTCCACGTCGTTCCTGACCGACGCATCAATCTCGTGCCCAACATCGGGATCGTCGTCGGCGAGACGGGCGCCCTCGTCGTAGACACGGGCATGGGTCCTCGCAATGCCGAGCAGGTTATCGAGCTGGCGCGCAAGCTCGCGCCGCGACGCAGGCTCTACCTCACGATCACCCACTTCCACCCTGAGCACGGCTTCGGCGCCCAGCGTTTCGTCGACGACGCGGTCGTCCTCTACAACGTCGACCAGCTCGACGAGCTGCATCGTAAGGGCGGGGCGTACATCGAGCTGTTCCGTGGGTTCGGCCCGACAGTGGAGGCGGAGCTCGAAGGTCTCGAGCTCGTCGACCCGCACATCACCTACGAGAAGGCGGCAACGATCGACCTTGGCGGTCACCGCGTGCGCCTCGAGCACGTCGGACCTGCGCACACGGCCGGCGACCAGACCATCTTGGTGGATGACACGGTGCTCTTCTGCGGGGATCTCGTGGAGGCGGGCTTCTACGCGATCTTTCCCTACTTCCCCCCTCAGGACGTCGACATCGACGGCCATCGCTGGATCGACACCCTCCAGCGGCTCGAGAACCTGGAGCCCTCGGTCGTGGTGCCCGGCCACGGCGAGGTCGGTCACGTCGAGCGGATCGCGGCTGCCAAGGAGTACATCGGATGGGTTCGCGACAGGACGATCCAGGCGATGTCGGCGCACGAGAGTGTCGAGGACGTCCTGGGTGCGGTTCGTCCGGAAGCCCTGAGCAGGTACGCGGGTTGGGACAACCCTGAATGGATCGACTATGGGGTGCGCTGGTTCTACGACCATGCTGAGTCGAGAGCAGCTCAGCGTGACCGATGAGCTGACCGCCCGTCTCGAGCGTGGTCGCGCCTCGTACGGACGCCAGTTCGGCGTCGCGCCCGATGACGCCGAGGCACGCCTAGGCGAGCTCGTCGGCTCGCGGATGGCGCACGAGGCGGTCCTTGCCGCGGGCGGGGTCTGGGGCCGTGGGCCGCTCAGCACACGGGACCGGAGCGTCGCGGTCGTGGCCGCCCTCGTCGCGGTCGGCGGCGCACAGGCGCGGCTTCGTGCGCACCTCGGCTTGGCGCTGGACAACGGGGTGACGCGAAACGAGCTCGAGGAGTTGGTGACCTTGCTCGCCGTCTACGTCGGCTATCCCCGTGCCTCGGTCGCCATGGAGTCGCTGCGGGCACTTCTCGCCGAGCGCCCGCCGGCGCAGACGCCGACGGCTTGACACGGATGGAGGCGCTCGCCGTGGCTCGGGTGTGCGAGGGCGAGGGGCTCTCGTCCGATGACGAGGGCACGAAGGACGCGTACCTGTCGGTCGTGGACCTCCACAAGAGGTTCGGCGGCATCGCCGCGCTCCGTGGTGCCCACCTCACGGTCCACCGAGGAGAGATCCACAGCCTCGTCGGGGCGAACGGTTCGGGCAAGTCGACGCTGCTCAACGTCCTCTCCGGCCAGGTGTTCCCCGATGCCGGTGCCGTGGTCCTGGACGGGCGACCCGTTCGGCCCGGGAGCCCGACGAGGGCGCTCGCGATGGGCATTGCCACCGTGACCCAGGAGACGACGCTCGCTCCACATCTCTCGGTGACCGAGAACGTGCTGCTCGGCCCCCGCAAGCGCCGCAATTGGTACGGCATCGACTGGCGGGCGTCGCACGAAGAGGTGGCCCGGATCCTCGAGCAGCTCGAGGTCGATTTCGAGCCCAAGGATCTCGTCTCGAGGCTGCGAACCGACCAGCAGCAGATGGTCGAGATCGCCCGTGCCCTGTCCATGCGGGCCAAGGTGCTCTTGCTCGACGAGCCGACGAGTGCCCTTTCGCAGCACGAAGTGGAGGTGCTCTTCCGGCTCATCCGATCGCTTCGCGACCGGGGCATGACGATCGTCTTCGTCTCGCACCGGATGAGCGAGCTGTTCGAGCTCGTCGATCGGATCACGATCCTGCGCGACGGGCAGACCGTCGACGCCGGGCCCATCGTCGACTACGACGTCGAGCGCATCGTCGAAAAAATGGTCGGGAGGGCAGGGCGACTCCGTCAGGCAGTGGTCGGGAACGATGCGCAGGCGCGCACGCCATTGCTTTCGGTGCGCGACCTGTGCGTCGGCACGCAAGTCCGCGGAGTCAGCTTCGACCTTGCCCAAGGAGAGGCGGTCGGCATTGCCGGGTTGGGCGGTTCTGGCGGGACCGCCTTGCTCGACGGCATCTTCGGCTCCGTCGCACGCGCAGCGGGGACGGTGCAGCTCGGCTCGGCCCTCCTACGCTCGGGCAGCATCCGCCACGCCATGGCCAACGGCGTCGCGTACGTGCCAGGAGATCGCAAGCAGCTGGGTCTCGTTCCGAACATGAGCGTCGCAGAGAACCTCTCCATGGCGCTCACGAGCGACGCCGGGCGTCTCCGGAGGGTGCGCGTGGGACGGGAGCGCTCGCTCGTGCAGGCCGCCATAACCGAGTTCGGCCTGGTGGCCAAGGATGCTCGGCAATCCTGCTCGATGCTGAGCGGCGGCAACCAGCAGAAGGTGCTCATTGCCAAGTGGCTTTTCGAGCACCCCAGGGTGCTGCTCATGGACGAGCCCACTCGTGGGGTCGACGTCGGTGCGAAGCGGGACATCTACGACCTGCTCTTGAAGGAGAAGTCCAAGGGCCTCGCCATGCTCATCAGCTCGTCGGAGACCGAGGAGCTCCTGCTCTTATGCGACCGCATCCTCGTCATGTTCCGCGGGGCGGTCGTCGCGGAGCTGCAGCGGGATGCCTTCGACGAAGCGACGATCATGCACTACGCGATGGGCGGTGCCGTGTGACCGTCACGACGGACGTGGAGTCCCCGGCGCAGAAGCGTCCGCTCGTACGGCGACGCGCTGGACGGACGGCGTCGTTGCTCCAGTGGATGTCCACCAACCAGTACGTCGCGGTATTCGGACTGCTCATCGTCATGTTCGTCGTCTTCACCGTCACCCAGGGTCGCTTCTTTACGGCCGCGAACATTCGCGTGCTCCTCACGAGCGTCTCCATCTTGTGGATGGTCTCGCTCGGGCTCACGGTGGTGATGCTGACCGGCGGCTACGACCTGTCGCTCGCGGCGATGGTCGGGCTCTCGGGGTTCATGTTCGTCGGGTTCTTCTCGACCTTCGGTATACCCGCGCTCCCCGCGATCATCCTTACGGTCCTTGCAGGTGCCCTCGTGGGTGGTGCGGTGAACGGCCTGCTCATCGGCTGGCTCGGCGTCCCGTTCCTCGTGGTGACGATCGGCACCCTCTCCATCTTCGAGGGGACGACCTACCTGGTCTCGGGCACCCAGACGATCTCGGTCACATCGGGGCTGTTGAACTCGATCGGCTTCAGCTCGGCGGGCGGCGTCCCGATCACGGTGTGGATCATGATCGGAACCCTGCTCGTCGCCTACTTCGTCTTGCGCCGGACGTACTTCGGAAGGGACGTGTACGCGGTCGGTGGGAACGCGGCGGCAGCGCGTCTATCGGGGGTGCACGTGACCCGGACGCTCGTCCTCGCCTACGCGATCTCCGGAGGCCTGGCAGCGCTCGGCGGCGTGTTGGAGGTGTCGCGTATCAGCGCTGCGAGCCCCACCATCGGCAACACAGTGATCTTCAGCGCCACCGCGGCCGTCCTCATCGGGGGCACGGTGCTCGGTGGCGGCATTGGCGGCATCGTCGGCACGGTGGTCGGGGTGCTCTTTCTGGGGGTGCTCCAGAACGGGCTCGCGCTCTCGGGCCTCGCGAGCTCGTGGCAGGAGGTGGTATCGGGGGCGATCGTCGTCCTTGCGGTCTTGTTCCACCAGTTCCAGCACAAGGGCTACCCGCTGCTGCGTCGCCAGCGCCCCGGCGCGCACGACGACGCCGCGGCGCGTGAGGCGCAGTTCGCTCGAGGACGAGGAACGGACGCGCCACGCGTCGACACGCACGTGTCCGCATAGGTGCAGGCGATCGGTGGACGAACAAAGGAAAGGAACCTGTGTCATGAGAGGAAGACGGAGTCTTCGCATGGGAGGAGCGGCCCTCGCCGCGCTCGCGCTCGGAGCACTCTCGGCAGGCGTGGCGGCGGGCGCACCACGCGCGGGGCATGCGCACAAGGCTCCGGCCGTCTTCGGCGCGCACGGCATCAAGCCTTATGCAGGCTACGAGGACCGTTTCCCGACGAGCTTTCCACTTCCCAAGATCGAGCACGGAAAGCACTTCTTGATCGGCTGCCAGAACCCAGTGAACGCCGGTAACCAGACGACGACCACCTTCTGCCTCGGCGTGCAGGCAGAGGCACGTGCCCTTGGCATGAGGTACGTCGGCGTCGTCACAGACGTGACAGTGACAAAGCAGGTGAGCAACTTCAACCAGCTCGTCGCAGAAGGCGCCAACGCGATCGTGCTGTACCCGCTCGCGCCGACGGCTCTGTCGACGTCTCTCACCACCGCCCACAAGCACGGGGTCGTCGTCATCGGGGAGAACGTGACAGTGACCCCGGCTGCGAAGACCCCCCCTGGTTACACGGCGCAAGTGTGGGAGGGCCGAGCCGAGGAGGCGTACCTCTCGGTCGCCAAGATGGCCAAGCTCGTCCCTCACGGCAAGATCGCGGTCATCGGGATCGCTGCGCCCGTTCCTGCGATCAAGTTCTTGGCCTCCCAGTACCGGGTGTGGGCGAAGAAGTTCGGGCTCACGATCGTCGGCGAGCAGGACGTGACCGTGACAAACGTCTCGGGCGGCCAGACGGCGATGACCGGCCTTCTCGGTCGGTATCCCGACATCCAAGGTGTCCTCGCGTTCAACGACACAACGGCCGTCGGCGCTTACACCGCGGCGCGAGACGAAGGCAAGTCGACAATCAAGATCGTCGGTATCAACGGCTCGAGCACCGGGATCGGCGCGGTGAAGGCCGGCCACGTCTCGGCGATCATCCAGGTCGACGCGGTCGGCCAGGGCATGGAGGCGGCGATGGGAGCCTATGACGCGCTCACCAAGCAGCACCTTCCGCTCCCCAAGGTCGTCGTAAGACCTCCCACCGCGATCTTGACGAAGGGCGACCTTGCGAAGGCGCCCTCCTGGCACAAGGAGCTTTCGAAGATCACCCGGAAGCACCTCGTGTACTGAGCGTGCACCGATCGTGAGGAGTGGGGCTCGAAGGAGGTTGGTGCGATGCCTCGCGTGGTGATCGTCGGTGCGGGGATCGGTGGTCTCAGCGCGACGATCGCCCTCGCGCAGCGCGGGTTCGAAGTCGAAGTGCTCGAACAGCGGCCGTCCGCGTGCGAGATCGGCGCATCCTTGTCGCTCGGGCCCAACGCTGTACGGCTCCTCGACGAGCTGGGCTTGAAAGAGGTGCTCCGGCAGACGGGTGCCATCCCCCGTGCCGTTGACCTCGTGCGCTGGGACGATGGGAGGCTACTGCACCGCACCGAGCTCGGCGCCTCGATGGAGCCGCACTTCTCCGCGCCCCAGCTTGACTTCTTCCGGCCAGAGCTCCACGAGGTCCTCCTTGCTCGCGCCGAGCAGGTGGCCTCGATCCGCTTCGGTGCCCGCGTGGTCGCCGTCGCCGACGAAGGCCGCACCTGCCACGTGGTGCTCGGCGGCACTGACCGTGAGCGTGTCGAGGCCACAGTGGTCGTGGGGGCCGACGGGGTGAGCTCGACGGTGCGCCAGCTGCTCGTCGGCAAGGACCAGCCTGTCTTCTCGGGGACGGTCGTGTACCGGGGCATTGCAGATCGCCGAGACGTCGCGGATCTCCACCCTGCAGGGGTGAACTGCTACTGGCTCGGACCCAACCGCCACGGTGTCTCCTACTGGCTCTCCGGCGGGGAGCGCCTCGCGGTGACGTGTGCCGTGCGGGATGCCGCGTGGTCGCAGGAGTCCTGGACGCTGCAGACGGCGCCAACCGAAGTGCTCGGGTACCTCGAGGGGTGGCACGAGCCGTTCTTGGAGCGGATCCGCCGGTGCACGCTCATGCTCCGCAGTGCGGTCTACGTCCGCCAACCGCTCGCGCAGTGGTCCTTTGGAAGGGTGACGCTGCTCGGAGACGCCGCGCACGCGATGCAGCCGTTCGAGGCACAGGGGGCGGCGCAGGCGGTGGAGGATGCGTATGCGCTCGCCGCGTGCCTGGCTGAGGGGCCCGACGACGTGCGCGCCGCGCTGCAACGCTACGCAGCCGTGCGGATCGAACGCACGCGCGAGCTCCAGGACTCCTCTCGGGCAGCCGCGGAGGCCTTCTATTTGCCAGACGGTGAGGAGCAGCGGCGCCGTGACGCCGAGTACGCGGTGCTCCACCGCCGCCAGCCGTGGGGCCCTCGCCAGCCGCTGTGGGAGTACGACGTGCGTGCGGCGTTGCGCAGCGCGCCCCGGGCCGCCCACGGCGACGCATCCCACGACACAGGGTCTTCGGCTTCCGACGATCTCGGCTATTCGGGGCGGTCGGCGAGCGCCAGCGTCCTGTGATGCCGAGCGACATGAAGAGACGACAAGGAGGCACGATGGCCAATGCCAGCCGGCAGCTGCTCTCGCCCGAGGAGCTCCACCCCTCCCCGGGCTTCAGCCACATTGCGGTGGCGCGCGGCTCGACGACTGTGTACCTCGCGGGCCAGGGTGCGCTTGAGCGCGACTTCACGCTCGCTGGAGCGGCAGACCTCGCGGCACAGACCCGGCGTGCGATGCAGAACGTCGGCGCAGCGCTCCGCGCGGTCGGCGCCGACTTCGACGACGTCGTGCGGCGCACGATCTACACGACGCGTCCCACTGAGTTCGAGGTGATCGCGGCGGCGATCGACGAGGTGACGGGTGGCGGCGCTCAGCCTGCGCAGACGATCGTCGGCGTGACCGGGCTGGCGCTGCCCGGGATGCTCATCGAGATCGAAGTCACTGCGGTGCTCGAGTGACATGCGAGCGGTACGGATCCATCGCACGGGCGGCCCGGAGGTCCTCGAGCTCGAGGAGATCGACGAGCCGATCCCCGGCCGGCGGGAGCTGCTCGTACGGGTACGCGCGACCTCGGTCAACCATCGGGATATCTGGATCCGGCGGGGGCACCCTCACCCTGCGTACCGGGTGGCGATGCCCGCGATCCTCGGCATCGACCTCTCCGGCGACGTCGTCGCCCTGGGGGCAACAGTCGAGGATTTCTCCGAAGGGGATCGCGTTACCGTGTGCCCGTACCTACCATGCGAGCGTTGCACCTTCTGCCGCCGCGCGCGCCCTCAGTACTGCCCGAACTTCGACGTGTACCACGGGACGTACGCAGATCTGGCGATCTTGCCCGCACGAGCAGCGTTGAAGGTCGCGCCGCACGTGAGTGACGAGGCGTTGGCCAGCTTCTCGAACTCGTACATCACGGCATGGCAGATGCTCGTGGGCAAGGCTCGCGTGGGGCCCGCGGACACCGTGTTCGTCTGGGCCGGGACGAGCGGGCTCGGGTACGCTGCCATCGAGATCGCCCGCGCCGCGGGCGCGCGTGTGCTCGCGAGCGCGGGCACGCAGGAGAAGATTGCGGTGCTCGAAAGGCGCGGTGTGGGGCTCGTGGTGAACCACCACGAGCCGGGTCTCGTCGAAACGGTCACCGAGGGGACCGGGGGGCTCGGGCCGACGGTCGTCTTCGAGCACGTCGGGCGTGCTACCTGGGAACGCTCGCTCACGATGGCGGCCTCGGGAGGCACCGTCGTGACTGCTGGGGCTACCAGTGGCGACGAGGTCTCCATGGACGTCACCGCACTCTTCGTCAAGCAGCTGCGGATCCTCGGCTCGCGGCTCGGCACGATGGACGACGCACTCGGAGCGCTCGGGCACCTCGAGGCCGGCCACTTCGATCCGATCGTCGGCGCCGTGGTCGGGTTGCGCGACGTCGAGCGCGCCCATCGCATGCTCGAAGAGGGGAGCGTTGTGGGCAAGATCGTCGTCAAGCCCACATGACGACGGGGCAGCCCTGCGAGCCCCGCTCCTCTGGTCGCGTCGTGGTCCGCTGCCTACACCGCACACGCGCACGGCGTGTGAGGCGGCTCGATGCCGATGGTTCAGCTCTGGCCGGTAGCGTCGTTGCATGTCCAGCGCGTCGTCGACCGGCGGACCGCCTGACTTGGGGGGCTCGGTCCGCGGCGCACGGACGCCCGATCCCGCCGAGCCTCCCGACACGAACGAGGACGTCTGGAAGTCCGACCACATGGTCGCCCAGTGGGTAGCCAGCGCCGACGAGCGCGAGCGGCGGCGAGCGGAGCAGCGGCGTCTCATGGCCGATCTCTTGCCGTTCGAGGATGACGAGGCGTTCACCTTCGTGGACCTGGGCGCGGGCACCGGCGCCGCCACGAAGGCGGTGCTCGAACGCTTCCCGCGGGCCCAGGCGATCCTGGCGGAGTACTCCCCCCAGATGACCGCGGAGGGAGAGCGCGCGCTGTCGGGCTACCGGGGACGGTTCGCCTATGTAGAGCTCGATCTCGCACGCGGCGACTGGCCCGCCGAGATTCCCGCCGACGTGCCCGCCGTCATCAGCTCCCTGTGCGTCCACCACCTTCCCGACGAGCGCAAGAAGGAGCTGTTCTCCGAGATCTGGCACCACCTCGCACCTGGGGGCTGGTACTTGAACTACGACGCGGTGCGCAGCGACGATCCGCTGGTCGAGGCGACCTGGCTCCGGGCCGGAGACCGCCAGGACCCCGAGGCGGCTGCCTCGCGCGAGCACCGCAGCGCCGAGGAGCAGCGCCGCTACGAGAACCACGTCCGTTACATGGCGCCGCTCGCCCCGCAGCTCGACTTTCTGCGCGCAGCGGGCTTCGAGGGCGTCGACGTGTACTGGAAGCAGCTCGACTACGTGCTCTACGGAGGCCGACGGCCCTTGGCCGCGTAGGCCG
>JAKBTL010000071.1:0-4183 GCA_021844425.1 Actinomycetes bacterium | reverse complement strand
AGGCCGACGGCCCTTGGCCGCGTAGGCCGCCGGCCCCTCAAGCGGTAGCCGGTGTCCCCCACCCTGCAGTCGGGCGGCTGCCCGCCCGATCCCCCGGCGTTCCCGCACGCTCACCTCGTCCGGCGCCTACGCTGGTGAGAAGTGGTCCACCTCCCGTCTCCCTTGCCCGTGGTCCTGGCGATCGTGGTGGGGCTCGCCCTCGCGGAGTTCTCCTTCTTCGTCACGACCGTGTACCTCCACCGGGCGCTGGCGCACCGGGCGGTCGTGCTGTCGCCTCGGACCAAGGCCGTGTGCCGGTTCCTCATCTGGATCGGGACGGGCACGCGCCCTCGCCAGTGGGTGGCAGTCCATCGTAAGCACCACGCCTTCACCGACAGGGAAGGCGACCCGCATTCGCCGTTCGTCTTCGGGTACCCCGCAGTGCAGTTCGGCAACGCGGCGCTGTACCGCCGCGTGGCCCGCGACCCCGCGGTCGTCGCCCGCTACGCCCGGGACCTTCCCCCCGACAAATGGGACCGCTGGCTCTTCGACCATGCGCTGCTCGGCCTCGCGATTGGCATCCTGGTGCTCGTCGTGCTCATGGGGTGGATGCCCGCGCTCATCGCCGCCGCGGTCTACACCGCGACGTACCTGCTCGGCGGGGGAGCGATCAACGCCATCGGGCACTGGTGGGGGAAGCGCCCCTTCGAGAACCTCGCGACGAACAACCAGTGGCTCGCGTGGCTCGTTGCCGGCGAGGGCCTGCACAACAATCACCACGCAGCGACCACGTCGGCGCGTCTCTCGTTCGTCAAGGGAGAATTCGACCCGGGCTGGTGGGTGGTGCGGGCGCTGGTGAAGTTGCGGATGGCGACGCTGCGGCACACCGAGCTCGTCGTGAAGGCTGCCCGCCGCGACGTTTCCCAGCTCCCCGAGGCCAGCGACGTCCGCGAGGCCCGCGACGTCCGAAGGGTCGCGGCGAGCCGGGGGCCGCTGCGGTGAGCCGTACGGGGCGGGGCCGGTCGGGATAGGAGGCGAGGGTGGCTTGGCCGGCGCTTGGCGGGGCGGTGCGTCCGCGTGAGCGGGAACCGGCGGGCAGCCCGAGCGCCGAGGGCGGCGAGAGGCGACCTGACGGCGGCGCTGCCGCAACGATCGAGCCACTCCTCGCGATGTTCGTCGGCCAGCCGCTGCCGGTGCGCTTCGAGCTGTGGGACGGGAGCGCGGTAGGTCCGGACGGCGGGCCGGGCTCGGTCGTGGTCCGCTCCCCCGAGGCCCTACGCCATGCTCTGTGGGCGCCCGGGGAGCTCGGGCTGGTCCGGGCGTACGTGGCCGGGGCGCTCGAGGTCAGCGGGGATCTCTTCGAGGTGCTCCGCACGCTGCGGCGATCGCTGGTTGACCCGCTGCGAGCGGACCCGCGCCTGGTGGCTCGTGCAGTACAGGCGCTCGTCCGGCTGCGCGCGCTCGGCCCGCCGCCCGGGAGGTCCCCCGTCGAGGCGTCCGCACGCGGGCGGTTGCACTCGAGACGCCGGGACAGCCAGGTCATCACCCACCACTACGACATCGGGAACGACTTCTACCGCCTCGTCCTCGGTCCGAGCATGACCTACTCGTGCGCTCGGTTCGCCGAGGGCGTGGCCGGTCTCGACGACGCACAGACGTCGAAGCACGACCTCGTCTGCCGGAAGCTCGGCCTCCACGAACGACCCGGCAGCCGGCTCCTCGACGTGGGCTGCGGGTGGGGGTCGACCGCGCTGTACGCCGCCCGGCACTACGGTGCGCACGTCGTCGGCGTCACGCTGAGTGCCGCGCAGGCTGAGCTCGCGCGCCGGCGCGTGCAGGACGCCGGCCTCGAGCACCTCGTGGAGATTCGCCTGCGGGACTACCGGGACCTGAGGGGCGAGCGCTTCGACGCCATCTGCTCGATCGGGATGTCCGAGCACGTCGGCAGGGGCGAGATCGCACGGTACTTCGAGCTTCTCCACTCCCTCCTGACGGGGCCCGGGAGGCTGCTGAACCACGCGATCTCCTCGGTCGGAGGCTCGGTCATGCGTCGACGCTCGTTCATCGGGCGCTACGTCTTCCCCGACGGCGAGCTGCTCGACGTCGGCGACGTGGTTCTCGCAATGGAGCGCGCGGGGTTCGAGGTTCGCGACGTCGAGTCGCTGCGCGAGCACTACTCCAAGACGCTGCATGCATGGGTCGGGAACCTCGACGCGGGCTGGGACCGGGCGGTCGAGCTGGTCGGCGTCGCCCGGGCGCGTGTGTGGCGGCTCTACCTGGCCGCCTCCGCCAACGCGTTCGACGACGGCGGCGTGTCGGTGCACCAGGTCCTCGGGGTGAAGCCGACTCCGACCGGCCGGAGCGCCATGCCCGCGACACGGCGCGGCTGGCAGTGAGCGTAGGAGCTTCCGGCGACGAGCTTGGAGGCCGTCGCCGTGTCGGAAGGAGGCTCTCTCAGGCCTACGGCGTCCACGCCGGGGGGGAGGTCGCGAGCACCTCGATGCTCGCGATGTCCTGGGGCGCGACCCGCCGGGGGTCCTCGGAGAGCACCACGTAGTCTGCGAGCTGGCCGAGGCGCAGCGCCCCCCGACCCACCTCGGCGTGCTCGGCGAACGCGGAGCCGAGCGAGTAGGCCCGTAGCGCCTCCTCGGTGCTCACCGCCTCTTCGGTCCCGAAAGGCTGGCCGGACTCGGTGCGGCGCGTGACCATGTCGCGTATGCCGAGCAGCGGTCGCCCTGTGACGACGGGCCGGTCCGAGCTCGCCGGCAGGACCGCGCCCGCGGCCAAGAAGCTGCGCAGGCGGTACGCGTACCTGGTGCGCGCGGGGCCGAGAGCGGCGCGCATGCCGTCGCCGATCTCCCCCACGAAGCGCCCCTGGGGGACGGGGACGACGCCGAGGGCAGCGATCCTGGAGAGGGACTCCTCCGAGGTCACCCCGCAGTGCTCGATCCGATGGCGGTGGTCGCGGCGCGGGCGGCGGGCGAGCGCCTCGTCGTAGCAGTCGAGGACGAAGCGCACCGCCCTGTCGCCGATCGCGTGGGTAGCGACCTGCCAACCCGCCGAGTGGGCGCCCACGATCGTGCGCCGGAGGTCGTCAGGGTCGGCCTGGGGGTAGCCGGTGTTCTCCGGGTCGTCCTCGAAGCCGTCCTCCATCCAGCACGTGCGGCCGAGCAGCGACCCGTCCGCGAAGACCTTGACCGGCCCGATCCTGAGCCAGTCGTCGCCAAAGCCGGTGCGGATCCCGCCGGGGAGGCCCAGCGCCCCTTCGAGCCTGTCGTCGCGGTGGCCGTGGAGCGCGCCGAGCACGTCGGACGCGACCATGAGCGTCGTGCGGACACCGAGCAGCCCTCGTTCACGAGCGAGCTGGTACGCGGCGACCTCCACCGGGCTCTGGCCGATCCACCCCCCGGCGACCCCCGCGTCGCAGACGGAGGTGATCCCCTCGCTGCGGTAGCGCTCGTGGGCTCTGCCGATCGCGTCGGCGAGCGTGTCCAAGGAGCGCGGCAGGACGACTCGTTGGACGAGCAGCTGCGCCCGTTCTTCGAGGAGCCCGGTGAACCGGCCCTCGTCGTCGAAGACGACCCGGCCGCCCTCGACGGTCCTGGGCAGCTCGATCAGCGCCGCGGCGGCCGAGTTGATCACGCACATGTGCGTGGAGGTGTGGCGCAGCCACACGGGGTGGCCGTGACCCGCCTCGTCGAGCGCGCTGAGCTCCGGGTGGCGCCTGCCGAGCTTGTTCTGGTCGTAGCCGGTGCCCACGACCCACTCGCCCGGGGGCGTCGTTCTGGCGCGCTCTTCGACCGCGCGGTAGAGCTGCGCGAGGTCCGCGATCGGCGGGGTGGACAGGTCGAGCTCCGAGAGCGAGAGCCCGAACGCGCTGGTGTGGCAGTGGGCGTCGTGGAAGCCCGGGAAGAGGAGGCCATGGTGCTCCTCGCGCTGCCTGGCGTCCGAAGCCAGCGCTTCGGCGTCGTCGTCGAAGGCGACGACGTGTCCGTGGTGGACCGCCATCGCGCGTGCGACCGGGCGCGCGGGGTCCCAGGTCGCGATGTTCGCCCGGATCACCGCGTCGACCTTCATCCGTTCCCCGAACTATCAGCGAACATCTCGCTGACCTCGAGACCTCGTCTCCGGGCCTCTCGGGCGGCTGGTGACCCAGCCGTGCCGCTGTCACGGACAGATGCCGGGGGCATCAGGCCACCGCCTT
>JAKBTL010000061.1 GCA_021844425.1 Actinomycetes bacterium | reverse complement strand
GACGGAGGTCGCAGAGTTTCGTAGCGTGTTCGACCGCGCCGTCTTGCCTCGCATCACCACGCCGCGGATGGGCAAGCGATACGGGAACGCCCTGCTCTTTGCCCTGCCGATGATCGGAGACGAGGTGCGCCCGGTCGATCTGCTTCTCATCGAGGTGATGCGAGCCTTCTACCCCCGGCTGTACGAGTGGGTACGCACTCACGAGGAGGAGGTCATCGGTAACCGAGCGGCAGTCCAAGGCCAGGCGGATGCCGTGAACGCGGTTCTCCGCGACGCCATGGCGGAGGCGACTGCGGGGATGACGCCTTCTGAGGTGAAGGGCGCGCAGTTACTACTCACGACGCTCTTTCCTCGCACCGAGTCCGCGTGGCAGAACAAGGGATGGGGTAGTGAGTGGGACGCGATCTGGGCGAAGGCTAAGCGGATCGCGTCCGCCCAGTACTTCCGTCGATATTTCACCTACACGGTGCCCGCCGGGGATATCCGAGACGCAGATATCGATACGCTGCTCTCTCTCCTTAGCGACGACACCCACGACGGCGACGACGTCGCTGACCTCGCCGCACAAATCCTTGCATCCGGTGGCCCGGACATGTTCTTGCAGAAGGTAGGCGTCCACGCCAGCTCCCTGTCACCTGGAGCAGCGGCGCGGCTGGCCCTTTTGCTGTCAGCTGTCAGCGATCTCTTCCCGGACCAATCTGGCTTCCTCACCCTCTCGCTTATGGAACGGGCGGCGCTACTGACGAGCCGGCTGCTTGAACGTGTCGTGGCCCAAGACCGGCTGGAAGTGGCCTCTGCGATAATGTCCGCTGCTCAATGCATCCCCTTCGCCGTTGAGGTGATGCGCTGGCTTCGACCCCAGGACGGGGTGGTCAAGACGCTCACGTTGGAGGAGACGGCAGCCGTCGGTGCTCTCCTCAGTGAGCGCATCGTTCCCGTATGGGAGGACGATGACCCCTTCGTCGTGTTCGCCAAGGGCACGGCCGGGACGCTTCATATCTGGGCGCTGTACGGCGATCGCGACCAATTGCGGGCCTGCCTTAGCCGTCGGATCGCGGCCGACTTGACCGACGCCTTCCGGCTCATGGGTGGATTCCTTGGCCGGGCGTGGTCTATGGAGACCGGGGTACCACAGATCCCGGAGTTACGTCGCGAGGCCTACAACGCCATCGTCGAGTACGTAGACCCAGCAGACGTGTTCGCTCGAATCCAGCAGCGCTTCGGCAATACAGTCGGCGTCGGTGACTTCTATGCCTTTCGGGAGATGCCGCCAGAGGCGCGCCTGGCCAACGAGTTCGCCTTCATCCATCGTGTAGTGCTGGAAGAGACGGCCGGCGGAGAGGAGGCACCGGACACGGCGGCGGAGTGATGTCTCGGAGGAGGCCGACGCACCGGTCGACAGACATCGAAGTTCTTGGGGTCACGAACCCAAAGGTCGTGGCCACATCGAGTTTCTGGGGACCCTCGACCGGGACGGCCGTCGCTGAGTAGGCAGCTGCGTACGCACTGCCCTATGCAGGCACGCCTACCAGCAGGTTTGTCGGAGCGGAGGTCCGAAGTGGTCGAACGGCGGCAACCCCCCGCCACTAGTTCGTCTGGTTCGTCGCGCTCTTTTGCGTATGCACAACGCTGTGACCAGCGGGTACGCGCTGGGGCTCGTGTCGAAAATCCGAGTTTCTCGGGGGTGTTTCTCGGGGCCTTATCAATCCTGCGTACGCATGCGTATGCAGGGTGTGCGCGGCGAGATGTGGCTGGTGAGCTGCGGTTCCGCGGCGACCGGCACGTCGGTGTCGTCCTTTGAGGCGGTCTTGCGTGTGCATGCATAGGGCATGCGTATGCACTGCCCTGATCAACCAGATCTCGACGGTGGCGGCGCCCCGGAGGACCGGCGTTGAAGTGGTCTTGGTGTGACCGACACTGATGGGGAGGTGTAGACGTCGCGGGCCTTGGGGGATGGCGATGCTTCGGGCAAGTTCCGCACTCGTCTTGAGCTGTTATTGTCAAGTACTCATGAGAGTAGTTGAGACGGACACCGGAGGAGTCGGCACCCGAGCAGCTAAGAGAGCGCTGTTCGACGCGCTGGCCGAAGTTGCCGGGGCGCTGTCGGCGGGGCGTCGGGTGGAGATCGTGGACCTCTTGGCCCAAGGCGAACGCTCCGTCGACGAGGTGGCGGGCGAGATCGGACAGAGCATGGCGAATGCGTCGCATCACCTGCGTGCCTTGGCCCGCGCCGGACTGGTTCGCTCACGTCGGGAGGGCACCAGGATCTACTACCGCCTGGCCGGGGAGGAGGTCGAGGATCTGTGGTCGGCACTGCGTAAGGTGGCTGCGGTCGACCGTGACGATGTCGGCCACCTCGCCGGCGCCTACCTCGGCCCGGTGGCGGACCTCGAGGTGGTCGGACGCGCAGAGCTTCTCGAACGGCTGCGTGCAGGTGCAGTGACCGTCCTCGACGTGCGTCCGGTGACCGAGTACCGCGCCGGGCACATTCCCGGGGCTCGCTCGGTTCCCCTCGACGAGCTCCATACGGTGCTCGGGGCGCTTCCTGCGGACATCGACGTCGTGGCCTACTGCCGTGGGCCGTACTGCGTCTTTGCTCCGGCCGCGGTGCGGGTCCTGCGCGGTGCCGGCTTCGCCGCGCTGCACATGGAGGGCGGCTTCCCCGAGTGGCGCCGGGCCGGGCTTCCCGTTGCCGTGGGTGACGACCCGGGCGAGCTGCCTGCCCGACCCGCCCGGTCCCGTCGCCGACGGGGTGCCGTGCGGCGACTGGGGACTTCCCCGTAAATCCGGTGGGGATGCTGGAAGGTTCGGCAGCGATCTTATACTCAAGCACTCATACGAGGAGTTGATGATGAGGTGGTCGCCGTGAGAATAGAGGTTCGTTCACTTCGCAGCGCCGAGCTCGGCAACGCTGCTCATGTCGTGATCGAGCGCGACTCGGGTGTGGCGGTGGTGGTCGATCCGGTCCGCGACGTCGGCCAGTACCTCGACGTCGCGACCGGCGAATCGGTCGAGCTCACCTGGGCGCTCGAGACCCATGTGCACAACGACTTCGTCTCTGGTGCACGTGAGCTGGTGGCGTCGGCTGGCGCGCGCCTCGGGGCGAGCGGTGCGGCAGGGCTGCGCTATCCCTACGAGCGTCTCGGTGACGGGGACGAGATCGAGGTGGGCTCGTGGCGGCTCCGGGTGCTCGGGACCCCCGGGCACACCCCCGAGCATGTCGCGTACGTCCTCGTCGATCCCGCCGGCGAGCCTCAGGCACTGTTCTCAGGTGGGGCGCTCATGGTCGGCACCGCGGCGCGCACTGACCTGTTCGGCCCGGCGCTCTCCTGGCGCTTCGCCCACGACTTGGAGCGGACGCTCAAAGAGAAGATCTTGGAGCTTCCCGACCACGTGGTGGTCTACCCGACCCACGGCGGCGGCTCGTTCTGTGCGGCCGGTGCCGGGACCGAGATGACGACGACGATTGGCGCCGAGCGGGCCGCGAACCCACTTGCGAGCGCCCGCTCCTCTCGCCAGTTCGTGATCCGAGCGCTGACCGCCGGCACCTATCCCTCCTACTACGCCCGGATGCGCAGCCTCAACCAGGCCGGGGCGCCGCTGCTCGGCCCGAGGCCCCCTGTCCCCCCGCCTCTCGACCTCGGCGAGGTCGACACCTGGCTCGCCCAGGGTGCGCTCATGGTCGACGTGCGTCCGGCCGCTGCCTTTCGAGCCGGCCACATCCCGAAGAGCCTTGCGGCCGGAGCAGACGGCAACGTTGCCGGCTGGGTGGGCTGGCTGGTCGGTCCCGAGCGACCGCTCGTGCTCGTGGCCGACGCGGCTGCTTCGGGCGATGTGGGCGCTGCTGATGCTGACCAGGTGGCCGAAGCCACCCGGCAGCTGGCGCGTATCGGCTACGACCGTGTTGTCGGCTTCCTCGAGGGCGGTGTCGAAACCTGGAGGGCAGCGGGGCGCGAGCTCGTGAGCTACGAGACCATCTCGGTGGCATACCTCGCCGAGCGCCTCGACGCCGACGAGCTCCTTCCCGTCGTCGACGTGCGCGAAGCCGCCGAGTGGCACGCCGCTCACGTTCCCGGCAGCGTCAATATCCCCGCCCACGACATCCCGGTGGCGAATGCCGACCTGCCCCGGGGGATGGCGTTGGCCGTGCACTGCGGGCACGACTACCGCGCCACGCTCGGTGCCAGCCTCTTCGAGCGCGCCGGCCACAGCCAGCTCATCGTCGTCGACGACGGTTGGGAGGGCTGGGCGGCCCTCGACCACGATAACCCGTGAGCGACCTGGCGTTGCCGACCGGGCACCGCCTGGGGCTTCGGGAGAACTGGTTGCAGTTCTCCGTCTTCACCGCCATCACGCTGCTTATTGGCATGACCATCGGCGTCGAACGTGTGGCACTGCCACCCCTCGCCCGCCACGCCTTCGGGATCACCTCGGTCCTCTACACCGTGAGCTTCATCTCCGCCTTCGGGGTGGTGAAGTCGGTGATGAACCTTGTCGCCGGGCGCCTGTCGGACCGCCGGGGCCGAAAGAGCATCCTGCTCGTCGGGTGGGCCTTCGCCGTGCCCTACGCGCTGATCATCATCTTCGCCACCGCCTGGTGGCAGGTGATCGTGGCCAACCTGTTCTTGGGGGTGAACCAGGCGCTCACCTGGACGATGTCGGTCACCGCCAAGATCGACCTGGTGGGCCCGACCAACCGGGGGTTGGCGGTCGGGGTCGACGAGTCGGCGGGTTACATCGGCGTCGGTCTCGGCGGCTTCGCCGCGGGGCTCCTCGTCTCCTCCTACGGGCTACGCCCCACTCCCTACCTGCTTGCGCTCGGTGTCGTCGCGCTCGGCATGCTCGTCACCGTTGGCCCCGCCAGGGAGACCCTTCCCTTCGCCCGCTCGGAGTCCGCAGCCCAGGGAGGCGGTTCCGGCAGCATCCCTTCTGGGATGCATGCGCGCGCGCCACGCCTTCGCCGGCTCGCCGCCTACATGAGCTGGCACGACCGCTCGATGCTGGCGGTGTGCCAGGCCGGGCTCTTCAACAAGTTCGCCGACAGCCTGGTTGCGGCCTTCTTCCCGCTCTACCTGGTTCACCGAGGGGTGTCGCTCGCCGAGGTCGGTGTCTTGGTCGGCGTCTACGCCTGGGTGTGGGGGATCGGTCAGGTAGCAGCCGGCGCGCTGGCCGATCGCATCGGCCGCAAGCTGCCCATCACCGCCGGCACTTTCCTCATCGCCGGCGGCCTCGCGCTGTTCGTCGCCACCTCGGCGCACGGTGCCTGGTTCGCCGGGGCCGCGCTCATGGGCGTCGGCATGGCCCTCGCCTATCCCAATCTCCTCACCGCCGTCGGCGACACTGCAGACCCGGCTTGGCGCGGCGGCGCCCTTGGCGTCTACCGGCTCTGGCGTGACGGCGGCTACGCGCTCGGCCCGCTGGTGCTCGGTGGTATCGCCCTCATCGGCGGCATCACGGCCGCCATCTGGGCCGGCGTCGCCCTCGTCGGAACGTCGGGAGTCCTCCTCCTCGTGTCGCTGCGCGAGACCGACCCGAAGCGCCGCCGACAACCTCCTGTCTGGAAGGAGCATCCAGAGTGGGTGGCGCCGTGAGCGCTTCCTGAAGGGTCCAACAATTCGATCCGACGCACTCAGACCGGTAACGCTCGCGGCGTGTGGCACTGACCGAGAGCGCTGCCGCTTAACGCGGCGGCTGTGGCTTCCTCGATGCCGATCCATTGCATGCGGCGCAACGGTTGGCGCGATGGATCGGAAGGTGTCCGGGTGGAGGGGGCCTGCTTGGTCAGGCGGCGACCTCGTACTCGGGGATGAGGCCGCCGAGGACGTCGCGTCGCCGGAGTACCCCGGTGCGGTTGGCAGCCGGAATGGGCTGAGGCGTGTGAAGGTCGAGGTCGCGATGGGGGCGAGCCCGGGTGTAGTGATCGACGTACTCGGAGAGGACCGACTCCAGGTGGCGTCGGCCGAAGATCAACAGGTGGTCGAGGCGCTCAGCCCGGACGGTGCGCACCCAGCGCTCCGCGTACGCGTTCGCCCGTCGGGCGCGGACCGGGGTCTTGACGGCCTTGATGCCGACGGAGGCGAACACCGTGTCGAACGACGAGGTGAACTTTCCATCGCGGTCACGGACGAGGAAGCGGAAGCGACGACCGGCAT
>JAKBTL010000130.1 GCA_021844425.1 Actinomycetes bacterium | reverse complement strand
CCACTGCGGGCACCAAGCCCATGCGGACAAGGCGGCAGCCATCAACATCGAACGACGAGGAGCACACGAGCTCACTGCCGCTGGACGAGCGGCGAACAGCACGGGCAGGCGCAAGCCGAGTCACGCCCCCCGAGGCGTAGGCGGTTCCGTGAAGCGAGTAGCCCCGGCGGGACAACACCCTGCCGGTCGTGTCGAACGCACAGTGGCGTGAGCAGCGCCACCGAAGCCCCGGCCTTCGGGCCGGGGAGGAGTCACCTCTTCGATCGTGGCGTCGTTGTCGAGCAGCAAGCTGGCCGCGGTGTGGCGGAGCTGGTACGGCACGACCGCCCCGATGCCGGCTGGCTCGCCGATCCGGCGGAAGAGCCGACGCACGTTGGCTGGGTCGAGCGGCGTTCGAAATTTGCTTGCGAAGACGTAGCCGCCATAGATCCACGCCGGGCCGGCGACCAGCCACTCGCGGACCCGGCTGCTGCGGTGCTCGCGCAGCAGGCCAAGGAATGCCGGTGGCAGGTCGATCGTGCGCCCCCCGGCGCAGGGGCGCTTCACGTCGCCGAGGCGCAGCTGGCGGCCCTCACGCTTGAGCGACGCACCCACGCGCAACTGCCCGGCGTCGAGGTCGACGTCCTCTCAGCGAAGGCCGGTGAGCTCGCCGGGACACAGACCGAGCATGAGGCCGCTGGCGACCATCGCGCGCCACGAGCCCGCGCCGTTCGCGGAAGCGCAGCGCGACCTCGAAGACCTCGAAGACCTCGAAGACGTTGTGCAGCCGCCGCAAGCTGCTACGCGAAAGGCCACACGGGACTTCGGCGCGCAGGAACCCCTCAACGTCATCAGGCCCGAGGCGAGTGAGCTGTACACGACCGACGACGGCGGAGATTCGCGCGACCGCCCACGAGTAGTTGTCGACCGTGTTCGCTGAACGATCGGCCGATCGTTGCGACGTGAGCCAGCGGTCCAGTAGCTCGCGAGCGGTCAGCCGACCGTCCTCGGGTGGGAGGCCGGTGTCGCGGTGGTGCAGCGCCTTGCGCAGTTCGGTCGCGGCATCCTGCTTCGTCCGCCCATACACCGTCTTCCGAGCGCCGACCGGGAGGCGCATCGACCACTCCCAGCGGCGGTCTGGCCGCTTGCGGATCCCGCCCTCGCCCCTGGTGCGGCGGCGCTGCCTGTTCGGCACTGTCATCGCGTGCCGTCCTGTCGCTCGAGGCTCGCCGCGACCCCGGCGAACGCCCGTCGTGCCTCCGGCCACGTCTTCGCTGCGGCCGCTTCTTCCAACGCGATCCGGATCGCGTGGATCTGGTCGTGCAACGTCATCCGGGAGACGCGAGCCGTCGTTCGGCCGACGCCCCGGCGCTCTCGGCACGCGGCCTGGCGGTGCGCGACTGCGTAGTAGGACGGCGACGATCGCCTGGTGAATGGGACGGTGTACGTCTCGGCACAGTAGGCGCACGAGAAGGTCCGAGTCCTGGACGGCGGGGGCATATACCTGTGTCACCATGATCCTGGGCCGGCCGGCCGTGCCACCGGTTGGAGTGGGGCGTGGCGGCGTGGCATCTACCTGGCGTCACCCTCGAGGCTGAGGCATCAGCCATCGAGATAGCGCCGCAGCGCATCAGCAACTCCCGCTTCGGGATCTTCCCAGTCGGCAACGGCTCGGGCGACCTCAGCGATCTCGAGCATCCCGTCCCGGATGCGCAGGCAGACGGTCCGGAGGGCTCCCCGGAGGGCTCCCCGGAGGGCAGTCATACCCCATCAGTAGGCTGTCCCTGGTGGCCTGTGCACCCGGCCATGAGGAGTGAGAGTTGCCATCCGTGAGCGAGACGAAGCAGGAGCGCAAGGAGCATCGGGCGGCGGTGCGCCAGCGCGTCATGTCCGGAGAGAGCGTCTCGCGCGACCTCCTCGTGCAATGCCTCGCTGGCGCGACGCCCAAGCATCACGACCAGATCCAGGGCATGTTGGAGGAGCGGGTCGACCCGGCCACCGCGATGCTGGTGCTCGAGAACTTCGCCCAGCCAGTCACTGTCATGAAGCGCTTGCGGGAGAGCCAAAGCGAAGAACGTCGGAGGCGGGTAGAAGCCGCGCTCTCCTCGAAGCTCGAGGGATGGTCGACGGGCACACTCACGTGGGGCGGGCTGAAGGCGCTGGCGCCCACGAGCGCCCACGACCTCCTTGATGCGCTGGACGCCCATCCGCACTGTGGCATCGTGCCGGAGAGGCCCAACAGGGAGACGGTCGTTTCGCTGCATTCCTCGGGCTATCCCAAGGAGCGGCTCACCAAGCTCTTGGAGGGGAGGACGCACTTGGAGCTGGGGGATTTCGGCCGGGCATGCTCGGTCGAGGACCCAGTCGCGATGGAGCTCACCAAGTCCGGCCGGACGCACGCCTGCCTCGACGAACTGGTTGCCGAGCGCCGGGATGCCCCGGTGCGTTTCCTGGCCCGTGTGCATCGGGCAGCGGAGCGGGCGGCGAAGAAGGAGCGTCTGGCAGCCGAGCAGGCGGCCGAGCGCGCACGACAAGCGAATGAGGCCGAGGAGCGACGGCGTGCCGAGACCGTGGCCTCGAACGGCCTGCGTGTCCGTCTCGGGCTCGACGCCATCTCCGAGCAGAGGTCCTGGCTGTTCACCGCCGAGGTGGCGGAGGTGCTCGGCATCGGGGAGTCAGCGGTGCGCGACGCCGCGGAGAAGAAGCTGCTCCAGTCCACCCGCGTCCCACGGGCGTACAAGGCTCCCTACCGGAAGTACCCGCTCGCCGAGGTGGCCCGTATCGCGGGCAACGCGCCGGAGTGGCTAGTTCAGGCCCGCCTACGGCGTCGTCAGCGTGCCACTACTGCCGCCGAGCGAAATGCCCGGGTCGCCGACGCTGTCGGTGCTGCCCTTCCAGTGCGCCGCCGGCCGCCGGTACGAGTCGTGGCCCATCTCGGCCCCACCAACTCAGGGAAGACCCACGACGCGCTGACGGCGCTCGCAGAGGCTGGGCGGGGCACCTACGCAGCACCGCTCCGCATGCTCGCCTACGAGGCGTACGAGCGGCTCACGGCCCGCCTCGGGGAAGGGGCGGTCGGTCTCGTGACCGGGGAGGAGCGCGTCACAGAGGCGGCCTCCATCGTCTGCTGCACGGCGGAGATGGCGCCCATGCGAGGCGAGATCCTGGTCTTGGACGAGGTCCAGTGGGCGGACGACGAGGAGCGTGGTTGGGCGTGGACGAGGCTCCTCGCCGGCGCCGAGTACGAAGAGATCCGGCTCTGCGGTGCTCCCGACGCGCTCCCGCTCGTCCGTGCGGCGTTCCCCGATGCAGAGGTCGTCTTCCACGAGCGGCTTTGCCCACTGTCGGTCTGCAGCCAACCGCTCACCCTGGAGAGCGCGCCACGCGGGTCGGTGCTCGTCTGTTTCTCGAGGAAGGCGGTCCTGCACGTCGCCGGCATGCTGCAGCACGCCGGCCGGTCGGTGGCGGTTCTCTACGGGGCGATGCCGCCGGCGGTCCGCCGTGCGGAGGTCGCCCGGTTCGTCTCGGGTGAGGCCGACGTCGTCGTCGCGACCGACGTGATCGGCCACGGGATCAATCTCCCCGTCTCCCACGTCCTTTTCTGCGAGACGAACAAGTTCGACGGGGAGAGGCGCCGGCCGCTCCACCTCCACGAGGTCGCCCAGATCGGGGGGCGTGCCGGCCGGTATGGCATGGAGCCAAAGGGAGTGGTGGGCTGGGTGAAGGGAGTTCCTGGGCTTGTCCCGGACCCCAAGGTGGTGACGCGTCTTTCGGACGGTCCCAGGGTGCCGATCGAAGGTGTCGTCGTCGGCTACCGCAAGGTCGAGAAGGCCATGCTCGGGCCGTCCTTGGAGCAGCTCGGCTGCGAGTCGGCGAGTGATCTGCCCGAGCACCTCGTCGCGTGGAAGCGGGTCGCGTGGTCACTCGTGAAAGACGCCCCCTGGGTGTCGATCTCCCCGGTCGCCCCGCTTCTTGGACGTCTGGGCGTGCTCAAGGCAGAGAAGGTGTTGAAGAAGCTCCCTTTGGAGGACGCCTGGCGCCTCACCCGCTCCCCGCTCGACGCCGACGACGAGGGAGACGCCAGGCTCCTCGGCGACTGTGCGCGAGCGGTCGCAGAGGGGCTGTCGCTCGAGCCGCTCGTCTCAGGAGTCCCGGGCGGGTCGCTCGAAGCGGTCGAACGGGTGGCACGTAGGGCGGCGGGACTGCGGTGGTTCACCCTCGCCTTCCCCGGCGCCGGCGGGATCACTCACGCCCAGGCGTGTGCCTTCGAGGAGCGCTGCACCGAGAAGGCGAGGCAACTTCTTGCCTCGGCGATCGTGGGCGGGGTCAAGCGCTGCGGGAGCTGTGGCAAGCCGACGGCGCCTTGGTTCAGGGAATGCGACTCCTGTCACTCAGCGAGGTGGGACTGGCGTGGTAGCTGGTACGAGGACGAGGACGAGGACGAGGACGACGAGGAGTGGCCGGAGCCACCCAAGCGCAAGAAACTGGCCGCCACTCCTTCTTCTGCCAAGGCGACGTACCAGAGCCTGATCTCCGAGGCCGCCGCCGCCGACCCGACCCTCGAGCGTCCGAGACACTTCTCGAGGAAGATGTGGTGGTCGGTCGTCCAACGACTCCAAGAGATGGACGCGGCGACCCGGGCGCAGATGATCCCGGCACTCATCGCTGTGTGCACCGAGAAGGGGAACGGCGAGCTCGAGAAGGGCGGGGTCGACTGGTGCCTGGGTCAGGCCGAGGCGCGGGTGCTCGCCGAGAGCTCCGGACCAAGGCTCGTGCTCATGCGAGGAGGCGCCGCCTGAAGAGCCGGGTGCGGGGATCGTCTGCTGTCGAGCCCGCGGCGGCGGCGGCGGCGGCGGCGGAGTGCATCACGCTGTTCGACGAGGATCTCGGACGGCAGACGAAGAGAGGTCCGCAGCGACGAGGAGGTCGGTTCGCACCAGGCGCCAGAGTGCTTGTTGGGCTCGAATGCCGCCGGCCCGAGCTAGCAGGTACATCGCCTCGGTGCTCACCGGCCACGTCGTGACGAGAGGGATCGTCGTTCGATCGAGGGCATCGACGCACGAAGCGTGGTCGGCTTCGTCGGCGTCGATGATCGCGATCAGCGGGCAGCGTCGGTGAGCGTCACCGACCGTCGCGGTCCGACGCCAGCGACTCCGCGAACGCGGCACCGGTCCGGCGTGCCCGGCCGCCGCCGCCGTGGACCACGCCGGCAACCTCGGCGAACCGTTCGCTCGGACGGCCGGCCAAGGTCTCCTCGGCTCGCTCAGCGGCCGCTCGGCGGAGGAATTGGCTGCCGGCGACGCGCGCCCGCATGAGCCCGGGGGGTAGGGCCATACGTCCCCACCGGAACCCGACCAATGGCCCTACCCGGCGGGGGTATCCGGCGCCAGGCTGAGAGCAGGTTCGGGGAGCATGCCCCGGACGAAGGAGGTGGTCTCGATGATGTGGTACTGGGGAGGAGGGGTGCAGTGGTGGGGCTGGCTGCTCGGAGCGCTCGGCATGGTCGCCTTCTGGGGACTTGTGATCTGGGCGATCTGGTACTTCGTGACGAGCGTCGTGCGGCGCCCCGGTTCCGAGCGGCTTAGCGGTGACCCCAAGCGCATCCTCGACGAACGCTTGGCAAGGGGCGAGATCGACGCCGAGGAGTACCGGCGCCTTCGCGATCTCATGACCGGTCAGCCGGACCAGCCCACGAGCGACAAGGAGCCTGCGGGAACGAGGGACCGGCGATGACCGTCCGCGTCGAGGAGCCCGCCACCCACGAATGCAGCGCCCCATCGGCCCCGGGGTCGTCGCGAGCCGTGTGCGGGTACGCGTCGGGCAACGACGACTACGTCGCACGCCTGTGCAAGATCGCAGGCCAGGTGCGCGGCCCGCAGAAGACGATCGAGGACGACCTCTGGTGGCCCGACGTCGTGACCCAGGTGGCCTCGGCGACCCGGGCGCTGCGTGCGGCTGTGGGGCCGGCGGACCCGCATCCCACCCCGATGGATACCATATAGGGGTATATTATGACCAAGGAGCGCACCATGCCGGAGACCGCCACCTGCAACGTGCCCGTGATGGAGATCTGATGACGGTCGCCACGGGCACGAAGGCGAAGGAGGGCTCGGTAGCCCGCGACCACGTCGAGCTGGCCATCGGCGGGATGACCTGTGCGTCGTGCGCCGCGCGCATCGAGAAGCG
>JAKBTL010000050.1 GCA_021844425.1 Actinomycetes bacterium | reverse complement strand
CACCCGGCCGGGTGGGCGCCGCAGGCGCCCCCCCGACCGTGAACCGCCTCGTGGTCCCCGCCGCGCCGAGCGCGCCGCCGGAGCGGACCCCGCCGCTCGCGATGGTCATCTTCGGGGCGTCCGGGGACCTCACGTCGAGGAAGATCCTCCCCGCGCTCTCCGACTTGGCGGACCGGGGGAGGCTCGCCGACGAGTTCACGGTGATCGGCGTCGCCCGCACCGAGTGGAGCGACGAGGACTTCCGGCGAGCGGCGATGAAGGACGTGCCCTACGCCGGTGAGAGGTGGCGCAAGCTCGTGGAGCGGTTCCGCTACGTGCCGGGCGAGTACGCGTCGACCGAGACCTTCGACCGGCTGAAGGGCCTGCTCGCCGAGGCCGACCAGAACTACGGCACGCGCGGCAACCGGCTGTACTACCTCGCCACGATCCCCGAGGCGTTCGGGATGATCGCCGAGGCGCTCGCGAAGGAGGGCTGCAACGTGCCGGGCGACGGCGGCGAGTTCGCCCGGCTGCTCGTGGAGAAGCCCTACGGGCGCGACCTCGAGAGCGCGCTCGAGCTCGACGCGGCGGTGCACCGTGCGTTCGCAGAGGAGCAGGTCTTCCGGATCGACCACTACATGGGGAAGGAGACGGTCCAGAACGTGCTCGCGCTCCGCTTCGCCAACGCGATCTTCGAGCCGGTGTGGAACCGCCGGTACGTGGAGCAGGTGCAGATCACCGTCGCCGAGAGCATCGGCGTCGAGCACCGCGGCGGCTTCTACGAGACCGCCGGCGCGCTGCGCGACATCGTGCAGAACCACGTCATGCAGGTGCTCTCGCTCACCTTGATGGAGCCGCCCACGGGCATGGACGCCACCCACATCCGCGACGAGAAGGTGAAGCTCTTGAAGGCCGTCGACATCCCCACCCCCGACGAGGCGGTCGACAAGTCCGTGCGCGGGCAGTACACCGCGGGCGTCGTCGACAGCGTCGCGGTGCCCGGCTACCGCGAGGAGGAGGGGGTCGCGCCGGGCTCGGTGACCGAGACCTACGTGGCCCTGCGCCTGAGGGTGGAGAACTGGCGGTGGGCCGGCGTCCCCGTCTACGTGCGGACGGGCAAGCGCCTGCCCGCCAGGGTGACCGAGGTGGCGCTCCAGTTCCACTCCGTCCCGTTCCTCGCCTTCGACGGCGGGCTCGCCCGGCAGCTCCGGCCCAACACGCTGGTGCTGCGCATCCAGCCCGACGAGGGCATCAGCCTCCACTTCGGCGCGAAGGTCCCCGGCGAGGAGTTCCGGGTGCAGTCGGTGTCGATGGACTTCCTCTACGAGCGGGCGTTCGGCGACGAGCGCGGGGGCGACGGGTACTCCCGGCTCCTCCACGACGCGATGTGCGGCGACGCGACGCTCTTCATCCGCACCGACGAGGTGGAGCAGGCCTGGCGGATCGTCGATCCGTACCTCGAGGCGTGGTCCGAGCCCGGGGGCGGAGGGCTGCACCTGTACCGAGCGGGCACCTGGGGGCCCCACATCGCCGACCTCCTGCTCGAGCGCTCGGGCGACTCGTGGAGGATCCCCGAGCTATGAGCGCCGAGACCCCCTTGCGACCCTCCGGCGCGGCGGCCCACGACAGCGCCCGCGACCAGGCCCACGACAGCGCCCGCGACCAGGCCCACGACAGCGCCCGCGACAACGCCTGGACGCCCCCCTCGCACGCCGAGCTCCTCGCCGCCGACCTGGGCGACCTCCTCGCCGCGGCCTCGGCGGTGCGCGACCGGGCGCACGGCTCGCGGGTCACCTACTCCCCGAAGGTGTTCATCCCCCTCACGATGCTCTGCCGCGACCGTTGCGGCTACTGCACCTTCGCGAAGGCGCCGGCGCGCCTCGCCTCGCCCTACCTGTCGATCGACGAGGTCGTCGAGATCGCCCGGCGCGGCCGGGACGCGGGGTGCCGCGAGGCGCTCTTCACGCTCGGCGAGGCCCCCGAGGACCGCTACGACGTCGCGGCCCGCTGGCTTGCCGACCACGGCTACGCCTCGACGGTGGACTACCTCGTGGCGTGCTGCCGGGCGGTGGTCGAGGAGACCGGGCTCCTCCCCCACGCGAACGCCGGCGCGCTCTCGGGCGACGACCTCGCAGCCCTGCGCGCGGTGAGCGCGAGCCAGGGCATGATGCTCGAATCGCTCCGTCCGGACCTGGAGGCCCACCGAGGCGCCCCCGACAAGGAGCCGGCACGCCGGCTCGCCACGCTCGAGGCGGCAGGCGAGCTCGCCGTCCCGTTCACGACGGGCATCCTCGTGGGCATCGGCGAGGACCGTGCCGACCGGCTGGCGGCGCTCTCTGCGATCGCCGACGCGCACCTGCGCCACGGGCACGTCCAGGAGGTGATCGTCCAGAATTTCGTGCCGAAGCCTGGCACGGCGATGGCGCGGCACCCCGCGTGCCCGGAGGCCGAGCTCGTCTGGACGATCGCCGCGGCGCGCCTCCTCCTGCCCGAAGACGTCCACCTGCAGGCGCCGCCGAACCTCTCCGAGGACCTCGCGGCGCTGCTCGGCGCGGGGATCGACGACTGGGGCGGGGTCTCGCCGGTGACCCTCGACCACGTGAACCCCGAGCGTCCCTGGCCTGCCCTCGACGCGCTCAGGCAGGCCACCGAGGCGGCGGGTTTCGCGCTCGCCGCGCGCCTCACCATCTACCCCGAGCTCGCCGCCGAGCCGGAGCGGTGGCTCGACGAGGCGATGCGCTTCCCGGTGCTCGACGCGTGCGACGCGGAGTGCCTGGCGAGGGACGACGAGTGGTGCTCGGGCGGCGAGACGCCTCCTCCGGCGCTCGTCGACCTGCCGGGCGCGCCGGCGCGTCTCACGGCTCCCGGCCCGCTCGCCTCCGGGCGCAGCGCCGTCGGCGAGGTGCTCGCCGGCGTGGTCCTCGGCCAGGAGGTCGGCGAGGACGAGATCGTGACGCTCTTCGGCGCGCGCGGCCCCGAGGTGCGGGCGGTCGCCGCCCTCGCCGACCAGCTCCGCGAGGAGGTCTCCGGCGACGAGGTCACCTTCGTCGAGAACCGCAACATCAACTACACGAACGTCTGCACGTTCAAGTGCCGGTTCTGCGCCTTCTCGAAGGGGCCGCTCTCGCTCAACCTTCGTGGCAAGCCCTACCTGATGGACCTGGAGGAGGTGACCCGGCGGGTCGCCGAGGCGGACGCGCTCGGGGCGACCGAGGTCTGCCTCCAAGGCGGCATCCACCCCTCCTTCGACGGCGACTACTACCTCGACGTGGTCCGCGCGGTGCGCGCGGGGTCCGATCGGATCCACATCCACGCGTTCAGCGCGCTCGAGGTGACCGAAGGCGCGAAGCGGCTCGGCGAGCCGCTCGAGTCCTACCTGCGCCGCCTGAAGGAGGCCGGGCTGAAGACGCTGCCGGGCACCGCGGCGGAGATCCTCGACGACGAGATCCGAGAGATCCTCTGCCCCGACAAGGTGAAGACCACAGAGTGGCTGGAGGCGCACCGCACCGCCCACCGGGTCGGGCTCTTCTCCAACGTGACGATCATGTTCGGCGCCGTGGAGCGGCCGCGCCACTGGGCGCGCCACATCTTGCGCACCAGGGCGCTCCAGAAGGAGACCGGGGGGTTCCTCGAGTTCGTCCCGCTCCCCTTCGTCCACATGGCCTCGCCCATCTACCTCCAGCACCGGGCGCGGCGCGGGCCGACCTTCCGCGAGGCGCTGCTCATTCACGCGGTGGGGCGGATCGCGTACCACGGGGCGATCGACAACGTCCAGGTCTCCTGGGTGAAGATGGGCCGGGAGGGCGCGCGCCAGCTCCTGTGCGCGGGGGCGAACGATCTCGGCGGCACCCTCATGGACGAGAACATCTCGCGTGCCGCGGGGGCCTCGCACGGCCAGCGAATGGGCGTGGAAGAGCTCGCAGAGCTCGTCGAGCCGCTCGGGCGCCGTCTCGTGCAGCGCACCACCCTCTACGGCCGGGTCGAGCCGGAGCCCGCGGTCGGGCGGTGACGGCGTCCGACGAGGTCCTCCCGGCCTCGGCGACGCCCTCCCCGCAGATCCTGGAGGAGGCGTTCGAGGAGCTCGCCTCGGGAATGGAGCTCCCGGCAGCCAAACGCGACCTCCTGCGCTCGATGCTCGCGACCGTCTTCGCCCTCACCCACGTCGACACCGACGTCGGGGACCTGAAGATCGCCGACGCGGCCTTCGGCGAGATGGCCGAGGCGTTCCGCGTCTTCCGCCCCTACCGCTCGGTGCGCAAGCTCACCATGTTCGGCTCGGCGCGCACGCGCCGGGAGGACCCGGTCTACGTGCTCGCCCGGGACCTCGCGGCCCGGGTCGCGGGTGCCGGCTGGATGGTGGTCACCGGCGCGGGGCCCGGCATCATGCAGGCGGGCTCGGAGGGCGCGGGGCGGGCGCACTCGTTCGGGGTGAACATCCGCCTCCCCCACGAAGAGGGGGCGAACCCGTTCATCGCGCAGGACCCGAAGCTCGTGGAGATGCGGTACTTCTTCACCCGCAAGCTGATGCTCATCAAGGAGTCGCACGCCTACGCGGTGCTGCCGGGCGGCTTCGGCACGCTCGACGAGTGCTACGAGCTGCTCACGCTGCTCCAGACCGGCAAGGCCGAGCCCGCCCCCGTGGTCCTCGTCGAGACCCCCGGCGGCACCTACTGGCACGGGTGGCGCCGGTTCATCGACGAGCAGGTGGTGCGACCCGGGTACGTCTCCCCCGACGACGTGGTGCTGTTCAAGGTGGTGAGCAGCGTCGAGGAGGCGGCCGAGGAGGTGCTCGGCTTCTACCGGAACTACCACTCCTGCCGCTGGGTGGGCGACCTGCTCGTGGTGCGGCTCCAGGTCATGCCGACGAAGGCGGAGCTCCAGGACCTGAACCGCCGGTTCGCCGACATCGTCGTGTCGGGGTCGATCCGGCCGGCGTCGCCGTTCCCGCCCGAGCGCTCGGGCAACGACCACGTGGAGCTCCCCCGCGTGGCCTTCCGCTTCGACAAGCTCCACTTCGCCCGCCTGCGGGCGCTCATCGACGCGCTCAACGAGTGCACCGGTTGACGGTCCAGTGCTCCCGAGGCCACGGTGCGCGCGCTCGGGTCGGCGCCCTCCCGGCGGGCCGGCCGCCAGGCTTTGGGGGAGCGCTGGCGACCGGCCACCGGTGACCCTCCGCGCTCAACCGCCGGCGCCTGCTGCGACCGCGTCCGACCAGGTGTAGTAGAGGGGCGGCACGTCGGCAGGGTTGGCGACGACGACGAGCAGCTCGCTCAAGGTCTCGAGCCCGGTCGACTGGGGGGCCTCTCCGGCGCCCATGACGAGCGTGCCGCCGTAGTTCGAGGTGAGCTCGTTGTCGCGGTGCCCCCAGCACCCGCTCGCCCCCGGGGAGGTGCAGTCGACGTTGTCGCCGCCGTAGCCGTCCTGGTACATCCATGTGTAGTTGGCGTCGAGCGCGTTGAGCGCGCCGCTCACCACGTTGGACCCCCACCAGTCCGAGGACGCGATCGCACCGAATGTGAAGTGCGGGTCGCTGCCGGCCTGCGCGCCCTGCTGCGCGTACTGGCTGACGATCGAAGAGAGCCCCGCCACGGGCTGCTCCCCGCGGCTCACCCGCTCGATGTCGGTGAGCACGAAGAGCTGCTCTTGGGCGGTGAGCGACGCGTAGTTCGACGGGAGGCGGAGCGGCGGGAGCCCTTCGGCCGCCCGGGCGTTGTCGGTCGCCGCGACCTCGGCCGCCACGCACTGAGGCGCGCTCGGGTCCGGCGCCCACGCGGCCTGCCCGAGCTGCCAGCACGGGAGCGAGGAGGACGAGCTGTAGCTCGCGCCGGCCTGGAAGGTGAACGCAGGGTCGGGCGCGACGTTGGCCGGCGGGTTCGACGGCGGCACGTACGGGTTGCCCGACGGCGCACCGTTCGCCGGGGGGGCCGCCGGCGGGGTCGCAGGCGGGTTGGCCGTCGGCGACGAGGGAGCGGTCGATGCGGGGCTCGCCGGCGGGGTCGAAGCGGGGCTCGCCGGTGGCGTGGCCGGCCGGGCGGGCGCGATCACCTTCGCCGCCCCCACGTAGTGCGCGGTGCCGAAGCTGAAGATCGCGCCGTCGGAGGCCACCTCCCAGTACCCCTTGCCGCTCGGTGTCACGGCGAGACCGATGACCGGCGCTCCCGTCGGCTTCTCCCCCATCGAGCCGTAGTAGCTGGCGGCACCGAAGCTGAAGATGCCGCCGTCGGAGGCCACCTCCCAGTAGCCCTTGCCTGTGGGCGTGGCCGCCATGCCGACCACGGGTGCGTGGAGCGGATGGCCGC